>JBKBPW010000022.1:0-21087 GCA_046292975.1 Thermodesulfovibrionales bacterium
ATTGGAAGCAGTGCTGCAATAACAGTGAAGGTGGCAAGTATAGTTGGATTACCAACCTCATCCACAGCAAGTACTGCTGTGAGTGGACTTATCCTGTGAAGTTTAAAGTGTCTGTGGATATTCTCAACCACTACTATGGCATCATCAACAAGGATTCCTATGGAGAATATAAGTGCAAAGAGAGTAACCCTGTTTAAGGTGTAACCATAGAGATAATTTATTAATAATGTCAGCGCAAGTGTAACAGGCACAGCAACTGCAACTACTACTGCCTCTCTCCAACCAAGGGTAAGGGCTATAAGAAGCACCACAGAGAATGTTGCTATCAGGATATGTTCAAGAAGCTCATCAGACTTCTCCTTTGCTGTTTCACCATAGTTTCTGGTCTCAAGGATATTAAGATTAAGGGGAATAAGTTTGCCTCTAAGGTCTTGAATCTTCTTTTCAATCCTTTTTGCAATAACAGTGGCATTTGTACCTTTCTTTTTTGCTATGGCAATGGTTACTGATTCATAAAGCCTGTGGGAGTCTTCAGGTTTTAATCTCAAGCCTTCAGACTTTTTGTGTATCTGGGGACCGAATCCTGTAAAGACATAACTGTCTGGTTCAGCAGGTCCATCAACTATATCTGCAATATTTTTTAAATAAACAGGCCTTCCATTGTATATGCCAATTACAAGGTTTCCTATCTCCTCAGCAGTCCTCAAAAATCCACCTGTCTCAACAAGGACCTCCTTATTTTCACTCTGCATTGAGCCTGATGGGATCACCACATTTGAACCCTGAATGGATTGCATTATCTGAAGTGCTGATAGATTATAGGCCCTCAGTCTTGACGGATTCAGGACAAGCCTTATCTGTCTTTTCTGACCACCTATGATATGTGTTTCTGATACATCACTGTCTTTTTTTATCTCCGTGCATAGCTCCTGGGCAATTCGCCTTAATTCATAGGAGCTGTATTTGTCAGACCAGAGTGTATAGGAAAGTATAGGCACATCATCAATGGACTTTGGTTTTACAAGGGGCTGGGATACTCCGGGTGATATAAGGTCATAATGGGACATGAGTTTGTTATAGACCTTTACTATGGCATCTTCCATATCGTGACCCACATAGAATCTTACTATTGTGAGGTTCATACCCGGTCTTGCTATTGAATAGACATACTCCACCCCTTTTATCTCATAGAGGAACTTCTCCATTGGTCTTGTGACCCTTTCTTCAACCTCCTTTGCTCCAGCACCTGGATAGGTTACAAATATATCTATCATTGGAACAACTATCTGGGGCTCCTCTTCCCTTGGTGTTGCTATGAGTGCAAAAACACCTGAGAGGAGGGCAGCAATCACCAGAATAGGTGTGAGCTTGGATTTTATAAATGCCTTTGCTATTGAACCTGATATTCCTATCCCTTGCATTTAGCTCCTCCTGCTATCTATTTTTATAAATTCCACCCTCGATAACCTTCTCAATACCACCTGTTACAATCCTCTCACCGGGATTGAGACCTGAAAGTATCTCCACCATTGCCTTTTCAGGATAGGAAGAACCTGTCCTGACAATCCTGTAGGAGATCACTCCATTATTGTCAACCACATATACTCCGGTAAGCTGACCTCTTTTGACTATAGATTTTTCAGGAATAAGTATCCCTGTTTTTTTGCCGGTTATGAACCTTGCCTTACCATAAAGGCCTGTCCGCAAGTCCTTTTTTGAATTAAGATCTATCTTTACAAGGAAGCTCCTTGTAAGGGGATCTACAGAGGGTACTATCTCTGCTATCCTTCCTTCAAGTGCCTCTGCCCTTGACTCTATATAAACAGGGATCTTCGTGCCCTTCCGTACCTTCCCTGAGAATCTTTCATCAAGATAGACCTCAAGTCTGTAATTCTCACTGTCTTCAATAGTAAATAAAGGTGTCCCAGGCATGACCATATTGCCTGTCTCTACCTTTTTTTCGGTCACAATACCGTTGAGAGGTGATACCACCCTTGTATATCCATGCATGAGCCTTGCCTCTTCAAGGCCTGCCTTTGCCCTCCTCAGCATTGCCTCAGTTCTTTCAAGTTCAAGACCAGCAATTTCCTTCTGGGTCTCTATCTGGTCAAGTTCCTGCTGTGTAAGTGCCTTTTCATCATAGAGCCTTTTGTATCTTTCGTAGGTAATATCAGCAAGTTTTTTATTCTGTCTTGCACTTTCAAGGGCCCTGAGTGCCTCCTGATAGGCCTCCTCTGCCTGTGCAAGGCGTTCTCTGTAGTCCCTGTCATCAATGGTTAAGAGTAGTTGTCCCTGCCTTACCTTGTCTCCTTCAATTACATAGAGCCCAGTAACCTCACCCATTATCCTTGATGATACTGTTGAAATTGTCCTTGCCCTGATAGTTCCAGAGACCTCATATATATCATCTATGGTGAGGGGCTTTACCTCTGTAAGTTCTATGTCCGAAATATGAGGGGCCTCTGTTTGGACAGCCTTTTCCTTTTTTGAACAGGAGATCAGTGCAATAATTGATATTAATGATAAAAGTATGGTTAATGCCTTTTTCATATTGCCTCCTTAATTTTTTATAAATTCTTCCATCATATTACTTACAAAGAGGAGTCTAACCATTGCCTCATAAAAGGCACCTTCTTTATGCACCACCTGTGCCCTTGCATTATCAAGGGCTGTCTGACTATCAAGAAGGTCAACTATCTTTGCAAGGTTGTTTTCATACCTTATCTTTATGAGCCTTCTTCCTTCCTCAGCAGCCTGAAGCCCTGATCGTGCAAGTTCAAGATGTGCCTTTGCCTCAAAAACTGAGCTATAGGCCTCATGAACCCTGAACCTCAGGGATTTCTTTAACCCCTCAAGATATTCTCCAGCTTCTTTTAATCTGTATTCAGCCTTTTTTGAACCTGCCTGAGTCCTTCCACCACTGAATAAATCCCATCTCAGAAAGGCCATTACCTGCCAGCTCTTTCCTTCTGAACCAAAGGGAGTATCAGGATCATCAAGCTCATACTGGGCACCGATACCAAGCTGGGGTATATAATCAGACCTCTCAAGGCTCAGCATCTTCTTTGCATTCTCATACCTTAATTCCATTGCCTTTATCTCTTTTCCCTGAAGTGCCCTCTCAATGTAATATCCTTCATCAAGAAGTTCAAATTTAAAATCTATCTGATCCTTTATCTCCACAGGCTCATCAATTCCCATAAGCAACCCTAATGCCCTTTTTGCAACTAAAAGATTCTTCTCTGCGGAAACAAGCCTTGCCTTTGCCTCAGCAACCCCAACCTCTGCCCTCAACACATCAGACTGTAGCCCCAGGCCTGCCTCTGACCTTTTCTTAGCAATCCTCAGGTGTTCCTCTGCATTTTCAAGACCGAGTCTTGCTACATTGAGATATTCCTTTGCTGTCCGAACTGAAAGATATGCCCTGATTACCTCAAAGGTAACCTCTTCTTTTTTCCTCTCAAATTCAATATTTACTGTCTCAAATTGTTTTTTTGATATATCAAGACCTATCCACGCCTTTCTCATATAAACTGGCATCTCAATACTTAAAACCGTCTGAAAATTACTTACTGGCTGAGGATTGTTGAATGTCCCTGGAGCACCCATGAGGTCATCAATGGTAAACCTTTCCTGATTTATCTTTGTTGAAAATACATAAGCAGGATTGTCCGTTCTCATAAATCTTTCTTCTATCCTTAGCTGTGGCAAAAGATAACTCCTCGCAATAGAGATGTCCTCTTCAGTTGCCCTGAGATTCATACTACCTGCCCTGAGTTCTGGATTGTCTTTAAGGGCTATCTCAATTGCCTCCTTAAGGCTGTATGCCCTTTCTTCTGCCATCAATGGCCCGGGGTATAGAGGTATAAAAAAGGTAATTATCATTACACTATATATAATTGTTGATATAATGATAAGTGATGGTGGTACCGATGCACCTTCAGTGTCCTGTATCTTATATCCTCTCATCCATGCACCTCCTTCATAAATCTCTTTAATGCCTTCATATCGCACCTTCCTGTTTTCTTCTGGAATTCTTCACATTTCACAATCCTCTGCCTGTCTGCAATAATCTGGGGATCATCCTTCAGTATCTCTGTTAAAGTATTTACAAATTTTCTCTGAAGGGTTGTCAGGTCTTCTGACAACCTGTAAAAGAGTAATTTCCCCTCACGCCTGGCAGAAACAAGACTTGCATCCCTTAAAAGCCCTAAGTCCCTTGATACCAGTGGCTGGGATGCTCCTGTTATTGCCATTATCTGACATACACATAATTCCTTTTTTGAAACTAACATAAATATTCTCAGCCTCAAGGGGTCTGAAAAGAGCTTCATGAGTTTTAATGCCTGGTTCATATAAATATATTTACATATGTTTATATGAAATGTCAAGACCGGGTGTTTTTTTTATCATGCCGTCTTTGCAGACCTGTCATTAAATATCTTAAATCCCTTTTCCTTAAGGGATTCCTTGCCACTACTGCATGGATCAAGATTGCCTTAATAAGATTTCCCTGGATAAAATAAAAGCAAAATGAAGAGCATCTACTGTTCCCTCTTACTTATTTTGTTGATATTGCCAGAGGCCTCAGGGGATGGAGAGTTTTACAGGGATAATCTTTTATACAGGCCTGAAATACCTCTTTTCAAGATACCTGACAGGAGAAACCCTGTAGAAAGGATAAAGGCAAGGCCATCTGTAATGGCATCAAATATGTTTTGTGAGGGAATGAGACCTGAAATAAAACTTAAGATATACAGATTAAATACAAGGGATAAAGGATTCCCTGATATGGCAAGTATCATGTTCAGCAAGAAAAGCACTGGAGCAAAAACAGAGAAGTTATAGCCGTAACTATAAATATCAAGAGCCACAAAATCATAGATACTCAGGAAAAGGAACATAGAGATTAAAAATGTCCATAGAGATAGTGCGACAGTGCGACTGTGCGACAGTGCGACTGTAGCACTGTAGCACTTTATTTTTGGAAAGAGGAAATACAACAAAAATACAATACTTCCCACTGAAAACCATGGATTTATTGAAAGAATAAGGTCTGTCAGGGAAAGTTTACCCAAGGGAAGGAATGACAGAATTATTGAGCTGACGAGCGTAATGATAAAAGGAGTCCTACCCTTGAGTCCTGATATTTTAATAAGATATTTGATTAAAACTAATATAATAAGGAAACAACCCGTCCATAAAATCAGGAATTGAATGCCGGGCATAAAACTAAGGCTCAATATTCCGTCTTTCTGTTGTCTGCCTTCTATCTCTTGTGCCCCCAAAAATCGTACGATTTTTTTAGGACCCCTTGTCTCTTGTGCCCCAAAAAATCTTACGATTTTTTGGGGACCCCTTGTCTGTTTTCTGACCACTGCCATCTGCCTTATATTTTCAATCTTCTGATTTCTATTTTCTGTCTTTTGTTTTTCAAGCCATATTTCATTGAACATTACATGTTTTATCCTCTTTCTTTCATAGGTATATGTTATGTGATAAAACCCCTTCAGGCTTTTTGTAATGGAGGGGTAGGAATATTCTTTCCCCTGATGGTGTTCAAGGACCTTTATGAGCCTCCAGGATGCCCCATTATCCTGCGATATAAATAAGGAGAGATTTTCCCTATTTTGGAAGGAATTATTTATTACTGCAAGGATTGAGCCATCTTCTGTCCTTATCATGTCAAAACCTGAGTCAGGATTTGGTAGTTCTGTGTATTTAACTGGCGTGAAGGTCTTATTTATTAAATCAAGTTCTATTGATGGTATAAATCTCCTTTCCTTCTTTTGAGTATTCCTGAAGAACATGAGTATCCTATGTCTTCCATCAGGCAGTAGCACAGGTTGTATAATGCCAGTACCCTCTGAAATCTTTTCAATCTTAACATTTCCTTCATCAATCCATATAATGGAAGAGGTTTTGTTAAAAAGTTCACTATAAGCTGGTATGACGAAGGTTCCATCATTGAGGTTTATGCCATCATTTTTTACATTGTGGGTTAGATTTAAAAAGGGGCTTAATAAAAGTTTTTTACTCTCTGTCCAGAAAATACCATCAGTGGTGGTCTTGTAATTTATCGAACTTCCTGACCACCCACCTGCAATTACTGATGAGTAAAAGAGCCAGATCCTTCCAGAAGAATCCCGCATGAGCATTGGATTACCAACTTTTTTTACATATCTTCTGAGTTCTTCTGAGGCTATCTTCCGGTCTATAAGTTTGAGAGGTTCAGTCCATAAGCCAGTTTTCTCATTATAAATGGCCATGAAGATTGCTACATCCTTTGCCCCTTCTCTTGAACCAGCGTACCAGACAGCAATAAGTCTATCTTTATCCAGAGGTGCAATGGATGAGACATGGCTGATGGCATCAGGGGATTCATTATTAATGAAGTCTTCTTTGAATAACTCTTTGTTAGATGAGCAGTGCTCCAGCAGTTCAGGTAAAATCTCCTTTTTCATCCCTTTTAAAAAAGGGGAAGATTTAAAATTGATAAAGGCAATGAGATAGAGGATTATGGTTATAGATACCAGGGTAAGTCTTTTAATCATTTATTCTTCCTGAAAAGTTACTTCTACCACTAAGGATGCTCTCAAATATCTTAAGATAATCTTCAGTCATTCTTTCAATTGAGTAGAGATATTTTACATCTCTGTAAGCCTTTTCAGTAAGCTCCTTTCTCAGGTCTTCATTATCCATCAGTCTTTCTATAGCATTTGCTAAACAGTTAGCATCTCTTACCGGGCAGGTGATGCCTCTTCCCTCAACTGTCTCCTTCAGTCCACCAGCATCAGTGGAGACAACAGGTACCTTATAAAGAAAGGCGTCAAGCACAACACTGCCAAGCCCTTCCTCTGATGAGCTCATGACAAATATATCTATAATAGAAAAATAGTCCTCTACATCTTCATGAAAGCCCATTAGAAAATATCTGTCCTCGAGGGCATAGGCCTTTATCCTGTTTTCTAATTCTCTTTTTAATTCGCCTTCTCCAAAATGGAGAAAGACAAAGTCCTTTCTTTTTTGAGAAAGCAATCTTATGGTCTCTACCATAGTAAAGGGATCTTTATGGGGATCAAGTGCTGCCATGGTAGCTAAGATTTTTTTATCTCTTATATTGAGGGCTGTCTTTAGTTTAAAGGCCCTCTCTCTGTCAAGTTCCCTTTCCCGCACACAATCCGGTATTACTTCTATCTCTTCTGAAGGTTTCAGGTCTTTAAGTATCTGTCTTATCTTTTGAGATATAGCAATGACCCTATCAGTGAATCTATACTTAAGCCTTGTGAGGATTCCTGAAGGTCTGAAATCAACCCTTCTTGTATAGACTACAGGCCTTCCATGAAATGGTTTTGAGATTATGGCAAGTGTCTGTGCCTTAGCTGTCTGGCAGTGAAGGATATCAAAGTTTTTTCCATTTTTTAACAGAAATAAAAGTGCCCGCAGATTATCCTTGACACCATGGACCATGCCCCCTTTTTTAATTGCCCTCCTATAAAGAGGATAATTATTCAGGCAGAGAAGCTCTACATTAATACCCTTATCTCGAAGTCCCTCAACTGTATAAAGGGTCTGCCTCTCTCCACCCCGCCATGTCCTTTCAGTATTAATCTCAAGGATTTTCATAGCCTTAATTATACTAAATAATTTTAGGATGTGTTAGAATAATTTTTATGAAACCAGAGCTGAAAGCAGTAAATACTGCCCCTGTCAGGAATCCTGGTAATAATTATCCTCTCTCAATTGCAATCATCTCATTTAATGAGGAAAAGGATATTAAAAAAACCCTTGAGAGTATCAGGGACATTGCCTCTGAAATAATAGTGGTGGATTCACATTCTACTGATAGAACAAGAGAGATAGCACAAGATTTTGGTGCAGTAGTCTTTGAAGAGGACTGGAAGGGTTATGTAGGCCAGAAGAACTCAGCCCTTCAGAAATGCACCCAGGAATGGATACTTTCACTTGATTGTGATGAGATTGTGACCCCGGAGCTAAAAAGCTCCATTATGGATGCCATAAGTAATCCAATAGCAGATGGCTACTTGATAAATAGAAAAACTGTATATCTTGGAAGACCTTTAAATTATGCCTGGCAGCCAGACTTGAAATTGAGACTTGTAAGAAAAAGCGCTATGCCAAGATGGAGAGGATATGATATACATGAGTCTCTGGAAATTGATGGTAAGATAAAAAAAATTCAGGGTGATCTTCTTCATTACTCTTATAAAGATCTTCATGACCATCTTACAAAGCTTGTAAGATATGCGATGCTTTCAGCTCAATCCTATCAGAAGATTGGCAGGCGATTCAGTTTTTTAAAACTTATTCTCCATCCTATTGGTGCCTTCCTGAAGCAATTTATTATAAAGAGGGCCTTTCTTGATGGTTTCAGAGGTCTTATAGTAGCCTTCAGTTCCTTTTGCTATGTTTTTTTTAAATATCTATTCCTCTGGGAGATGGAAAGAGATGTTAAAAGATCGGGCTTTCCCAGAAATCAATAACACCTGTAAGCTCGGTGGAATTATTAAAGCCGTTGAATTTAAACTTTATTGAGATAGTCAGGGATGATTATTTTATCCTTTTAAGCGTTTATAAAAATCAATGAAAGGATATTATACCTATGGATAAAAAAAGAATACTTGTAACAGGTGGAGCTGGTTTTCTTGGTTCTCATCTATGCGAAAGGCTTCTTAATGAAGGGCATGATGTATTATGTGTTGATAATTTCTATACAGGTAGAAAGGTAAATATTGCCCACCTCCTCAGTAATCCCTATTTTGAAGTCCTGAGGCATGATATAACCTTTCCTCTTTATGTAGAGGTTGATGAGATATACCACCTTGCCTGTCCGGCCTCACCTGTGCATTACCAATTTGACCCTGTGCAGACAACAAAGACCTCTGTCCATGGAAGCATAAATATGCTTGGTCTTGCAAAGAGATTGAAGGTCAAGATTCTTCTTGCATCAACGAGTGAGGTATATGGTGATCCAGTAATCCACCCCCAGCCAGAGACATACTGGGGAAATGTCAATCCCATCGGACCAAGGGCATGCTATGACGAGGGTAAAAGATGCGCTGAGACACTCTTTTTTGATTATCACAGGCAGCATAAATTAAGGATAAAGGTTGCAAGGATATTCAATACCTATGGACCAAGGATGCATCCCAATGATGGGAGGGTTGTAAGCAATTTTATAGTCCAGGCATTGAAAGGAGAGGATATTACTATATATGGTGACGGAAGCCAGACGAGGAGCTTCTGCTATGTAGATGACATGATAGAAGGGCCTCATAAAACTTATGAATAGTTCTGATGAGGTTACAGGTCCTGTAAATCTCGGGAATCCACAGGAATTTTCCATTCTTGAGCTTGCAGGGGCTGTGATAAGACTTACTGGTTCTAAGTCAAAGATAATCTATAAACCCCTTCCTCCTGATGACCCCAAACAGAGGTGCCCTGATATAACCCTTGCAAAAAAAATCCTTAGCTGGCAGCCCTGGACACCCCTTGAAGAAGGACTTAAAAGGACCATTGAGTATTTCCGAAAACTACTTGGTTTATAAATTTACTCCTTGCTGTCTCCATGAAAAGTTTTATCAAAATCCCTTTTACACCTGAATACACCTATTCACCTATTCACGAGGCTACCCCTTGAATATGTTAAAATTATATATGAAAAAACCTGGTTACATAATCCTGCTGTTGGGCCTTATTATAGCGGCAATATTACTTTTCTTTTATATCCCTGAAAAAGATAAGGCCTTCAGACCTACATCGCCTATTGTTTCACAGAAGATACTTGAAACAGAGCTTGCCTTTGCCGAGGTTGTTAAAACAGTCTCACCCTCTGTGGTAAACATTTCTGTCACCAGGACTATCGCTGGAGAAGAAGAATTTTTTGACCTTTTTTTACCACAGGGCAATGGAGAACCTCCCTCAAGATGGTCAGAACAAAGCTTTGGTTCTGGAGTCACTGTCTCTTCAGATGGTTATATTATTACGAATAATCATGTTATAGAGGATGCTGAGGATATAGTGGTAACCCTTCCTGACAGAAGAAGCTTCAGGGGAAAGCTCATAGGAGCTGATCCAAAGACAGACCTTGCTATATTGAAGATTGAAGCAAAAGGTCTTCCTGTGGCTCCCTGGGGTGACTCTGATAAACTTGAGGTCGGTGAATTTGTCCTTACTATAGGTAATCCCTTTGGTCTCAGCAATACTGTTACCCTCGGCATAGTAAGTGCCAAGGGAAGGGCAAATGTAGGTATAGCAGATTATGAAGACTTCATCCAGACAGATGCTGCAATAAATCCAGGTAATTCTGGAGGTCCTCTTGTAAATGTCAATGGTGAGATAGTGGGTATAAATACTGCCATATTTTCAAAAAGTGGTGGGTATCAGGGGATAGGTTTTGCTGTGCCAAGCAATATGGCGAAGACGGTCTTTGACCAGTTGATCAAAGAAGGCAGAATCAAAAGAGGCTGGCTTGGAGTGAATATCCAGGACATAACTCCTGAACTCAGTCAGAAATTTGGCTTTGATAGACCTGAGGGTGTTCTTGTAAATGGAATTATAAAGGATAGCCCTGCTGACCGTGCAGGCTTGAAAAGGGGTGATATAATTACAGAATTCAATGGAAGAAGTGTAATAGATGTGGGCTCCTTCAGAAACAGTGTAGCCGGGACACCACCTGGTAAAAAGGTTAAGGTAAAAATTTTCAGACAGGGTTCTTATAGAGAAACAGATGTCGTTGTTGAAGAACAGGCAGCTCCCTCTCAGGAAAGAAGGAGCTTCCAGGGTACTGTCCCTGAGAAAAGGGATGTCTTTTCAGGGATGGACGTCTTTGAACTTTCAAAGGATATTGCCATGCAACTTGGCCTTGGCCCTGATACAAGAGGAATGGTAATAGCACGAATTGAACCTGGGTCTCCTGCTGAAAAGGCAGGCCTGAGGAGGGGTGATGTCATAGAGGAGGTAGAACAGAAACCTGTTAAGTCACTTCAGGATTTTAAACTGATCATTTCAAAGACAAAAACCCCTGATATCCTGCTTTTTATAAATAGAGGTGGGAAAAAATTCTATGTGGTTCTTAGGTGAAATGTACCACAGATCAAAATGAAAAGGAGGTGAAGAGGATATGCTTTTAAGGATTCTAATTATAATTTTATGCGGGATTATTGGTTATATCATTAGCCTGAGCCTGGCAAATAAATATTTTGTTCTTATTGGTCTTTTAGCGGGTTTTCTCATATTGCTCGTAGAATCTCTTTCAAGAAAACTTCTGTTAGGTAGATTCTTTGGTGCCCTTATAGGGTTATCCGCAGGGACCCTCTTCGGAAATCTTTTAAGTTATCCCTTAAAGGAAATAATCCCTCAGGATTACGGGCTTATAAAGGCAATGAGTATGCTCTTTTTTGGCTATCTCGGTTTATTAATTGGAGCCATCCGTGGCAAGGCACTCAAATTCCAGAGCATAATAAAAATCCTGCAGGGACAGGCCTCAGGTGAAAACCTCAAGATACTTGATACCTCTGTGATTATTGATGGAAGGATTGCTGATATCTGCGATGCTGGTTTTATTGAAGGTATCTTTATAGTACCCCAGTTCATCCTGAGAGAACTCCAGCACATTGCAGATTCTCATGATCCTCTAAGAAGGGCAAGGGGTAGAAGGGGTCTTGATATACTTCACAGGATTCAAAAGATGTCAAACATTGAGGTCAGGATCGTTGAGGAGGAATTCCCTAATATAAAAGAAGTTGACTCAAAACTCATAGCCCTTGCAAAGGCATTGAATGCAAAGGTTATAACAAATGATTTTAATCTCAATAAGGTTGCTGAGGTTCAGGGTGTGCCTGTACTTAATATAAATGAGCTTGCCAATGCCTTAAGGCCAGTGGTGCTTCCAGGTGAAAGCATGAAGGTATTCATAATGAAGGAAGGAAAGGAATACAACCAGGGAGTTGCCTATCTTGATGATGGCACAATGGTAGTTGTAGAAAATGGCAGGAGGTTCATAGGTAAAAATATTGATGTGGTAGTTACAAGTGTGCTTCAGACTACCGCAGGACGAATGATATTCACAAAGGTGGCTGAGGAGCATGAAAGAGAAGAGGCAAGGGCAAGATGAAGACATTTGCCATTATACCAGCTGCAGGCTCTGGCAAAAGATATGGAAATGTTTCAAAGGCCTTCCTCCTTCTGAGGGGAAGGCCTGTTATCTCATGGATATTTGAGGTCCTTGAACAGGTAGAAGAGGTATCAGAGGTTATCCCTGTATTCAGGGATACTGATATGGAAAGGGGTCTGAAACTCATTGAAGAAAAAGGTTATAAAAAAATCAAAAAGGTCGCTCCAGGTGGTAGAGAAAGACAGGACTCTGTATACCATGCCTTAAATCTCATTACAGAGGCAGACAGCATTATAATACACGATGCTGCAAGACCAGCTGTAACAGCCGAGCTTTTCATAAATATCCTGAGAGAACTCAGGGACTGTGACGGTGTTATAACCGGGATTCCTCTTAGTGATACACTTAAGGAAGTAGAAAGAGACTTTGTTATAAGAACCCCTGATAGAAACAGATTCAGACTCATACAGACACCCCAGGCATTTAAATTTAAGTTTTTAAAAGAGGCTTATAAAAAGGCAATGAAGGAGGGTCTTTATTTTACTGATGACGCAAGCCTTCTTGAGCATTATAATGGAAAGATTAAGGTAATTATGGGATCTTATTCAAACATCAAGATAACTGTCCCTGAAGACCTGAAAATACTTGAGGTCCTTCTTGAGCGGAGATAGCTCTAATCATGCAGGGTTTAAGAACCGGCATAGGTTATGATTCTCATAGATTTGCTGAAGGAAGAAAACTAATCCTTGGGGGAATTGAGATACCTTTCAGCAAAGGGCTCCTTGGTCATTCAGATGGTGATTGTCTCTGCCATGCCATAATAGATAGTCTTCTTGGAGCTGCAGGCATGCCAAATATCGGGCAGATCTTTCCAGATACAGACCCTGAATGGAAGGATGTAAAAAGCACAGAACTGCTAAGCCAGGTGCTCTCAGAGATAAATAAAAAGGGATTCAGGCTCCTCTGGATAGACTCAGTTATAATTGCGGAGGAGCCAAGGCTGAATCCCTATATCCCTGCCATGAAAAAGGCCCTATCAGAAACAGGCATCCCTGAGGAGATAATTAATATAAAACCAAAGACAAACGAGGCAATGGGTTTTATTGGCAGGAAAGAGGGTATAGCAGTCATAGCAACATGTTTAATAGAAGGAAAGGACTGAAATTTCCTTATAGAAATAAATTTGCCGATAGAATGGGTGCTGGGAGGCTGAAGGCTTAAGGCTGAAGGCTGAAGGCTGAAGAGATTAGACTGACGGCTGAGGGCTGAGTTTCTCCTTAAGCCTAAAGCCTAAAATCCTTAAGCCTATCGCCTAAAGCCTTAAGCCTAATTTCTTGTCGCATTGTAAAGGCATTGAGGCATACCCTGCTATTTCTTTATATATTCCTATCTGCAATTTACAGATATAAGCAATAGCTGAGTATGTCTCTTCCCCCATTTATTAACTCTCATCCCTGTTGAATTCTTCAAGGGCCTCCCTGGCTATTAATCTTACATCAGGATTTTCATCATTCAGAAGACCTTTCAGCACATCCACTGAAAGTGGTGATTTTATAATTCCCAGTATATAGGCTATGTCTCCTCTCAGGGTAGCATCACCTTCCCTGAGAAATTCAATAAACCTGGAGACAAGTCCTTCAATCTCCTCTCTATGACTATCCATCAATTCCTCAATCAGGGCAATGGCTCCAATCCTTACCCTTGTATTGTCAGACCTGACCATCTCAGGAAGGAACCTGAATAGAGACTTATCGTGCTTGAACATATCGATTATGTTATCAAGAAAACCTTTACCCATATATTCTATGAGCATATCCCTTAATTCAGTATCTGTCATTTGCTGGCAGGAAAGTAACTTAGGTGAGTGTGTGAATGGGTGAAGGCAATAGGCTGAAGGCAGTAGGCTGAAGATTGTAGGGGCAACCCTTGTGGTTGCCTAAAATAGACGGGCAATAAATAGGCAAGGACAGGCCCTGCCCCTACAACCTCTCGCCACGCCCTAAGCCTAAGCACTATAGTGAAGTGAGTAAGATATCTGTTATTCAGGCTCAAACCTTGATTCAAACCTTTTCATTAACTGTGGCATCGTGGTATATTCAAGGTCATCAAGCCCGAGCCTATGGGGCTCAAATGGTCCGTGAACCCTGAGATAATTACCTATCTCATTTGCTTTCTGCCTTGCATAATCAAAGGCAGGGTCATCAAAGAGGTCTCTTGGGCCTATGAGTCTTCCTCCTGCTATCTGAAACCCGGCAGCAATAACCCTTGGTGGGCCATCAAACCTTGTAGGATTTGCCTTATCAAATGACACTGGCATTAATGGGCCATGGTGTGAACCCCTCATCCAGCCTTCAACTATGTGGGGAAATGAAAAAGGCTCCAGTGCCTCACCAACAGCAGGAAGTCCTGCCTGAGTCCTTACTATAAGGACAGGGTCATCCTTACCAACATATTTACCTGCAATAAGGCTCAGCTTCTGTGTGGAGGCTGCTGCGGCGATCTCACCCTTCTTTGTAAAAACCCTTCTTATCATATAACGCCTCATCGCTCCTATAAACATAAGCAGGTCATAAAGCTCCTCGGGTGTATGAAGTTTAATACTCCTGTGACCATAGACATCAACAACCTCAAAGGTAAATCCATCATGCATTAAAGGGTCAATAACAAGCCCTGCTGTATTAAAGGGGTCTGCAAACATCTTAAAGACAGGGAGATTCCATGCACCTGGTGAGGTCTTATCAGCCATAAAGACTATCACAGGCTCTGATTTTCTTTCCACAAACTCCATTTCAGCAACACCAGGCCCCATTCCCTTTACATTTCCTGAAAAGGCATCTACAAGGAGGTCCTGACCTGCTCCGTACATCTTGAGTTCCTTTGCCACCTCTGTTGCTGCAAGGAATGTATCCCATGCAAGCTTATGAATCTCTTCACTATCTACCCCTTTCTTATGGGTCATGATAAGCTCCATATCATCACCACATCGCATTACATGAAAGTCAATAATTGCACCCCTGTCCTGTGCCTCCTTTAATTTCTTTCTTGCAACCTCCATCATATCTGGATGGATTGCACAGTGACCCACAAACCCACCAACATCAGCCTTGATAACACTTAAGGTAATCTTTTCAGACATGACAATCCTCCTATTTTTAATAATGACTGCCCTTTACAGGCAATTTAATTCTATTGATTCTGCAATGAAAAAATCAATCATATGCGACAGAGCAACCATGCGACCGACCAATAGCGCGATAGAGTGACCGTAGGCTTAAGGCGATAACCTGTTTGCCTGCTTTAAAAGCTTATTTTATTTTTTTAAACTCCTGCTAAGCCTTCTCTCAATAGAGGCAACCTTTTCATCAAGCCTGTTTGGTTTGCCCTTTCTGTCATCAATTGTGATTGTGGTTATGGCCCTCTCTGCCTTGCTCATAACTGCCTCATGACATTTTTTTATAAGACTGAAAACCTCAGGCCATTCTCCTTCCACAACTGTTCCCATTGGATTCACCTTATAGGGCATACCGCTTTTATCAACTATGTCAAGGACATCAGCAAGGTAATCACCTATGCTACTACCCACCCCTACAGGGACAATACTGAACTCCACAAGCATGGGACACCTCCTTAAAACTGTAAGGGCAATTCACGAATTGCCCCTACCACTTATCTTATGGCATCCTTAAAGGCCTTACCAGCTGTAAACCTCGGCACTTTCATGGCAGGGATCTTGATCTCTTCACCTGTCTTGGGGTTACGACCCTTTCTTGCCTTTCTTCTTGAGACAGCAAAGGTTCCAAAACCTACTAATGTTACCTTCTGACCTTTCTTGAGGGCTCCTTTAATCGCATCAAGTGTGGCATCCAGTGCCCTTGATGCCTGTGCCTTTGAAAGATCTGCTCCATTAGCGATCTTCTCAATAAGTTCTGCCTTGGTCATAATAAATCCTCCCTCTTGAAATTAATTTAGCTGAAAGACTATCAGCTTGGATTTTATGATTATAAGATAAGGTATCAGGAATTATACTTTTTGTCAAGGGATGTGTTAATGAGTTATAATCTTATATGCTTCTGGAACTGTTAATCAAAAACCTTGCCATAATAGATCATCTCTCAATAACATTCAAACCTGGACTCAATGTCCTAACAGGTGAAACAGGTGCTGGTAAGTCCATAATAGTAGATGCCCTCAGCCTTGCCTTAGGAGAAAGGGCAAGTGCTGAGATTCTAAAACAGGGCACCCAGGAAGGCTCAGTTCAGGCCTTCTTTGAGACACAGGATATAAGACTGCCAGAGGAGCTTCCTAACAGTGAAGATAATAGTCTCATTATAAGAAGAATCATTTCAGCTTCTGGTAAAGGCAGGGCCTATATAAATGATAATATTGTAAATTTATCTACACTACAGACACTTGGCTCATATCTTGTTGATATTCACAGTCAGCATGAGCACCAGAGTTTAATGAATAAGGAGAAACAGCTTGAGGTCATCGACTCTTTTGGAGGTCTTGAAGGCCTCAGGGATGAATATAGAAAACTTTTTATTGAAACTAATAATCTCAAGGAAGAGAGCAGGCAGATTGAGGAAAATATTAGATTTAAAGAACAAAGGATTGACCTTCTCAGATATCAGATTAATGAGATAACTCAGGCACAGCTAAAACCTGATGAGGAGGAAAGCCTGAAACAGGAATTTAATATACTGAAGAATTCGCACAGGCTCTCAGAAGCAGTAAACCTTGCAAGAGACCTTTTATATGAGGCAGAGGATTCCTGCCTTGAAAGGATAACAAAGCTCCTTCAAAAATTAAAGGACCTTTCAAACATAGACCCACAGCTTATAGAGACAGTTGAACTACTTTCTCAGGCAAGGCCTTTACTGGAAGAGGCTTCACAGGCACTCAGGTCACTAAAAGAAAAATATAATATAGACCCTAGGAGATTAGATTACCTGAATGAAAGAATAGACCTCATTGAAAGACTGAAAAAGAAATATGGCGCTTCCATAAGTGAAGTTCAATTATATCTTGAGAAGGCCAGGCAGGAGTTAAACAGCCTTGAGGGCTCAGAAGATAAACTCTCATCCCTGAAAAAAGAGCTGGAAGAAAAGAAGGCTTCCCTTTTTAAGCTTGCAGAAGAACTCTCCAGGATGAGGAAAAAGGCAGCCCATGTAATAGAGGAGGCAATGGAAAGGGAACTTAAGGAGGTAGCCCTTGAAAAGGCTCAATTCAGAGTAAACATAAGAAGACTTGATGAACCCGCAAAAAACGGGATAGATGACATTGAATTTGAATTTTCTGCAAATCCAGGCGAGCCTCCCAGACCCATAACGAAGATAGCCTCAGGAGGAGAGCTTTCAAGGCTCATGCTCTGCCTGAAGGTTATTCTTGCAGAGGTTGACAGGATACCTGTTTTGATATTTGACGAGGTGGATGCAGGTATCGGAGGCGTTACAGCAGACAGGGTCGGCGAGAGGCTCAAAAAATTATCAAGGCAGAGGCAGGTCCTCTGTATAACCCATCTACCACAGATTGCCTCACGGGCAGACCATCATATTAAGGTAGAAAAGGTTCAGAAAAAGGATTCTGTCTCTGTTAAAGTGAGAAGTCTTTCCTCAGAAGAAAGGCAGGAGGAGATTGCAAGGATGCTCAGTGGAAAGATAACAGATGCTTCCTTGAAGCATGCAAAGGAATTACTGAGGGAGTTAAGATGAGCACAAAGACAGTTAAAAAACCAAAGGGCAGGATAGAGATATCTGAGGAGTTGTGCAAGGGTTGTGGCTATTGTGTAGAGGCCTGTCCAAAATCAGTCATTACGATAGGAAAGAGATTTAACAGGATGGGATATTTCATTGCAGAGGTCAGCAGGCCTGAGGATTGTACAGGCTGCGCTCAGTGTGCAGAAACCTGTCCTGACATAGCAATACTTGTGTGGACAGAAGAATGATTGCCATTGTTGATTATGGCATGGGCAACTTAAGAAGTGTTGAAAAGGCATTCTTAAAAATAGGAGCAAAGGTAAATGTTACAGATAAGCCATCAGACCTTGATAATGCAGAGGCTATAGTCCTTCCAGGTGTAGGTGCCTTTGGTGATTGTATGAGAAACCTGCAGGAAAAAGATCTCTTAGAGGCTGTCTTGAGTTCCATTAAAAAAGGCAAACCCTATCTTGGCATATGCCTGGGTCTTCAGATATTGTTTGAAGAATCAGAGGAATTTGGCCTTAACAGGGGGCTCGGGATTATCCCCGGGAGGGTAAGGCGTTTTTCCTTTAAAAACAAGGGGCTGAAGATTCCCCACATGGGATGGAACAGTATTAAAATACTTAAAAGGGCACCAATATTCAAAGAGATTCCTGAAGAAAGTTATTTCTATTTTGTCCATTCCTATTATGTAGAGCCCTCTGATACCTCTGTGATTTCAACAATCACTGAATATGGTCATCCCTTTGTATCATCAATCTGGAAGGACAACATAATCGCCACACAATTTCATCCTGAAAAAAGTCAGGCACTGGGGCTCAAGGTCCTTAAGGGATTTGTGGAGTGGGTGAATGGGTGAAGGGGATTTTAGGCTTAAGGCAATAGGCTTAAGTTGGTGAAGTGGTGAAGAGGCCCGTTCATTTAGTGCCACGCACCCACTGCAGATGGTAAAGTATACCCTGTCGCAAGGCCGTTCCGTCTGCAGTGGGTGCGGGGTGCTA
This sequence comes from Thermodesulfovibrionales bacterium, assembly GCA_046292975.1. Taxonomy (GTDB): domain Bacteria; phylum Nitrospirota; class Thermodesulfovibrionia; order Thermodesulfovibrionales; family CALJEL01; genus CALJEL01. Next base: position 18,837 of record JBKBPW010000022.1, read on the forward strand.
CAGTGCGACAGTCGCACGGTCGCACTATTGTATATTCAAGACCCTTAGAAGTAGGTTAATAAGGCTTCCAAACAAAATAGCACTGGGAAACACAACAAAGACAATCATGAGTGCGATTTTAAGACCGAATTCTTTAATCATCATCAAAAAATGGGCAAGGCAGGGCACAAAAAGTGTTATGGTTATAAGACTCACAAGGGCCTGTAGAGGGTCAAGTAGACCTTCCTCTGCCATCTTATAAAGCCCTGCTGCTCCATAGTCTCTTCTAAGAAAACCGAGCAAGAAGGCCTCTGTTGCCTTGGAAGGAAGACCAAGCATTTTTACAACTACGGGTGAAGCAAGTTGTTTTATCCAGTCAAGAAGGGCGATTTTATGCAATATAAACAATATAAACGTGCCAAGCATAAAAAGCGGAACTGCCTCTCTTAAATACCAGACCACCCTGTTAAAGGTCTTGATAGCTACATTCTCAAAAACAGGCATCCTCATGGGAGGTATCTCCATGAAGAATTCTGAGGTCTCACCGCTAACAATCCTCGATGCAATAGAACCCATAAGGAGAAGCACTCCAAGCACTGTGAAAAACCATATTATTGTTGCCTTCAAGGACAGACTGCCAAGCATCCCCAGTATCACACCAAGCTGTGCAGAGCATGGCACTGCAAGGGCAAGCAAAAAGGCAGCAAGTATCCTCTCACGGGTTGTTTCAAGTATCCTTGTGGTCATCACTGCCATGGTGCCACAACCAAGCCCGAGAACCATTGGAAGCACAGCCTTTCCACTGAGACCCATTATCTTGAACAACCTGTTTGACATTATTGCAAGTCTTGGTAGATAACCGCAATCCTCAAGTATTGAAAAGGCAATAAAAAATGTGGTTGTTATAGGAAGGATTATGCCAATTGCGTAAGTGATTGCCACTGTGATCACTCCATAATCTCCAACGAGTGCCTCCCTCAGGAAGGATATCGGGATAGTGATATCAACAATTTTTGTGAACACAGGATTAAGATATTTTCCAAAAAGACCCTCCTCAAGAAGGTCTACAAGGGTGCCAGCACCGAATACACCAACAAACTCATAAAGAAGCAAAAGGACAAGACCGAGGAAAGGTAACCCCCATAAGGGATGCATGCTCATGTTTCCAAGAAAACCGGCTATGCCACCTGAACTTGCAGGGATCCTCTTTATTACATCTTTTGCAATCTTTTCTGCAAGGGCCAGTCTTTTAGAATTTATTATCAGACCCGGATCTGCCTTTAGTTTTTCAACACAGTTGTCCCTGATAGCCTCTATCCTCTCTATAGTCCTTTCAGAAAGATGCGTCCTGAGCCAGGGTCTCAGACTTTCGTCACCTGAAAGTATCATCAATCCGATAGATCTTTTTGATATTCTGGATTCTGGAAGAAGCCTTTCAATATCTCTCAGTGCCTCTTCAATCGGCATTCCATAGTTAATTTTAAGAGAGGCAATCCCGGGATTGGCTGTTGCAGCCCTGAGCTCAGAAATACCCTTTTTCTGTGAGGCTATAGTGCTTACAACAGGTATACCCAATAATTGTTTTAATTTCTTTTCATCTACAATAATACCTCTATCCCTTGCCTCATCAACCATATTGAGGTCAATTATAACAGGAATACCCATCTCAGCAAGTTGAATTGTGATAAATAATCCCCTTTTAAGATTCTTTGCATCAATCACCTGTATGACTGCATCAGGTCTTGAATTAAGCAGGATATCTCTCGTGACCTTCTCATCCTCACTCATGGGAATAAGATTATTGATCCCGGGTGTGTCAATAATCAAATACCTCCTGCCATTCAATGAAGAAAAAGCAGAGGTTATCTCTATGGTCGTGCCTGGATAATTTGATACAGTTGCATATTTACCTGTAAGCAGTCCGAAGATAACGCTTTTGCCCACATTTGGATTTCCTACAAGGGCAATTCTTCCATCTTCGACCTGAAAAACTTTTCTATGTTTCTGTCTTTCCTTCATCCCACCTTAACCCCGCCCTGCCGAGCTGCACTGGCTATCCACTTAATTAAGATTACCCAGCTTCTTGTTATTGATAATTATTCTCATTTACTATAACAGACAGGACGAATTAAGTCAAGAAGCAACTTGATTCCGAAATTTGCCGATAGAATATCTACAACAGACCTTAAATAAAAAAGGGCAGGTTGCCCCCGCACCCACTGCAGACGGAACGGCCGTGCGACAGAGATTGGTAGGGGCAATTCATGAATTG
>JBKBPW010000023.1:0-20496 GCA_046292975.1 Thermodesulfovibrionales bacterium
GTGGAGCTATCAAGCTGGCCTGTTGGTTCATCAGCAAGTATAATGTCAGGGTCATTTATCAATGCCCTTGCAATAGCAACCCTCTGCTGCTGCCCCCCGGAAAGCTGGTTTGGCTTGAACCTTGCCCTGTCAGAAAGCCCTACGAGTCTTAATATCTCCATTGCATCCGAAGAAGGACCTGGGCTTCTGTATAAGGTTGGTAGAAGGACATTTTCAAGGACCGTGGCATAGGGCAGGAGATAAAAATTCTGAAAGACAAAACCAATGTGTCTGTTTCTTATCTCTGATAGCTCCTCATCAGTGAGTCCTGAAACCTCCTTCCCTGCGAGGATATACCTTCCGAATGTTGGCCTATCAAGGCAGCCTATTATATTAAGAAATGTTGTCTTTCCTGAACCAGAGGCTCCCATTATGGCAATAAATTCTCCTCTCTTTATCTCAAGATTAATCCCTCTGAGGACTTCAAGATTGATCTCTCCAACATGATAGCTCTTCTTTATATCAGTCAAAACACAGAGCGGTTCCTGGGTCATGGCTATTTAAGTTGTCTCTGCTCAGCTTTTGCCTTTGGTGGAATCACGAGTTTTGTGGCAACCCTATCATTGTCTTTTAATCCCGAGATTATCTCAGTAATCTCTTCATTCCTTAAGCCAATCTTTACCGGAATCTTTTCCACAGTGCCCTGGTCTGTGATTTTATAAACGATCTGCCTGCCTTCTTCAAATTTTATTGCAGCATTTGGCACCACAAGGGTATTCTTCTTCTCATCAAAGGTTATCCTCACATGGGTTGTCATCTCTGGCCTGAGATACTGTGCATCCTGCCTTGATACCTTTACTATGGCAAGATAATAGACAATATTGTCCTTCACGACAGGCTGGGGATAGATCTTTTCAATCTTACCATGGAAAGACTTATCAGGAAGGGTATCAACAGTAAATTCCACAGCCTGACCTGTTTTTACCTTTCCTATGTCAGCCTCATCAACATATATCCACATCTCAAGGCTCAATGGATCAAAGACAGTTATAAGATTTGCAACCTGAAGGCCTGCAACAACAGTCTCTCCCTCCTGAATGGTAATATCAGAGACGATCCCATCTATTGGAGAATATATCCTTGTATAGGAGAGCCTTGTCTCCTGCTGTTTGATCTGTGCCTTTATCTCCTCTATGGATGCCTTTGTAATGCTGAGCTGTGTCTCATATTCATCCTTGAGTCTTTTAAAAACTGCCTCTGCAATTTCCAGCTCCTTTTTTGTCCTATCAACAGACTCCTTTGTTGTGAACTCTCTCTTTAATAATTCCAGTTCCCTTTCATAATTGAGTTTTGCATATTCATAATTTGCCCTTGCCTCCCTGATCCTTTCAGGATAGGTGAGTTCTATCTGCCTGAGGGTATTTTCCTGGCGGCTGAGAGCTGCCCTTGACTGGGCAATCTGCTCATTTATCTCCCTGTCATCAATAAGGGCAATAAGCTGACCTTTTCTTACCCTGTCACCAATCCTTACATAGAGTTTAGTTATAGTGCCTGTTGCCCTTGTGCCAATCTTCACAACAGCACCAACCTGCGGCTTGATTATACCTGTCTCAACAAGGACTCCCTTTATATCTCCCATCTTTACAATGGTTGTCTCAAGGACCTTCAGCCCTTCTTTAATAAATAAAGGTCTCAACAATATAAAGCCAATGAGACCTGCTACAATTATAGCTACAATGAGAATCCTGCTGTTACTTCGCCACCTATTCTTCATAATTCACCCCATTTCTGCCCACCATCCCTGCTGTCCTTTCAAGAGCTATCAAGGAACTCAATATATTCAATCTTGAAAGAATCAGCCCTTCCCTTGCCTGAGCAAGTAAGGACTCTGCCTGTATAAGGGAAAGTATATCTGCCTTTCCAACTTTATATTCACCAAAGGCCTGCTCGTAGTTCTGCTCTGAAAACCTCAACTGCTCCTTTGCAACCTCAAGCCTTCTCAGCTCTGTTATCATATCCTCATAAGATTTTGTTATCCTGAGTTGAAGGCTTCTTTTGATCTCCTTTATATCCTCCTCTTTTGAATTTATTGATGAACCTGTTGCCTTTAACCTGAAAAACTTTCCCAGTTCAAATATATTAAATGTAAGCCTCAGACCTATCATCTTTTCCTCATCAGGATAGAGTCTTGAGCTCGAACTAGAATTCTTTGTATAGGTTGCATCAAGATAAAGATGCGGTAGAAAATCGCTCTTCACAGAGGCCCTTTCAGAGATGCTAAGATCCTTTTGATATTCTATCCTTTTAAGCTCAGGTGAATTCATTGCAAGCTCAATAAATAAATTCTTTTCAGGTATTGTCTCAGGCTCATAAAGCTCTCCTTCAAGTTCATCTTCCTTTACCGGGATTCCAATAAGGGACCCAAGCTCATAAAGTGCCTTGTTCAATTCACCCTCTGCCTCTATGAGCCTATGCCTTGCCTCCTCAAGCCTCACAGATGCCTGAAGCACATCAGAAAGCCTTGCAACACCAAGCTCATGCCTTCCCTTTGCCACCTCATAATCCTTTTCTGCATACTTCAACTGCTCCTTCCTTTGAGCAAGGATCTCCTTCATTGCAATGGCATTGTAAAAACTTAGTTTTACATTATAATGAAGATTAAGAAGGGCTTCTCTCAGGTTCTCATCAGATATTCTGAGAAGTGTCTTTGAAGTAAATCTCTGACTGTAACGCCTGCCACCATCATAGAGGGGATAACTCAGTCTGAGCTCAAGACTTCTCAGCCTGTAGTCCTCTGGCTCGACATAAAATTTCCTCTCAGTAAGGATAAGGTCAAGGCTCGAGAAATAGGGTGAAAGTGTTGCCCTGTATTCATAAAGCCTTGATTCATGCTGGTATAATTTTGACTTATACTCAGGAAGATTCTGCCTTGCCAGTTCAAGTGCCTCCTCAAGGGTAAGGGCACCTGTATTATTTATGAAGCTCAAAAAAACAATAATAAGAAGGCAAAATAAAAATGGATTCTTTTGCATAGTTTATATTTTAGCATATGAAGAGTTTTGAGATTTTATTATTCTGTAAATTGCCGATAGAAACATGCTTAGGTATAGGGACTATGCCTCAAGGCCTTGAAGTGTCTGCTCGATAGGTTTTATAACACGGAGGATCGAAGTGCCTATTCTATAGGTTTTACAGCACGGGGGAAAAGCTTGCTTTTCCCCGCTGTAGGGCCTAACGAGCAGGCACCTCAAACCCCCACACTGTGGGACTTTCTGAGTTAGCACCTCAAGCCATTTCGGTATACCCCCTATCTTTATCGGCAAGTTTCGGTTATTACAAGCCTGAAATCTGTAAGACCTTACAGATTCTAATTAAATACAAAAAGGGAGAAAATTTTTCCGCAGGTTCCAATATTTCTTTCTCAGCGACTCATCCTTTTAAATTTCCTGGTTAGTCGCTTCTTACTTCAACTAAATCGGACATACCCTTTACAGGTGTGAACTCATATGTAAAGAAAGGTTTATTTCTTATCTCATCACCAGCACAGGTACCCTGCTTTTTGAAAGGACCTTGAGTGTAATGCTTCCAATCACAGCACCTATTCCACCTCTACTATGAGATGCCATTACAATAAGGTCACAGCCTTTTTGTTCTGCTATCCTGATTATCTCCTCTGCAGGGTAATCACCTCTGAGGGTCAGGCATTCACAGGATACTCCCTGCTGATCAGCAATCTTTTTTATCTCGAGGACATATCTGTCTGCCAGGCATTTTAGATTTTCCTCAAATTTCTGTCTGAATCTCTTTGCCTCATCACTCTCTGTGGGTGTCCATACATCCCATATGTCACCTGGTGATGGAGAGGGTATTACATAGAGGGCTATTGTGCTGGCTCCTGTGAGCCTTGCCAGGGAAATGCCTTTTTCTGCAGCCTTCTTTGATGACTCCGAGCCATCCACTGGTAGTAATATCTTTTTGTACATCTTCACCTCCATGGTTTGCAATAGTAACCTGCAACGGGTGATGCGTGATGGTTAAGTAGAAATACTTGTTACCGCCACGCATCACTCTTTCACTACTTCTGAATGATATAGATAAATGTCCCTGCCTCTTCTTTCATTTCAATAAGCTTATAACCGCTCCTTTCACAGAGTGCGGGTATGCTGTGCTTTGTGCTGCTGTCATTTGCAAGGACCTGAAGAACCTGTCCCTTTTCCATGGTCTTAAGTGTATTCATGGTCATCACCATCGGTCTCGGACAGACAAGCCCTTTTACATCAAGAACCCTGTCAATCTTTATGTCTGTTGTTACTGCCATACTGAATTACCTCCTGAATAATTTTTAGAGGTGAAAATTTCACCTTTTATTTTTATGTTCCTTCCATGTATCTCTTGAAGGTCCTTCCAGCAAACCATGTCATAAGGAGTGCCCAGAGTGTAATCACCCCAAGTGTGAAGAACACAGCCACTGGATAGCTACCAAATATATTTGGTAAATAGACATCTGTTATGTTTTTTGAACCAAAGGGTGCAAAGATTGATTTAAACCATTTCTCCTCTCTCATGGGAAAGAGCCAGGATGAGACACATATGAGTGTTGTAAGGCCGACCCATATCTTGACCTGACCCTCTGCTGTCCTCCAGAGGCTGTCACTAACACAGGCTCCATTAAGTGCCATTCCTATTCCAAAGAGTATGGCACCGATAAGCACCCCTATCCCTGCAGGGCTTACTGCAAAGATTTCTGCATAGGATATGTCAGGGATTGCTATTGCAAGGAGCTTGAAGGGAAGAAATCCTATTACAAGCAATCCATAAAGCAGTGCCATTGCCCTTGACATATCAGCAAAGCCTGTAAGGAATGGTTCCCTGTAGGCATAGGCAAAACACATACCTCCACGCTGCATTGCAAATCCTGTAAGTGTAGCAGCAAGGAATGACATGGAAAGCGCAGGATAACCTATGTGGCTAAATCTATAAAGAACAAGAAACATAACGCCGATTAGCAAAAGCCCGAGATAGGGCTGAAATCTTATTCCAAAAGGCTCACCTCCGTCAGCATTCACCGGAGGCTTCGGCCATATAGTCTTTGTCTTTTCAAAATGCATAAGCGGCCTGTATCCTGCTCCATCAGCAGTTGCACAGGCAAGGGAGGCAAGCCTCTTTTTTTCAAGCCAGACAATTATCTTTGCTCCAAAGTATGAGCCTATGGTCATTCCTATTACCATTATTATTGCCTGAACTCCCATCGCACCAAGGTTTGTTGTGCTCACTATCGGACATCCAAACTGAAATACTGCACCCACTCCCATGAGTACTCCGCCGACAAGGGCAAGACCATATTCAAGTTTATCAAGGGGAACCTTCAGGGCAAATTCCTTTGCAAGGAGTGCTGCAATAAGACCACCAAAGAGTATGCCAAGCATTGTCCCAGCAGTTGGCTCAAGAAGTGGGTTTGGATACTGGACAAAATAGCTTATGGTCTCACCATCAGGCCATATGTATCCATTGAAGGGATAGTGGGGAAGACCGAGCTTACCAAGGGCACTGTTTATTATGCCACCAAGTTCCTTCAGTCCAAGAAATGTCCCAAGTGGCTTTGCCTGGTCATAGGGATTCTCACCCATCACTGTCCTTGAGAGTGACCATGTGGCAACACCGTAGGCAATTATCCCTGAAAGTGCCATGAATATGGCAGCGATCCAGAGTGGCCACTTCTCCCTGAAGAATTTTCTGTACCATGCCTCAAACCATCCTTTTATACCAAAATCCATCTCTGACATAGGACCTCCTTAATTTAAAAGTTTTAAATATCTCAACATCCACCCACACCTGGTGGAAGGAGCATAAAGGGAATCGTGCCCTTACCGAGCTCCTTGCCTGTCTTTGCATCTTTCAGGGTTATCTCAAGCTCAAACTTTCCCAGGGGTTTTCCAGGTGGTACAGTAAATATTACAGAAGATTTTGCCTTTCCATCCTTTACAGCAACCTCATCATCAGCTACATCTATTCCAAGGTCAGAAAACTTCTTTGGAATCTCAAACTTCACCTTCTGAACATCTCCCTTGATAGTGAATTCAAAGGGAAGTGTTACAGCCCTTCCAAGGGCAATCTGTGCCCTTGTGATGCCCTGCCTTCTCGGTATCCACTTAAAACCTGTAACCTCCTCTGCATCTGCCTTAATGACTGTGATGCCTTCCCTGAGTTTCATATCTACTGCTGAAATGGTGATTATGGTTATACCAAGCAATAGTAATAACAACCTTCTCTTCATCTTATCCTCCTTTCTATTGTGAAGTCTCTGTCATTGATGCCTTCATTTCCTGTGCCTGCTTTGCAAGCTCCCTTAAGGGTTTATCAAGGGGTGGAAGCATAAACCCAAGGGCAAGAAAGGCAACAATTATTGCTACCCATAACCAGGGTAGTGTCAAACCGCCTTTTACCTCTCCCATGCCTGTCCTCCTTTTTTAAATTTTAAATTTTTACCAGGAAATGACCTTATCAGAACTGGATATCAGGTCAATCAGGTCATCATAAGAAACCTTTTCAATATCCACGCTTATTACCTCGTGAAACCTCTTCTGCAATTCAATGAATCTTTTCACCGTATCATCTTGCCTTGAGCTCAATATATAAAGAATCTTCATCTTTTTCTCCTAATAGGGAATTATATGGTCATATTCAAGTATCTTCTCTGCCATCTCATCAGGGCTGAGCCTCTGAAATCTCTGATCCTCTGTGCTGGAATAAATCTTAAGTCCAAGCTCCATTGCACCTTCAAGCTCAGTAAGTGTCTTCTGATCATCCTTCAATGGTTCAGTAATAAATATCTCCACCTGATCATCAAGCACTGTTAAGCCTACACTCATTCTTAAGGCCTCTGACTGCCTTTCCCTGACTATTACTGCTATTTTCTTTTGCCCCATTTGTCTCTCCTTTAAAGCACTATCACCTTATCTGAGTCGTGAACCATAACTGCATTGTTATACTGGCTTCCGCAGATTATATCTTCAGGGATACCTTCCTTTGATACATTAAGCACATGGGTACTATGGTCACAGAAGCTCATGGAAACCTTTTTACATAAGGCAGTAAATCTCTCATCTCTTAGAAGTCTTACCCCATCATCCATGACAAATATGCTTACCTCATGTCCTTTTCTGAGAGCAGCCTCTGTAATGCCAAGGATATGTTTCAGGTTTCTGTCAGTATTGACAAGTATGCCGAGCCTCATGCTGCCTCCTTGAGAAATCTTTTTCTGCATTCCTCACAAAAATTATCTGTCTTTTTATCTGTATCTGAAAGGTCAAAAGAAAAATACATCACACATTTTTGGTCATGACAGTGGGGAAGTCCAAAGAGATGGCCGATCTCATGTATAGCTGTCTTTATTGTCCTTTCAAAAAGTTTATTTCTAAATCTTGAAGTTGAGACAATTGCAATTCCCTTTTCAGGCACTGCATATCCAAAGACATAATTCAAAGAAGGGCAGTAGAGGTCAACATGGGTAAGGAGGAGGTGTAAAGTTTCAACTCCTCTTAAAGGGGAGGAGAAGAGTTGAGCCTCGCTTTTTTCTAAGAATTTTGGGGCATGGTACTGAAGCCTTACTGGATCAAAGGCCTCCTGTGGCAGAGGGTGTTTACAGTCCTCAAGGACTGATACCATGAATCTATGTTCTATGGTCTCTTTCACTCCCTTTATCAGGGAGGCCTCTATCTCACCAGCAGGGCCTATCATTATTATTTTCCCCATCTTGACCTCTACGCTACCTTAATGGGCTGCCTCTCCTTTCTTTTCTTCCTTTACAATCCCTGCCTTCTGGAGTGCCTCTTTTAATGACTTGATCTCATCCTGGAGTGCCTTTACCTCTTTTTCAAGCTTGGGGAGATCCTTATTAAGTGCTTCTATGTTCATCCACTGCTCATCCTCTATAGGAAATGGTGGATAAACACTGTTACCATAAACAACCCAAGAGTCATCATAATTTGCCACATCCTTAAAACCAAGCATCTTGAGTATTATGTATGTAAGGGTTGAACGGGAGCCTGTCTGACAGAGGACGATTGTCCTTTTGTTAGGGTCAAGTTTTCCAAAAAATCTTTCCCTGAGTATCTTCAGAGGTAATATCTTTCCTGTCTGCTTGTCAAAATTGAGCTCATGACTGACATTTATAGTTGTATTTGGAATGTGTCCGCCTCTCAAAGCCCTCACATCATATCCACTGTATTCTTTCTCTGTCCTTGCATCAATGAGCTGAACATCCTTTAGCTCACCCTTTGCTACCTTGAGGACCTCCTCTGTTGTTGCCTTAAGTCTTTCCTTTACCCTTGCCTTAAATGTTGCTGGTGGAAGCTTTGTCTCTTCCTTTGAGATAGGTTTACCTTGTGCCTTCCATTCCAGTATTCCACCATCAAGGAGATGAACCTTGTCATGACCAAGATATTCAAGTATCCAGAATCCCACTGTAGCATGGACAATGTCAGCATCTGAATAAACAACCACATGTTTGTCATTGCTGATACCTGCCTCACTAAGAATCTTCTCAAGTTTCGCTGTAGGAAGTGCCCTCTGGGTTCCATCCCTGAGCTTTACCCTGCAGGAATCACTAAGTGTAATTGCACCAGGTATATGACCTTCCTCATATTTCTTCTTTACCCTGCAATCAAGGATAACCCAGTCAGGTTTGCCGCTAATCTTTTCAACATCATCAGGTGTCATGAGGATATCTGCGTAGGCAAGACCGGAGAGAACAAATATCCCGATCACAACTAATAAAAGGACTCTTTTTACTGCCATGGCGTTACCTCCCTTCAGATTTTGGGTCTCTTTAATTTAGAGGACCTGAAAATCAAGACCTCTTTTATAAGATAAGCAAAAGGAATGCCAGAAAAGAAAAGTAAGCTTTTCAATAAGTTATAAAACGGAAGCCTTTAATAAGGATTTCAAAATGAAATCTTAATTCAAGATGAAAGAAATCAGAGGTTGTATTTCTTTATCTTCCTCCAGAGGGTGGCTGTGCTGATACCCAGTGTCTTTGCACAGAGTTCTTTCTTTCCATTGAATTGCCTCAGACACTCCTTTATCAATTCCCTCTCCATATCTTCTATCTTCATAATCCGTGTTTCTGCTTTCATTGATTTTGAAGAACCTTTTATCTCAAGAGGAAGGGCCTGAGGCGTGATCTTTTCAGCCTGCTCAAGTATTACTGCCCTCTCTATGGCAAACTCAAGCTCCCTCACATTACCAGGCCAGTCATAATTTATCAAACTATTCATTGCCTCTGTTGTGAAGCCCTTTATCTCTTTTTGAAACTTCTGGGTATATCTCCTCAAAAAGTGATAGGATAAAAGAGGGATATCATCCTTTCTTTCCCTTAAAGGTGGCAGGGTAATGGTCACAACCTTGAGCCTGAAATAAAGGTCATTCCTGAATCTTCCTGCATCCACCTCATTCTTAAGAGGAACATTACTTGCAGCAATTATCCTTACATCCACTGATATCGGCTCTATTGATCCAACCCTGAAGATCTTTCCTTCCTCTATTGCCTTGAGGAGCTTTATCTGAAGATTGGGGCTTGCATTATTTATCTCATCTAAAAAAAGCGTTCCTCTATGAGCTGCCTCAAAAAGACCTCGCTTCTGCCTTATTGCACCTGTGAAGGCACCCTTTTCATGACCAAAAAGCTCGGATTCAAGGAGTGTCTCTGTAAGGGCACCACAGTTTATACTGAGAAATTTCTCTGTGCTTCGCTTGCTCATCCTGTGTATGGTCCTTGCAACAAGGCTCTTGCCTGTACCTGTCTCTCCTTCTATGACAACAGTTGTATCAAGAGGGGCGATCTTCTCTATAAGTCTCCTGACCTCTACCATCCCCGGACTTGTCCCGATGAGTTCTTCTGCCATACAGGTCTCAAGCTGTGATGAGAGCCTCAGGTTCTCCCTTGCCAGCCTTCTGTAGTCAACTGCCTTCTTGATAGTGAGCATCAATCTTTCAGGATCAAAAGGCTTCTGAATATAATCATATGCACCAAGTTTCATTGCCTCTATGGCAGAGTCCACTGTACCATAAGCGGTTATAACTATAACGAGGGTATCAGGATAAAGTTCTTTTGTCTTTTGAAGGACAGAGAGCCCATCTGCATCTGGCATCCTGAGGTCTGTAATCACTATATCAAAGGTCTTTCTCTGAAGTGAATCAAAGGCATTGGCTCCGTTTTCCACTGTCTCCACATTATAGCCCTCCCTTGAAAGGAGCTCCTTCAGGAGCTCTCTCATCCTCAGGTCATCTTCAACCACAAGAAAATCAAACTCCACCGTTACCACCTATCCATTTAGAGCTATCTTCGTCTTAACTGGTAAAATAATGTGAAAGGTTGTCCCTTTTCCTATTTCACTTTCAACCCAGAGGGATCCACCATGTTTTTTCACTATCTCTGAAGATATACTGAGTCCCAGGCCTGTTCCTTTCCCGGGTGGTTTTGTAGTAAAGAATGGGTCAAATATTAATGAAAGGTGTTCCCTTGGTATGCCTGGTCCATTATCAGAGATAGATATCTGAACAGTAGAGTCAAGGCCTGATGTCCTGATCTCTATAATGCCATCCTTTCTTCCCTCAAGTGCCTGAACTGCATTAAGTAAAATATTATACAAGACCTGTTCAATTTGTTTCTGATCTGCCTCCAAAGGTGGTATGTCATTAAGATATTTAAAAATCTTTATGCCTGAAGATTCAATTATATGGGCCATGGTGGAAAGGACCCTTTCTATAAAATCATTAATAAAGACCCTTTTTAATTCAAGGGGTCTTTCATGAGAGAATTCAAGAAGACCTTTTATTATCTCACTTCCCTTTTCTGCCTGCTCAATAATAACAGAAAGCTTTTCCCTCTCGTAATCACCGAGATTCCCTGTCTTGAGAAGAAGTTTTGCATAGCCTATTATATTTCCAAGTGGATTATTCAGTTCATGGGCGATACCGGCTGCAAGTCTTCCCACAGCAGCAAGTTTTTCTGCCTGGTGAAGGGCATCTTCTGTCCTCTTCTTATCAGTTATATCAACAGAAACCTCTACAACACCTGTAATATTTCCTTCCTTGTCTCTAAGAGGTGATGTATTTATCTGGAATATCCTTCCTTTCTTTGTGACCTCCTTTAAAAAGACCTCTCTGTTTCTCTCAATTGTCTCAATAGCAGGGCATATGAGAGGCGGTGAATCTATTCCACAATAGACCTCATAGCAATGCCTTCCCTCTACAGTATCTGTATCTCTAACAAGGAGTTCCTTCTGCCTTTCATTGCATTTTATTATCTTCAGATCCCTATCAACAATGGATATGCCAACACCAACAGCATCAAAGACTGCCTGAAGATAATCCCTTGCCTGCTGAAGCTGAAGATTCTTTTCCCTTAGGTGCTCAAGTATCTCCTTGAAGGACTCAGCGATTATACCAATTGGATCAAATTCAACAATCGTCCTTTCATCAAGCTCCTCTTCCCTCAGGGGTTTTGTTCCCATTGTCTCAAGGAGCTGATTAACCTTATCACGGATATATCTGTACAGGACCTTCTCGGTGTCCTGTCCTAACTTTTCAGATTTACCTTTCTTTTTTGATCGTGATTTCATAATAGCCTTCCTTTTTCTCAACACTTACAGAATAACCCATGGCAGTTACTGCATTTGGAATCGTCCTTGTCGCATCCCTGTGATCTGTAAGAACAACAAGGCTCGCCTGACCACTTTTTATCCTGTCCCTGTTATTGGTAAGCTCCTTAAGGGATATGAGAAGACAGGCAGGACATATCTGACCCCTTATATCAAGCACAAGATTATCCATAATTTACCTCCTGAGTTTAAGAACAAGATTTTTAAATATCCATGTTCCTGCATAAGTCCCTGGTAAAAGACCTCCAAGAAAGACAATACCCTGTATTGAAAGCAATGGCAGTCCACTCATAAGAAACTTTACATTACAACCACCAGCCATCCTTGAGCTGAAGCCAAGGAGCAAACCACCGATAAAGGCAGAAAAAAGCTGCGGCAGTGGAGGCCTATTCTTAAAAGGTCTAAATTCTTTAAGGCTTATTGATGAAAACATGGAACCGAGAATCACACCTGAAAGTAATGGCATCTCAGCAATGAATACATGGTCTATAACTGCACCAGGACCACCTGAAATAAGGTGACCATCAAAAGGAACATTTACAGAATAGGAAAGCCTTTTAAAAAACTCAAGGGATTCATAATGAGAAGGGGCAATAAATCTTTCAATAAAAGCCGATAACTTTGCATAGGCTGTGCTTATTGCCATGGGAGTGCCCGAGGCAATATAGATTATTAAATTGATAAGGGCAATAAATATTGCTGTCCTTACAGGCTGGATATAACCATCTGCATAGGATCTTTGATAAAGTTTGCCTTTTTTGGTCCATTGATAGATTAACACTCCTGACAGGAGCATTAAAGGTAAGAAAAGGCCCTCACCGTATATCTGGCCGAGGAGTACACTATCGCTGAAGATAGTATTTCTGTGAAGGTTATTAAAAAGGGGGTAAACCTCAGCATACAGACCACTGCCAATAACAAGCCCTAAAAAGGAGGCTATTGCTCCCGAGCTACCGGCACCCATCTTATAAAGCGTTCCTATAACACATCCACCAGCAAGTACCATCCCTGTTCCGAAGATAAAACCTCCAAGAAGGGTAGAAAGAGATGCCTCCCTCAGATTTGGTGGAGGATAGAAGGTTATAAGATCAAGGTTTCTTGCAAGATAAAAAAGGAACAAGGTTATTGATATCTGAATGAAAAAGATCCTGAGAATCGGTGAGTTTTTAAATAAAAAGAGGTCCCTGAACATGCCTGCCATACAGTAATCAGACCTGTGGAAGAGAAAACCAAGCAGGATGCCACAAAGAAGGATTATTATTACTGTCTCCATCAACGCCCCGTTTATTGTTTTTATTTTATTTTAACAGAGATTCATTGCAACTGTCATCTAATTAGAACAGCAACTGGAAATTGCCGATAGAATATCTACATCAAACCTTAAATAAAATAGGCTTAAGGCTATAGGCTTAAGGCTGAAGGCTTAGTAACACAGGCGTCTCGCCTGTGAAAAAGGCTGAAGGCTGAAGGAATAGTGCGACAGAGCGACCGTGCGACCGCCTTCCTGTCGCACTGTAGCACTAAATGAACGGCCCTCTTCACCGATTCACCTCTTCACCACTTCACCAACTTAAGCCTATCGCCTAAAGCCTTAAGCCTATTTTTTGTCGCATTGTAAAGGCATTGAGGCAGCCTGCCCTTTTTGTATTGGCAATTTCCAGACAGCAGACGCCCTGTCAACTTTTTTATCCATTTGAGTTAAAATAGAAACCACACAGTAAAACATGAATCTAAGAATCTGGAGGTGTAATGCATTATTTTCAGTTTAAGGGCAAAGAACTCTATGCGGAGGAGATTCCTGTAAAAAAACTGGCTCAAAGATTTGGGACTCCACTGTATATCTACAGCCAGAAGACCATTGAAAGACATGTGAAGGCCTACAAGGAGGCCTTCAGAGATACAGAGCATATCATATGCTATGCAGTGAAGGCAAATTCTAATTTATCTATTTTAAGACTTCTTGGAAGGAGCGGATGCGGTGCTGATGTTATATCTGGTGGAGAACTCTTCAGGGCATTGAAGGCTGGTATCAGACCGGAAAGGATTGTCTATGCTGGTGTTGGAAAGACAGGAGAGGAAATAAAGTATGCCATTAAGTCGGGCATACTCATGTTTAATGTGGAGAGTTCAGAGGAGCTCAAAGAGATAAACAGGATTGCCGGTATACTCAAGGAAAAGGCACCAGTTGCACTCAGGGTTAATCCTGATATAGATGCAAAGACCCATCCATATATATCAACAGGCCTTAAGAAACACAAATTCGGTATCCCCATGGAAGAGGCACTGGAAAACTACCTTCTTGTTAGGGAGCTCAAAAATATTGAGATAAAGGGAATTCACAAGCACATAGGTTCACAGATTACAGAAGTAAAGCCCTTTGTGGATGGCCTTAAAAGCCTTTTGATCCTCGTTGATGAGCTAAGTTTACATGGCATAAGGATAAAATACATTGATATGGGTGGCGGCCTCGGCATTCCCTATAAGGATGAAGAACCACCCCATCCATCAGAACTTGCAAGAGAGGTTAAAAAACTCTTGAAAGGTAGAAATCTGACATTAATAGTAGAACCTGGTCGCTCCATTATTGGTAATGCTGGAATTCTGGTCACAAAGGTCCTCTATCACAAAAGGACAAAGGAAAAGAACTTCATTATTGTTGATGCTGGTATGAATGATCTTATAAGGCCAACCCTTTATGGTGCCTATCATGAGATAGTTCCTGTGGAAAGGAATAATAAAGAAAAAATCATCGCAGATATAGTTGGTCCTATCTGTGAATCAGGTGATTTCTTTGCAAAGGACAGGGAGATAGAGACACCCAAACAGGGTGACCTTCTTGCTATTATGAGTGCTGGTGCCTATGGATTCAGCATGAGTTCAAATTATAATTCAAGACCAAGGTCTGCCGAGGTATTAGTGAAAGGCAAGCAAGCTGTGCTTATCAGAAAAAGGGAGACCTATCAGGACCTTATTAGAGGAGAAAGGTTCGGAGGGTATTACCAATGAAGATAAATTTTACCAAGATGCACGGACTCGGCAATGACTTTGTTGTCATTGACACAAGGGATATACATGGCATTGACTGGAAAGGCATAGCAGGTCTTCTTCTTAACAGGCGTTTTGGAATTGGAGGAGACCAGCTCCTGCTCCTTGATACATCGCTCAGGGCTGATTTCAGGATGCGTATATTCAATCCTGATGGCTCAGAGGTTGAGATGTGTGGAAATGGTATCAGGTGCCTTGCAAATTATATATGGAAAAATGGGCTCTCAGATAAATCTCCTCTTGCAATAGAGACCCTCGCAGGAGTTATAAGACCTGAAAGGGTGAATGATATGGTTAAGGTTGATATGGGAAGACCGAGATTAAGGCCTGAAGAGATCCCTGTAAAGGTTTCAGAGACAGAGAAACACTTAATAGATTATCCGCTCCATATAAGGGACAGAACTTTTTATATAACCTGTGTATCCATGGGAAATCCCCATGCGGTAATCCCCCTTGATGACCTAATGGGCATTGACCTTTCTACCTATGGACCATTAATTGAAAATCATCCCCTGTTTCCAAAAAGAATAAATGTGGAATTTGTAAAACAGGAGTCCCGGGATATCTTCAAGGTAAGGGTCTGGGAAAGGGGTGCTGGAGAGACCCTTGCCTGCGGTACAGGTGCCTCTGCAGTTGCAGTGGCAATGAGGCTCAAAGGCCTTGGTGGCCTCAAGCAAAAGATAATGCTTCCTGGTGGCGAATTAATAATTGAGCTTGTCGAAGAAAATGGACAGATAATTAGGGTATTTATGACAGGACCTGCTCAGGAGGTATTCAGGGGAGAAATAGAAGTTCGGTAAATTGGTGAAGAGGTGAATTGGTGAAGAGGCCCATTCACCTATTCACCCATTAAGGAGTCAAGTATATGGAATTAACCATGATTAGTAAGCTTTCAATAGGGCAGGAGACGCCTCCCCGCCAATCCTCCATCTGTTACAAGGATTCAATGATCCAATCAAGCTATAATGGCTTTGGGAGGCAGGAGACAGACTTCTTAAAGGGTTCTACAACCCAGGTGTTATGCAGTCTTCCTGCCCCAACTTTAAATCGTTGTTGTCAAAGATCACAGTATAAATTTAACACAAATTCTTAGTAGGAGGAGGTTGTATGAAGATAGTGCTTGCCTATTCAGGAGGTCTTGATACATCCGTGGCAATTGCCTGGCTCAAGGAGACTTATAAGGCAGAGGTAATTGCCTTCTGTGCAGACCTCGGTCAGGAAGAAGACCTTGAGGCAATAAAAAATAAGGCACTGAAAACCGGAGCCTCAAAGGCCTATGTGGAAGACCTCAGGGAAGAATTTGTAAGGGATTACATATTCCCAATGCTCAGGGCATCAGCAGTTTATGAAGGATCATATCTGCTTGGAACATCCATAGCAAGGCCTTTGATTGCAAAAAAACAGATAGAGGTTGCCCTTAAAGAGGGTGCCCAGGCAGTTAGCCATGGAGCAACAGGAAAGGGAAATGACCAGGTAAGGTTTGAGCTCACCTATTATGCCTTAAAACCAGACATAAAGGTAATAGCTCCCTGGAGGGAATGGCCTTTCAGGTCAAGGACAGAGCTTATTGAGTACGCAAGGTCAAAAGGAATAGATGTACCTGTTACAAAAGAAAAACCCTATAGCACAGACAGGAATATATTCCATATAAGTTATGAGGGAGGTATCCTTGAAGACCCCTGGAATGAACCTCCCGAAGATATGTACACCATGATAACACCTCCTGAAAAGGCACCTGACAGGCCTGAATATATTGAGATAGATTTTGAAAGAGGAGATCCTGTCAGGGTAAATGGAAAGGAGTTATCACCCTTTCAGTTGCTTAAAGAACTAAACACCTTAGCAGGAAGGCACGGCATAGGAAGAACAGACATAGTGGAAAACAGGTATGTGGGTATGAAATCAAGGGGCGTCTATGAAACACCAGGGGGGACAGTCCTTCATATAGCAAAAAGGGCAGTTGAACAGATTACCCTTGATAGAGAGGTTCTACACCTGAGGGATTCCCTTATCACAAGATACTCAGAGTTGGTTTATTATGGTTACTGGTTCTCTCCTGAAAGAGAGGCACTTCAGAAACTTATAGATGAGATTGAACAGGATGTAACAGGAACTGTAAGGCTAAAATTGTATAAAGGCAATTGTATGATTGCTGGGAGAAAATCTCCGCTGTCACTTTATGAGCCCCAATTTGCAACCTTTGAAAAAGATATAGTTTATGATCACAGAGATGCAGAGGGGTTTATAAAACTCAATGCCCTGAGACTGAAGATAAGAAAGATGCTCAGAGGAAGACAGTGAACCTGACAGCAGGAAATTATGACCTAGTCGCTGTGGAGTATAAATGCTAACTTATGTAGTTATCGTAGTCCTTACAGGCCTTGTTTTCTACGCACTTTATAGCTATGTAGCAAACAGGCTTAAATACTATAGATCTCTTGGAGCAAGGATTGTAGGTTTTAGGTTTTTAAATCCAGTAGCCAGCCTCGGAGATGTTTTGCTTTTTACAGAAGGATCAAAAGGTATGCACAGCCTTGTAGTT
This sequence comes from Thermodesulfovibrionales bacterium, assembly GCA_046292975.1. Taxonomy (GTDB): domain Bacteria; phylum Nitrospirota; class Thermodesulfovibrionia; order Thermodesulfovibrionales; family CALJEL01; genus CALJEL01. Next base: position 17,227 of record JBKBPW010000023.1, read on the forward strand.
GAAATTCAAACATATGCCTTTGGCTACATAAGACTAAGAAAAAGAGATATCCTTGATAAGCTTTTATTTCAAAAAGCATACAGGGGCCTATCCATTGAGTATGAAGATGAAAATTGGGCTAATAAACTTCTTAGTCTTGAAAGTTTTGTTGGGTTGGTTGATAAACTATTCGAAGACTATAGAGTAAGCTGGATTGAACTAAAGGGTAATAAATTAAGGGTAGGATGGTATATCAAAAAGGGACCAGTAGAAACAGAAAAGGAGAAGCTTTTGAAAGTTATTGAAATAGTAAAAAACCTTAGGCATATATCAAAGACCTTTCCCGTATCTGGAACCTATAGGGGGGCTCTAAGAGAATGGATAACCTTTAGGATTCCCGTGGCCTTAACTATAATCTTGTTCATTACAGGTATAGTAGGGAGATTTTATCAATATACACCAACCTGTATGTCAAATATGATTCTTACTGGATTTAAGCTCTTGTTTCCCATTGTATTTTTATACGCAAGCCTTTCTTTAGTGTTGGTAGGTGGAGCCACTATGGGCCAAAGTGTATTTCTAAAGACTTTTTTTGTCTGTTTTATATGTTCCTTTTTTGTAATATTGTTCTTTTTAAGCTATATAAATGGAAAGTTTGATAGCTCTAAGCCTAAATTAAAAAGGGATTGGGTGGTGGCTAAGTATATAGGCATTGCAAGGGGACGCGGCGGTCCGCGTTTGGTGCTTGCAAAACACCACAAGGAAAATCCATGGTGTGAGTCCTTTTCTGTTTCCAAAGAGTTCTATGAAAGTTTAACTATAGGAAGTATTGTAGAATACCAAACAAAAGAGGGCCTTTTTGGTATAGAATGGTTTTATTCAGGTCTGACTCTTGTAAAGTGAGCTTACAGAGTCCTTCAAAAAGATTACTCTACTGCGCTCGTCCCCAAAAACTTGCGATTTTTGGGGACCCCTTGCTGCTCTATAATTAATCATGAATGAACAGTTAAAAACTCATTACTCATCACGTATAACCTATAAAACAGGGGTTTTCCAAGAATCCTCAAATCTTCTCTACCTCCTTGGCCTTTCATTGATTAAAGACATAGGTCCTGTTATGGCAAGAAGCCTTATAGATACCTTTGGCAGTGCAAAAGAGGTCTTCAGTCAAACTGAAAAATCACTTATGGATGTAGAGGGAATCGGACAACAAAGGGCAAAGGCTATAAGAGAATTCAATAGATGGAAGGATGCAGAGGCTATTATTAAAAGATGCAATGATATCAATATAGAGATAGTGAGTTACCTTTCTAATCTTTATCCTGAAAATCTCAAAACCATCCCTGATCCCCCTCTGATTCTCTATATGATGGGAAAACCCCTTCCTCAGGATGCCCTTGCAATAGCCATTGTTGGCTCCAGAAGGACAAGTGATTATGGGAGAAGGGCTGCTGAAAAATTAAGTCGGGAACTTGCAGAGCTTGGCATAACCATTGTTAGCGGGCTTGCAAGGGGTATAGATACCATTGCCCATACAGCCTGTCTCAGGTCAGGTGGAAGGACGATAGGAGTCTCTGGTTCAGGCCTTGATAGACCTTATCCACCAGAAAATAAAGAGCTTATTAAAAAAATCATAAATAATGGCTATGTGATAAGTGAATTCCCGCCAGGCACTCCTCCCTACAAAGAAAATTTTCCACAGAGAAACAGACTCATCAGTGGATTGAGCCTCGCTGTGATAGTCGTGGAGGCAGAGGCAAAAAGTGGAGCACTCATTACAGCAGGTTATGGGCTTGAACAGGGCAGGGAGGTCTTTGCAGTCCCTGGAGGGATATTTTCAAAGACCTCTCAAGGCACAAATAGTCTTATTAAAAAAGGAGCAAAACCAGTTACTTCTGTTAATGACATCTTTGAGGAACTTGCTCCAAGATTGAAAGGTCTTATAAAGGAACAGCAACCTTCCTGGGAAGCTCAGCTTGAATTTTCTGATAGAGAAAAGGCTATAATAAACATTATGACTGAAGAGCCCCTGCATATTGATGAGATAACAAGGAAATCTGGCATGTCCATTTCCGAATGCACATCTATCTTGCTTGAGCTTGAGCTCAAAGGAGCCGTCAGACAATTACAGGGAAAAAGATTTTACCTTATAAAGGAGGTATAAAAGGATGGGCAAGGACAATGATAGCATTGAGGTAGAACTCGAACTCCTCACTGATGAGCTATTGAGGCTACAGGATGAGAAGTTCATAGATGAAGAAGAAATAGATGTGATTAAGGCCCTCATTGCCTCCATTGCAATGAAGAAGCTTAACATTGACAGGGAGATAATATTTTCCCATCTCTTTAAAGGCGGAAGACCCATAACCTGGCACTGAAACTCCTATGAAGAACCTCGTTATTGTTGAATCACCTGCCAAGGCAAAGACCATTAATAAAATTCTCGGTAAGGATTATGAGGTCTTTGCCTCTGTCGGTCATATAAAAGACCTGCCAGAGGACGAACTGGGAGTAGATGTAGAAAATAATTTTAAACCCAAATACATTATCATCCCCGGCAAAGAAAAGATTGTCAAAGACCTTAAAAAAATAGCAAAAGGTAAAAAGGCTATTTACCTGGCAACAGACCCTGACAGAGAGGGCGAGGCAATCTCATGGCACATTGCCGAGGAGATAAAAAATGGTGCACCTATTTACAGGGTAACCTTTCATGAAATAACAGAGAAGGCAGTCAAAGAAGCCTTTAAGGCTCCAGGGCAAATTGACATTAAAAAAGTAGAGGCCCAGCAGGCAAGAAGGATTCTTGACAGACTCGTGGGTTATAGCCTGAGCCCCCTCCTGTGGAAAAAGGTGAAAAGAGGATTGAGTGCTGGAAGGGTTCAGTCTGTGGCACTCAGGCTTGTTGTGGAAAGAGAAAGAGAAATAGAAGGGTTTAAATCCGAGGAATACTGGACAATTGAGGGAATTTTTGAATATAAAAATCAAGAACAATACCAGCACCCCAAAAAATCTGGCGATTTTTTGGGGACCCCATCGTCATCTGGTGGCGAGGTAACAGTTGTTCCAGCAAGACTCTATAAGTATAGAGATAAACTCATAATTGAAAGGACAAAAGATGGCAAAGGTGGCGAGGTAACAGTTGGTAATTTTCTTTTAAAAGACGAAAAGACAGCGAACTCCGTCCTTGAAGAGTTAAAGACAAAGAAATATACACTCACAGAACAGGAAAGGAGAAAAAGGAAAAGGAATCCACCTCCACCTTTTATCACCTCCACCCTTCAGCAGGAGGCA
>JBKBPW010000024.1:0-19822 GCA_046292975.1 Thermodesulfovibrionales bacterium
AGCAGAAGCGAGCTCACCGAGTGTAGCCATCTGCTCAACCCTTCTCATCTCAGCAAAATGACACAGCTCAAAATCCCTCTTTGTTCTTTCAAGATTTGAGATAAGGTCATTAAGACCGCTTGCGAGAGTCCCTATCTCATCCCCTCTGTCCAGTAGAATCCTTGATTTCAGTTCACCCTTCTTTATATCATCTATTACCCTGATAATCTCATTTATAGGTTTTTCAAATACAATACCTGTTAATAGCCATATAATGCCTGCCGAGAGAAAAATTATTATTATTATAAATAAAAAAAGGCATTTCTCTTTATCCTGGATACAGCCTCAAAATATTTCATCGATCCCGCATCTATACCAAGGATTGCCCTTATCTTTTTGTTATCTGTATGACATTTCTGGCAGGGAATTTCATTATACAGAGGTATATAAATAGAATGGATACCACCAGCCAGTGTATCCTCCTCTATAAAATTAAATTTTTCTTCCTGCACAATGTAGGCCCTGGATTTAATTCTTTCAAATCTGTCTTCAGGGAGTATTGTATTGACCTCAGATGGATTGGATGAACCAATGATCAAGCCATCATCTCTAATTAATCTTATTGATTTAATATCTCCGATAATTTCAGATTGAATATATCCCTGGAAGTCTTTTCCCTTGCCCTCAAGCATAAGGGCAATAAGTCCATTCTTTATATGCTCAGAAGAAAACCTTACTTTTTCTGAAAAATCCTTTTTAAACTGGGTTATAGCTGCATCGGTTATAATAAAAATAGAGAAACCCGTTATCCCGACAATAATGAGGCTGAGCCATAAAGTAATCTTCTTTCTTAAAACCAACCCTTAACCCGTTTTAGTCTTCTTATTTTAAGCTTCCATAAGAATGAAGCCCGCTTAAGAGGAGATTAACTCCAAGATAAGTGAATATAACCGCCACAAATCCAAGAGAAGCCACAACAGCAATCTTCCTTCCCCTCCAGCCCCTTAAAAGTCTCGAGTGAAGATAAAAGGCATAGATAAACCATGTAATAAGTGACCATGTCTCCTTTGGATCCCAGGACCAGTAAACACCCCATGCCTGATCAGCCCATATAGCGCCAAATATGAGCCCGCCGAGAGTAAAAATAGGAAAGCCTATTGCTATAGCCTTATAGGTTATCTCATCGAGCATCTCAGATGTAATATTCATTGACTGAATTATATGTTTTATTAGATACCCGTATCTCCAGAGGCCAAGAAGCACAATCAAGGCTGCAATAAAACTAAGCAGTGAGACAAAGGCATTTTCATTAAGAAAAGTGGCTTTAAAGAGAAGGCCCTTTTTAAAAAGAATATCAGGTCTTCCGACCCTGAATATAAAATAATCAATACCCATGGACACAAGAAGTATTAATGTAAGGCCAGATGTAATTACCCAGAAGATATAAGCGGGCTCATTTTTTTTATCAGTTGTAGTAATAAGATACATGGTGGCCGTTGCAAAAGAAACAGCAAATAGAGAATAAGATATGAAACTCATCATCACATGTGCAAGCAACCAGTTACTTTGAAGTGCTGGTACAAGGGGCTGTATCTCCTTTGACATACCTGAGAGCTCAATAAATGCGAGGGCAAGTGCGGCGATCGGTGTAATAAAGGCTCCAAAAGATCTGTTCTTGTATCTCCATTCGATTATAAGATAGGCAAGTATAAGACACCATACAAAAAATATCAGTGATTCATATAGATTTGTAACAGGTATCGCCCTTATGATCCCCTGAACTGGAGATTTAATAACACCTGTGTCTTCAAGCAGATGATAGAAGTCATTCCATCTCATTAAAAAGGCAATGGTCTGGGATATAAAACCCGCCACTGTTATTGTGGTTGCTATCATCCCTAAGCCATTACTTCTGAAGGCCAAATAACTTATATAGGCGACCATGGCAAGTATATATAAAATAGTGGCTATTCCAAAGAATTGAGATGAAGTCATTTTATTGTACCTCCTTGATTATGCTCTCAATATGCCTTTCAAAGGCCTCCCTGTTACGGCTTACAGAACCACCTATGAGAATCCTTGTACCATTCCTCGCAGGCACAAGCCTGAGCCATATCCTCTTATGAGTTATGAAAAATGTAATATAAAGTCCTATTGCCATTATGATACATCCAAGATAGACAAGCCACACACCAGGATCACGTCTTACCTGAAGGCCTGTATACTGAACTCCCCAGTAGTCAACAAATTGTAGTGTTGAGCCATCAGGTAATTGCCATGTCTGGGGGTATCTCTTGAGAATCCACCTGCTGAATTCCTTTCTGTTGAATTCAACCAGTGCTGCAGGGTTATTCATCTGCTCTGAATAAGTAAAAGGCCTGCCTGTCTCATCAAAGGCAAGGGCAGGGCTGAAATCTGTAACCTTTGCCTTCAAACCTCCTGGAAGCTCAAAATCCTCCAGCGGTGATACGGCCTTTTCCACAACATTGCCATCCTTTCCTATAAAATGAAACCTGAATATTCCTCTTACACCTGGCCATGTGCCATAACTTGATTGATAAAATGTATAACCCTTATATTTCAGGGGATCATTAACCTCTATCCATTTATCAAAACTTCTCTCTTTATCCCTGACCATGAGAAGACTCTTATATTCCTTGGGCATGTCTGAATTGCCATAAAACTCCACATCAAAATCCCTGCATTCCACCTCAAAACCAAGAGGCTCTATGCCATAGTATCTCAATGTCCTCCTCAGTTCCTGCGGTGTTGTATTCATAAGCCTTGCGGCCTCCTCTACATTACCCCTGGCCTTATTCATTAAAGTAATTAAATTCTCCACCATCATTTCATCCTGAGCAGTCCAGTTCATGCCTCCTCTAAATGCCACTGAATAGGTCATACCCTCTCTTATATTAAGAAATCCTTTAAAACCAAAGAATATCCCCACTAAGGCACCTGCAAGAATTATGAGAATACTGAGGTGTGTAATATAGACTCCAAGCCTTGAAAAGGCACCCTTTTGAGAAAAAAGCTGTCCTGAGGCACTGTCTTCTTTAAGATTAAAGCCATGTTTTTTAAGCACATCCATAAGGGTCGGCTTAATACTATCAATCTTCTTATTTAACAAGACCTCTTTTCTTACCGGTAATGTTGAGAATATCTCTTCAGGAAGAGGTTTCATTTCTTCTCTTACAATCCTCAGTACCTTCGGTAGTCTGTCAAGGGAACATATAATAAGATTTGCAGCAAAAAACATCAGAAGACTTACAAACCACCAGGAATGGTACATGTCTGTAAACTGAAGTGTATCCAGAATACTGTAAAGGGTTGGAGCAATATCAGGACCGAAAAGCTTTGAAAGAATCTCTATGTTCTTCTGTGGTTCAGCCCTTTGTTCTATTATAGTACCCACTATTGATGTAAGGGCTATCAGGAGAAAAAGGACAATGGCAAGCTTAATGGAAGTAAAGAAATCCCATATCCTGTCAACAAAGGTCTTTTTCTGTTCCATAACACTCCTTCTAAGGTTTTATTTATTTTACAGATTGGTTTAAAAATATTGCAATCTCCCGAGTTTCCCTCTGTGATTTGTCATTGTTGTAAATCATATTCCGGCATTTTTAGGGAATTGATAAGAGTTCTGTTACAAATTATTTGATATAATTAATTATGAAGTGCAAGATATGCAACGGGCTGGTTGAACTACATATGGGTTGAAGGTCTGTGTATCTTCGCTGCAGGTCCTGCGGCAGGATATTCAGTATCAGTGAATATATTGACGAGATTGATGAAAAGACATGGCAGCTCATCTCTATGAGGCCAGCAAACAGGGCATGAAGAAAGCAGGGTGCAGGGATGAAAGGCGAAAAAGAATATAGAAATATTATATGCAAAAAATTCTGCAGTTATTATAAACCTGACAAAGAAGAGTATTCCGGCACCGTGAACCCACGATGTGGTGCCTTTAAATTTCTGAAGACCTCCCTTACACCAGAAGAGTTGAAAGGCCTGATTAAAGGTAAACTTTTCGTAAGCCCCCTTTTTGATCAAAAAGACCTCTGTCAGAGATGTGACTTCAGGTTTAATGACTGTGATTTTTATGCAGGCCTCTCTCAAAATCCCTGCGGCGGTTACAGGATTATAGAGACTTTAAAACACAGATAGAATCATCAATATAACAATTATGGATAGATTTAAGTTGATCTCAAATGAATACAGTCTGCTTATGCACACCTTCAGCTCAAGGACCATTGATAACCTCAAACATCAGACCTTTTTCAGGATGCTCATGCCGGCCCTGTCTAAATTTCTTGATGAGAATGTAGAAAAGGAAATCAGGAAAGACTCACTGGCTATAAAATTGATTTTTAATGCCTACCAGCTTGAAAAGAAGGTCTCACCTGCTGAGTTTGAAAGTATAATTGAAAAAACAAAGAAGATTGATCAGGAATTCCTTACAAAAACCCGCTCCCTTCCCCTTTCATTGACAATCCCCTACGATAAAATAGAAGAATTAAGAAAAAAACGAATGGAGCTTATAGCAAGATTTATTTGCACGATACTCAATCACTGGATGGATGAAGAATCCCTTTACAATGCTATCAGACTTGCCTTCAAAAAAGAGGAATTCAAAAAAATTATTCTCAAGATTCTCCATCTTTACAATCTTGAGACAGAAGTACTATCAGATACCGTAAGACTACCTCTTTTGTTAAAGAAAGCTCACAAATCAATATCAAAGGCCCTTTACAACACCATGGAATCTGCTGCAAAGGAAATTGCTGAGGAATGGAGCTCAAAGGTCTTTACTGATTCTTTCTGAGTCTTGGATCAAGACTATCCCTGAGTGTCTCACCCACGAGATTATAGCTTAATGTTGTGATAAATATGGCAAGCCCAGGAAAAAGGGAAAGCCACCAGGCAACCTCTATATTGTCCTTTCCGGAGGTAAGTATATTGCCCCAGCTCGGTTCAGGCGGTCTTATGCCGAACCCAAGAAATGACAGGGCTGATTCTGTAAGTATTGCGCCAGCGATACCAAATACAGCAGCTACAAAGACAGGTGCAAGGGCATTGGGCATGATATGTCTGAAGATTATCTTAAGATTACTAATACCCAGTGCCTTTGCTGCCTGAACAAACTCCCTTTCTTTTAAACTCAAAAACTCAGCCCTCACAAGCCTTGCCACATCCATCCATCCTGTTAAACCAATAACAACCATAATAGTCCAGATATTCTGCTCTATGATTATCACAACTGCAAGGATCAAAAAGATTGTTGGGAATGTAAGCATTATGTCAACAAATCTCATGAGTATGGAATCTATCCTGCCACCATAATATCCTGCTATTGCACCAATGAGCGTTCCTATCATTATGGCTATCCCCACTGCCACAAAACCCACACTCAAGGATACCCTGGCACCATATATCATCCTTGAAAGTACATCCCTGCCAAGATCATCCGTCCCGAAGGGATGCTCGAAGCTTGGAGGTGCAAGGACATTGTTCACATCAATCTCTGTTGGTGAATAAGGGGCAATCACAGGCCCGAAAAGGGCAACAATACCAAGGAATATTATTATCAAAAGGGCTATAAGGGAAACGGGATTGCTCTTAAAGTTTTCAATAACATGACTCATGTCCTCTCACCACCTACCTTTATTCTTGGATCAACAAGGGCATAGGTGATGTCTGCAATAAGATTACCAAGCAATGTAAGTATTGCTATTATGATAAGCATCCCCATAACAACAGGATAGTCCCTTGCCATTGCAGAGGAATAATAAAGCTGACCCATACCTGGTATTGCAAATATAGTCTCAAAAATTACACTGCCACCAATAAGCCCCGGGACAGAAAGCCCAAGTATTGTAACCACTGGAAGAAGGGCATTCCTGAGGCCATGAGTGAAGATAACAGTCTTTTCTGGAAGGCCTTTTGCCCTCGCTGTCCTTATATAATCCTGCCTTAAGACCTCGAGCATGCTTGAACGGCTGTAGCGGGAAAGCCCTGCGATACCTCCCACAGTAGCAACAGTCACAGGAAGGACAAGATGCCTTGCTATGTCTATCAGCCTCTCGAAGAAACCCATACCTTCTATTTCTATGCTCTGCAGTCCAGAAATAGGAAACCATCCCAGTTCCACTCCAAAGAGTATCATCAAAAGAAGGGCAAGCCAGAAATGGGGCATTGAAAATCCAGCAAAGACAAAGACAGTGGTAATCCTGTCAAAAATGGAATTCCTCTTCCATGCAGAAAGCACACCAATGGGAATGGCAAAAATAAAGATTATCACCAGGGATATCAGGTTTATTGAAAGGGTGATGGGAATCCTTTCCTTTATTTTATCTATTACCCTCCTCTGATCAACAAAGGACTCGCCAAAATCAAATCTGAGGAATCTCTTGAGCCAGTTAATGTACTGAACATGAGGGGGCTGGTCAAGGCCGTAAAGTTTCTTGAGATTTTCCCTTGCCTCAACCGATGCCTTGATATTAAGCTCTGTCTGTGTCTCAACAGGACCACCAGGGGCAAGATGAATAACAATGAATGTAATCACTGTTATTCCCAGTAGTATAGGTATCATTCCGAGGAGTCTTCTGAAGATATAGGACCACATCATTCAGTCTAAACAGGATAATTTACATGCCAACGGATTGGACTGCACTGATATTGCCATGTGATTCTATTGCCTTAATAATTGATTTAAAAATATAAAGTCCATCTGTATTTCCAAGGATCTCTTCTGATGCCCTTTCAGGATGGGGCATCATACCAAGGATGTTACCCTCCTTATTAATAATGCCAGCTATGTTTTCTACCGAGCCATTTGGGTTATGCTCATCATTTACAGTTCCATCAGGGCCACAGTAACGAAAAACTATCTGGTTATTATCCTTTAATTCTTTAAGGACATCGGGTGGTGCAAAGTAGTTCCCCTCTCCATGGGCAATGGGTATTTTCAAAACCCTTTCTGGAGGACATTGATTTGTAAAAACTGTATTTCTGTTGTCAACCCTTAGATAAAGGTCCTTGCATATAAACCTCAAACCTCTGTTACGGAGCATTGCACCCGGCAGAAGCCTCGCCTCAAGGAGTATCTGAAATCCATTACATATTCCTATTACGATACCACCATTCTGAGCGAATCTTGTCACGGCCTTCATCACAGGAGAGAATCTTGCAATTGCACCTGTCCTCAAATAGTCTCCATAAGAAAAACCACCTGGAAGCACAATTACCTTAAAGGAAGGATCTATGCTGTCTTCCTGATGCCAGATAAAATGAGTGGGCTGTCTGAGGACATGTTTAAGAACATGATAACAGTCATGGTCACAATTACTTCCAGGAAATACAACCACCCCAAACATTTAGACCTCCACGGGTCCTGCCTTATGGTCTTCAGGCAACGACCTTTCCTTCTGAAAGGATGCATTTATCTGTAACCTTTTCTGCACCCTCACCTACTTCAAAATGATAATCCTCAATCACGGTGTTAGCAAGAAGGCTCTCACACATTTCCTTAAGTGACCTTTGGGCCTCTTCAAGACTGAGACCATCAAGCTCTATTTCTATGAGTTTACCAACCCTCACATCTTTAATACCTTTAAATCCCAGATGCACAAGTCCTGACTGCACAGCCTTTCCCTGTGGGTCAAGGACTCCCTTTTTTAATGTCACATACACCTTTGCCTTCATGAAAGGTATTTTAACATATTACACGGAATTTTCGTTATAATAAAAAGCGGGATTGAAAAGAGATGAAGTTCTTTTTGAAGAAAGAATAAAAGCGTTTTCAGAAGAGGAAGAACTCACTGAAAAGGTAAAGGAAGTTTTTAAGGCATTAAAGTTTGAGCTGTAAAATAAGGAGGTATTAATAATGAGCATTGAAGAGATTAAAAACAGTATTGAAGAGAAAAAAGATTTTTTAAGGAAGAAATATAAGATAAACCGTATAGCAATATTTGGCTCAAGGGCAAGAAAAGAAGAAAAGGAAACCAGTGATATTGACATTATCTCGGAATTTTCAAAACCAATGGGTTGGGAAATTGTTGAACTGAAGGAATACCTTGAATCCTTGCTGGGTTTAAATGTAGATATTCTAACTTATAAAGCAGTTTTAAGAAAACCTTCATTATGGAATTCTATAAAGGATGACCTGATCTATGTCTAAAAGAGAACCAAAACTATTCAAAGAAAAATTAAAAACGATTCCTGGGGAGATATAATGCTTAAATTCCGCTGGGCGTCAGAAATTGAAGAAATACCGAAAGAGTGAGGAGCAAGGAATTAATACTCATTGTTATAAAGGGGGCGTACAAGATATTTTGGAAAGCACATTAAAAGCATTTGATTTAATATAAGGAGTTTAAGATGGCATTATTTGAATTACTTAAAAAGGGTCTTGAAAAGACCAGAAAAGGCTTTATTGAAAAGATAAGCTCCATATTCAGCGGCTCTCTTGATGAAAGGTCTCTCGAGGAGCTTGAGGAGGCATTACTTTTAGCTGATGTGGGACCGAAGGCAACAGAGGATATCCTCGGAGTCCTGATGGAAGAGGCAAAAAAAACCGATCATAAGGATATCAAAAATCTTCTGAGATCAAAGATGCTTTCAATACTCGGAGAACCTGTCCCACTTAATCTGCCTTCGCAGCCACCTGCTGTTTTATTCATAGTTGGTGTGAACGGTGTTGGTAAGACCACCACCATTGGAAAACTCTCCCACAGATTTCGCTCTCAAGGTAAGCAGGTTATTATCGCTGCTGCTGATACATTCAGGTCTGCTGCAATAGAGCAGCTTGAGATATGGGCTAAAAGGACAGGTGCCCAGCTTATAAAACACCAGATGGGTTCTGACCCTGCTGCAGTTGCCTTTGACGCAATTCAGTCTGCTAAGGCAAGGAATACTGATATAGTGATAATCGACACAGCAGGAAGACTTCATACAAAGAGCCCGCTTATGGAAGAACTGAAAAAGATAAAAAGGGTTATACAGAAGACAATGCCTGAGGCACCTCATGAAAGTCTTCTTATCCTTGATGCAACAACAGGTCAGAATGCCCTGAATCAGGCAAGGCTCTTCAATGAGGCTGTTGGAGTTACAGGTATTGCACTTACAAAACTTGATGGAACCTCAAAGGGTGGAATAGTATTTGCCATAAAGAAGGAATTAAATATACCAGTGAAATTAGTTGGAACTGGTGAGGGCATGGATGATCTTGCTGACTTCAACCCTTTAGAGTTTGTTGATGCACTCCTTGGGTAGGGCAATTCATGAATTGCTTACCTTTTACTTCACACAAGGAAGCAGGCGTGCTCAGGAGCTTTACAAAGTAACGGGTTTCTTTTATTATGTAACAAAAGAGGAGAGATTATGCAGGAAAAAATTTACAGTATCCTTAATCAGATAAGTGAATTTATCTATGAGAACTATCAGGAGGACATCCAGGAGGCCTTTGAATATTTCTGGGAAGAGGAAAAACCCGAGGACATACTTCATGGTATGATGCTTGATATGGGAGAGCTCAATTTTGATGACTGGCTTACAGTAGATTATAGAAATCCCTATGGAGAGGGTTTTCTGGAACTCTATGAAAAATATTCAGAGCTCTCTGAGGATGAAAAAAAGATACTCACTGCCCTTAAGGAAAGCATGATCAGTCTTTATGAGGTAGAGGATGTCAGCAACAATTCAATAAGGCTTAAAGACCTTTTAAGGGATAAAAGACTTGAATTTATCTCGGAAAGATTATCCAGATTAAAAAATGGAGACCTTTTTGCAACACGGTTCATAACAATAGACAATGAAATATTTATGGGAAAATGTATCTATCCCTTTCACAGTTTTCAGAAGGATGAGGTTCTTAAATATCTGGACATGCAGTTTAAAAGATATCTCAAAAACGAAAATCCTCAGGGAGATATAGAATCCTTTTTAAAAGAAGCCTCAAGTGTATTTAATACTGTATGGCTTACAGTGATGGGTGATAAAAGGCGTAATGAGTAAAGAGTTAGTTATTCCTGATTATTTATTGCGATGAGGGAATTAAAATCATGTCGAAAAAATCCATAAAGGAATGGCCGATTGATGAAAGACCCCGTGAGAGGCTTCTCAAAGAGGGTCCTGAAGCCCTTTCCGATAGTCAGCTTATTGCTATTGTCCTCAGGACAGGTGGCTCAGGAAAAAGTGCCATAGAGCTTGCCATGGAATTACTTGAAAGATTCAAGAGCCTTGAAAGGATCAATAATGCGTCCCTTAAAGAACTCCTTGAGATTAAAGGAATGGGTCAAGCAAAGATTGCGCAGATAAAGGCTGCCTTTGAGATGGGCAGGAGACTTCTCAGGGAAAAGGCGATATCTGACATTACCTTTTCAAGCCCTGAAAGGGTCTTTCAATATTTCAGTCCCATGTTCAAGGGAATGAAAAAAGAGGTCTTCTACTGTGCAATGCTTGATGCAAAAAACAGGCTCATAAAGGAACTCAGGATATCTGAGGGCACATTAACCAACTCCCTTATACATCCAAGAGAGGCCTTTAAGGAGGCAATAAAGGAGTCTGCCCATTCTGTGATATTTGTCCACAACCATCCAAGTGGCGATCCATCACCAAGCCCTGATGACCTGAAGGTAACAGAGATACTTGTTGAGGCAGGAAGGCTCCTTGGCATAAGGGTACTTGACCATCTGATAATAGGTGATGGAAAATATATGAGCCTTTTGAATAAAAATCATTAGTGCGACCATCTATAAAGTGCGACCGAGCGACAGAGCGACCGTGCGACTGTAGCACTGTCGCACTAAGCTTGCACTGTCGCACTACAAGGAGGAGACATGGCAAAGATTAAAAAGGCATTAATAAGTGTATCAGACAAAAGAGGGATAGTAGAATTTGCAAGGGCACTTAATTCAATGGGTGTTGAGATTATCTCAACAGGAGGCACAAGAAAGGCCCTTGTGGAGGCAGGTATTCCTGCCCTTGAAATTTCAGAATACACAGGATTCCCTGAGATGCTTGAAGGAAGGCTCAAGACACTCCATCCAAAGGTTCATGGAGGGCTCCTTGCTAAGAGAGACAATCCCCAGCACATGGAGGCCCTAAAAAAGCATGGAATAGGGCTTATTGATATGGTTGTTGTAAACCTCTATCCCTTTGAGACAGTCACGGCAAGACCTGATGTAACCTTTGACGAGGCAATAGAGAATATTGATATAGGCGGTCCAACCATGCTAAGGTCAGCAGCAAAAAACTTTAAGGATGTTGCAGTGATTGTTGACCCTGATGATTATAATTCAATAATTGATGAACTCAGGACAAAAAATGGTGAATTGAGTTATGAGACAAAGCTCAGGCTTGCAAAAAAGGTCTTTGCCCATACAGCAAGGTATGATGCCATAATCTCAAGCTATCTTGAACGTGTAACAGGTGAGACCTTTCCTCCATCATTCATCATGCCTCTTAAAAGGGTAGCCACCTTAAGATATGGTGAAAATCCTCATCAAAAGGCCTGCCTTTACAGTGATGGTCTTGGAGGCCTGAATCTTGTGGATGCAGAGATACTTCAGGGAAAGGAGATGTCCTTCAATAATTATCTTGATGCCCATGCAGCACTCATGCTTGCCCTTGAATTTGACAGACCTGCCTGTGCAATTATCAAGCATAATAATCCCTGTGGTGTTGCCATTGCTGATACTGCAAAGGATGCCTATGTCAAGGCCTGCAAGACTGATCCAGTATCTGCCTTTGGTGGAGTCCTTGCCTTTAATATACCAGTGGATGGTCCTGCAGCAGAAGAAATCATAAAACTCTTTGTTGAGGTTATAATAGCACCTGATTTTGACAAAAGGTCAAAAGATATATTCAGCCAGAAACCAAACATAAGGCTCCTCAGGCTTCCTGACATGAAAAAACCCCTAAAGGGATGGGAGATGAAAAGGATCGCCGGTGGAATGCTTATACAGGACTGGGATACCATGAAGGTAGATGTTAAAAGTCTCAAAGCAGTGACAAGGCGTCAACCCACCCCCGAAGAATATGAAGCACTGGAATTTGCCTGGAGAGTTGTAAAGCATGTAAAATCAAACTCCATTGTCTATGCCCTCAAAGACAGGACAGTTGGAATTGGTATTGGTCAGACAAGCAGGGTCTATTCAGCAAAGATAGGAGCAATGCTTGCCCAGGAACCAGTAAAAGGCTGTGTTGCAGCCTCTGATGGATTCTTTCCTTTCAGGGACGGAATTGATGTACTTCATAACGCAGGTGTTACAGCAGTTATCCAGCCAGGTGGCTCCCTCAAGGATGATGAAGTTATAAAGGCTGCTGATGAGCATGGCATGGCAATGCTCATTACAGGTGTAAGACATTTCAGGC
The DNA here is from genome assembly GCA_046292975.1 of Thermodesulfovibrionales bacterium. Taxonomy (GTDB): domain Bacteria; phylum Nitrospirota; class Thermodesulfovibrionia; order Thermodesulfovibrionales; family CALJEL01; genus CALJEL01. Next base: position 12,355 of record JBKBPW010000024.1, read on the forward strand.
ATTAATATGAGGTCTTTTAAAGAAATAAAAGAAAGATACCAGTTCACTGAAGAGGACAGGAGAAGGCTTCAGGAGCCGAGGCCCCTGATGACCACCTCTGCTGATGAGGTTATGGACAGCCTCAGTTCCTGGATAGTGTCAGACAGGGATGCATCAAAGTTCTTTACAGATGAGGCAAGGAAAAATCATGTCTTTTCAATGCAGAAGATCTGGTTTCTTGACCTCTTCTCGGGGGTTTATGATCATAGATATTTTGAGAGGCTTATCAAGATAGGCTCTGTTCATCTGAAGGCAAATGTAGATGCCCATTTTATGAACAGGGCCATAAATATCATTCGCAATACCTGTATAAATATAATATTAAACAGGCTTGAAGAATCACAGGAAGAGAAGACTAAAAAAATCATATCCTTTGAAAAGATACTGGATATAAATCTTGATGTCATTACCTCTGCCTATATTGAAGAGGAGATTAAGAGCTACTCACCTGTTTATAAGTTGAAAAGCACCCTGGTTGATTTTGCTGAAAAATTCTCTCAGTCCATGAATCTCATATTAATCCTCTCACTTATAGGGCTCACCATCGGCGTAATAGTTCTTTTTGTATCAGACATAAAGGGGCTGTTTCATGGAGAACTCTATGAGGGGATAATCTCATCTCTTGGCTCTTTACTTATACTCTGGGTTATGATAGAGCTCATGAACACAGAGATATCCCATCTTAAGGGAGGGAAATTTCATATAAGCATATTCATAGGGGTTGCCCTCGTTACCATGATTAGAGAGACCATGATAGCAACACTTAAACATGAAAGACCCGAGGCTATTTACTACCTCATAGCAGCCATACTGGTTATAGGTTTTATATACTGGCTTGTGACAAAGGCTGAGGAAAAGAAAAGATGAAGGTACTCGTAATAGGTGGTGGCGGAAGGGAGCATGCTATCGTATGGAAGCTCAGCCAGTCAGATCTGGTGGATAAGATATATTGTCTTCCAGGGAATGCAGGCATATCAGAGATAGCAGAATGCGTGGAGCTGAGCCCTGGAGATTTTTCATCCGTGATTGATTTTGTAAAATATGAATGGATTGACCTCACCATAGTTGGACCTGAAGAGCCCCTTGCAAAGGGGATTGTGGATGCCTTCCAGAAAGAAGGCAGATCGATAGTTGGCCCCTGTGAAAGGGCTGCTCAGCTTGAAGCAAGTAAGGTCTTTGCAAAAGACTTTATGAAAAGACACAACATCCCCACTGCACCCTACAGGGTCTTCACCTCTTATCTTCATGCAGAGGATTATATTAAATTCAAGGGAGCTCCCATAGTTGTAAAGGCTGATGGACTTGCAGCAGGCAAAGGTGTCTTTGTAGCAAAGACCATTGATGAGGCAATAGAGGCTGTAAGGCTTATTATGAAAGAGCAAATCTTTGGTAAGGCTGGAGAGAGGGTTATTGTAGAGGACTGCCTTGATGGAGAAGAGGCCTCCTTCATGGCATTCACAGATGGAAAGACCATTATTCCTATGGTGAGCTCCCAGGACCACAAAAGGGTCTTTGACAATGATGAAGGTCCAAATACAGGAGGTATGGGTGCATATAGCCCTGCTCCTGTTGTGACAGAGCAGGTAAGAAGAAAGATTATGTCAAGGATATTGATGCCGCTTATGAAAGGACTTAGACAGGACGGGATAGAATATAGAGGTATTATATATGCAGGGCTCATGATAAAGGATGGAGAGCCCTATGTCCTTGAATTCAACTGCAGATTTGGAGACCCTGAAACCCAGCCTGTATTGATGAGAATGAGATCTGACCTCATGAAGATCTGCCTTGCCATTACAGAGCAGAAGCTTGATGAGACAAGGGTCCAATGGAAAAAAGAGGCATCTGTATGCGTGGTGCTTGCATCAAAGGGATATCCGGGAAAATATGAAAAGGGGACGGTGATACAGGGGCTTGAGATGCTTAAAGGCAGAAAAGATATAATGGTATTCCATGCTGGCACCAGTTACAATAATGGAAACATTGTGACCTCCGGAGGAAGGGTTCTGGGAGTAACAGCCCTTGGTAAGGATATAAAAGATGCGGTAAAAAGGGCATACAGTGCAGTAGAGTTAATAAAATTTGATGGAATGCACTACAGAAAAGATATAGCAAAAAGGGCTATATTAAGAGAAAATAGATAGTTCTACTCTTTTTTCTTGAATTTGCCAAGGCATAACAGACATGCATGGCAGGCATTTGGTCAGGTCTTGAAATATCATTTTTAAATTCTGTTTCCTTATTAATATGGCGGTCTACATAGGGTTAGAGGGGATTAAGTTGGTGAAGTGGTGAATTGATGAAGTGGTGAATCGGTGAAGAGGTGAAGAGGCCTATTCACCCATCCTTTCAGCCTATACTATCACACAGTCGCGATAAGTGTTAATTTGTATTTCAAAACTGACCCTTTTGTGATATTCAAAGTAACCTTGTTTTCCTCAAAATCCATCCAAAGGTTTGAAAGCAAATCCACTTGCTTTTATTTATAATTTCAGGTAGGATTTATAAAGGGAAGGTGGGTTTTAAGAAAACGAACGGGTAGTAGGAGGTATATCCAATGGAATTAGATAAGATTGCAGAAAAAATAAGGGATTTAGTAATAGGTGAAATAAAGGAAGAATTCAGAGATTTTAAAGCCTCTGTAACAGGAGAACTCAGCGGTTTCAGGCTTGCCATAGAAACTCTAAATGCACGACAGGGTAGTATGGAGGCACGCCAGAGTAGTATAGAAAATGAACTCAGAGATATAAGACGGTCAATTGACGAGACCAACAAAAGGATTGATGAGACCAACAAGAGGATTGATGAACTTAGGGTAGAGTTAAAGGCAGAGATAAATGCAAATACAGCAAGGATTGATGAGACCAACAAGAGGATAGACGAGACAAACAAGAGGATTGATTCTTTATATCTCGAGATATCCGAAGTCAGAGGAGATTTAAAAAAGGCCTTATCTGACAAGGAAGTAGTGCATGATTTTATCCGCAGAATAGAAAGGCTTGAGACCAAGGTTTTTGCCCAGTAAAAAGGCTGGGTACTGCCTTTAAAATAGGGTAGGATTATAAGCTCCTTCCAGAAGGAGCACCATATTAATAAGTAGTAGGGGCAATTCATGAATTGCTCCTACTATCACAGCAGGCGTTGGGTCAGGTCTTCAAATATCAGTTTTAAATTCAGTCCTTATTAATGCTAGAGTCTGCATGGGCTTAAGGCTAGAGGATTAAGTTGGTGAAGTGGTGAATCGTTTTTAATTGACGAATTGGTGAAGAGGCCCATTCACCTATTCACCCATTCTTCAGCCCATACTATCGCACTGTCGCACTAAGCGTTAACTTGTATTTCAAAACCTAACCCTTTTTGACATTTTGTTTTTGACCTCTTTGCATTGTTTATCAGTATAGTTGCCTTTAAAGTTTTTTAACCATGTTAATAAATGGGACCTCCTTTGTTCCGAATAAGGTTGATTCGCGACCCTCAATCTCATAAAGAACTGAAATGCCTATTTTAACAAAAGTGCCTTTGCTTTCATCTAAACTCCTCGGCTGAGTGAGAAAGTAGGCACTTAGGGGCGTAGGTGCATTAAGAGTATAACCTTTAGGTTCATATTTTAGGCTACCAGAATGCATTGCGGTAGGAGGTAACAACTGTGGATAATCCCATGTATAGATTTCATCCTGCATGTAAAAGGAAATTTTCTTTATGGCTATAAACTTGTCTTTCAAACTATTAAATTGAAAGGTAAAAGAAGGAAAGGTAAGAGAAGTAAAATAAGTGTTCTCCTATTTTTATTTTCCATTCTCCTAAAGAAGGTTATCGTATTTAAGTTTCAATTTTCAAATATCATACCCTTCCCGACATTTGCTGATAGAGATAGGGGATATGCCGAAATGGCTTGAGGTGCCAAATCGTTTAAGCCCTACAGCATGGCCGAATTGACAACTTTTCCCCTCGAACCCCCGAAATACTGTAAGATTCTTTTTCAGACATCGGCACACCTAATGTAAGCTTTTTAATCAACATTACAACATAAACCTCCTTCACCTTATTGATGAAAACTCTTGAGGTGCCTGCTCGTTAAGCCCTACAGTTTTTCCTACCTGCTTATGTTAAGCATTGCATTGCTATTCACTTAACACTTAAATTTTCTTGTAATAAAAGATCATTTAAAAATTCCAGTATATGTAAAAAGTATCTCCTCCGAGCCGTCCTTGCCTGCAGGGGACTTAAAAAGTTCTATTTTTAAGTCAAACCTGTCCTTCTCAGCATAGGGTATGACTATTCCTCTTATAATAACCTCAGCATCCTTTGTGAATATCTTGAACCTACCTTTTTTGACTTTTATGAGTGCCTTTCTGAATTCATAAGTAAGGCTTTGCTCAAAAGGGCCAGTCCTGCCTTTCAGGTCTACAAAATTGCGAAGTATAACGGTCTTTATCTTTCTATTAACAAGTTCTTCTGTAAGAATTGTGGCAATCTTTTCTATCTTTTGCTGATGAGTTTTTGTGAGCTTTCTTTCTGTGCAATAGACTGAGTTTATACCCAATAGTAAAATTAAGGATAAAAAGGCGATAAAAAATAGACCGAGGTTGAGGCTGAGTTTACTGGTCTTTAATTGTTCCTTATTCCTCAAACCTCAACCTCTCTGTTACTTTGCACCAATTTCTTTATCTCAACACAAAGGCTACTTTTGCAGAGGCAAAGAAATTGGCTCTCTGATTAGCTGAGTAGATCCTCACTGCATCTTCATCTGATACCTGAAGGTCTGAGGTTGTAACTGTTCCTGTTGCCTTAACAATAAGGGGATTCTTTACACCTCTTTTTTCAAGGGCTGCCTTTGCCTTTTCTATGCTGTTAGTGTATTCACCACAACCCTGCTCCACCAGGACCTTCTGGCTTACCTTTGATGGGTCGTAAAGTATATCACCTTTTGGAGTGAATATCCTGTTAATCAATGCTGGCCTGAAATTTACCTCTGTTGCATCAATTATCAGGCCATCATAATTTTCTTCAAGAGGCACAGGCTTTGCTTTAAAGGCAGGTTCAGGTTTAAGCACATCCCTTTTAACATTAGGGTCACCCATTATCTTCTCATACATTATACTGCCAAAGCCCTTTGGACCTGACATGCCAACCTTTACTATTACAAGGGCAACCTCTTCCTGTGGATTCCATTCTTTATAGACAATCTGTGCACCTTTTACAAATCCTGTAACTGCTGTCCTTACCACATCATACTGGAGTTCTGCATCCCTTACAAGGGTGTCGCCAACAACTGCAACTCCCTCAAGTATCTCTGCAAGCTGCCTGTATGCAAGGGCTGTAGCAGCACGTTCAGCAGTAAGCCTTCTCTGTGCCTGTATCCGTGCCGTGGGTGAAGGAAGACCCTCTGCTGCAACAAGTATATAGTCATTTATAAATGCCTGCTCTGGCGTTTGAGTGATGCTCAGGTTATGTTGCTGAAGCCATTGGTTAGCCTGCTGAAAGGTTGCTGATATCTGTGGTGAAGGCCCAGACTGCTCCATCATGCCGGACTGCATACCCCCGGGCATCATTTCCTGCTGGGCAATTGCAAGACCGGCAACTGCAAGGATTGAAAAAAGCAGTATTATCACTCTTTTCATGGTTGATACCTCCTTTTAATAAATATTCATCTTCTGTCTTAAGACCCTTATTGCAAGAAGTGCCTCTGCACCATCAACAGGTGCATCTACCCTGAACTCACCTGAAAGCTCTGGCTCCATTATTCCACGGGTTGTCATATTCATCACCGCATTATAAAGGGGTGATGTGGGTCTTACATCAGGGAATGGTGATTTTTCATGGCCAAAATAGGCAGTGGCAATCTTTTCATCCCCTGTAATCTTTATAAGCACATCCTCAAGGATGAATGCCATCTCACCGCGTTTTACCACATCCTCAGGTTTAAATAGATAGGCCCTTGTGGTCTCATCATATCTTGGTTCAAGACCCCTCACCTTCCATTTAAGGATTGTAAGAATCTCATCCTTGAATTGATGATTCATTATATCTGCTGGTGTAAATTCTGCCTGAAGTTTTTCCACCTGTGACTGGGCAGGTATCCTGCCAGCAAAGAGTTTATCCAGTTTGAGTTCATCAATAAGAAGGGCTGAGAGGTCTCCTCTTGTTATAGCATCCTTTATGGCAATCTTTTTACCAACATCACCCACTGTAATACCTGCCATGGCACGGACAATCTTATCAGTCTTCTTCCAGGCCTTATCAGCTCGCTCATGCCATTTGCCCTCGCGCTTTGCATTGAGGACATCTGCAAACCTATCCCTTGCCTTCTGGAACTCAAGGGCTTCAAGATAGGCAACTCCCATAAAATAATGGCCTGCCTCTACACCCTGATAATAGATCAGCTCCCTTTCATCTACCTTAAGTTTCATTGCATCCTTATAGGCATCCTCTGTCTTTTCAAGCCAGTCCTTTGTCTTTAATGTTGTATTTACCCTCATAGTAGCAAGATAGTAGTCAAACTCCTCTTCTGGTTTTTGAGCAAGCTTCTTTGCGGACTTCAACCTCTCATTAATCCTCTCCATCTCTATCTGCCTGAATTTTGGATCCTTCTGTGCCTTTGCCTTATCAGCAAGGGCTATTGCCATACCAGATTGTGCCATGGAAAACTTATCATCACAGTAAAGTGCCCTCTCAAATTTCTCTATTGCCAGATCCACCTTTGCATGCTCAAGGGCCTCCATACCTCTTAGATAATGATGCTGGGCATTGTCTTCAGGGGATATGCATTTTTCAACTGGCTTTTTTGCACAGCCCTGGATAAAAAGAATCGCAAGGGCAATGATTCCCAGAACCCGAAATCCTCTTATTAAAACTCTCCTCTTCATACCTACCTCCTTTCTAAGACTCTTAGATTACCTTTGTTATTACTATAAAAGGCTACATATTATTTGTAAAGGTAATTTTCACATCAATGGCCTATGATCTCCAAAAATCCCTTACCTTTCAGGGGTGCCCTTTCAACGAGCTGCCCTGTCCTTACACGCTTTATTTGAGCAGGGTCTCCCTCAATCACTACCCATGCCTTATCTGCTTGAAGCTGTTCTGTTACTATAAGTTTTACAGGAAGCCTCACAATGTCACAGGAAGCCTTTCCTGTAAATGGATCCTGAACCTCCTGAAGGGTATATACTATAAGTTCAGAATTTGGCTTTAACCCCATCTTTTCACCAATGCTTACAAGCGCAACTCTCTGCTTTCCATCAGGAGAGGTTCTTGTCTGAAGTATATAGCCCTTTACAGTAAAGTATTTTGATAACTCAGGTCTTGCGTCAGCAATTGCCTTTGATGCCGCCTTTTTAATACCACCTATCATGGCATCAAAATTAGGATAAGGGACCTTTCCAATTATATGCTTACCGCGAACAATCTTTGAAAAGAGTATCTCTCC
>JBKBPW010000025.1:0-19274 GCA_046292975.1 Thermodesulfovibrionales bacterium
TTGATTAAAAAGCTTACATTAAGGTGTCGCAATAAAGGCCTTTCGGCATACCCCCTATCTCTATCGGCAAATTTCGGATTCCTCTCTGAACTTGTATCCTGCTCCAGGGATTGTTACTATATAAAAGGGCTCTGAAGGATTATCCTCTATCTTTTCTCTGAGATGCATTATATGAACATCAATAACCCTGCTCCAGGAATAAAGTTTGTTCTCCTTCCAGAGGCGTTCCCTCAACTCCTGCCTTGACACAACCCTATCCCTGTTTGTTGCAAGATAACAGAGGAGTTCATATTCCTTTGGGGTGAGTTCTACAGGTCTGTCTGATTTTTTAACAAGCCTTCTTTTCAGGTCTATAAAGAGATTCCCTATTCTTATCTCTTCTTCTTTCGGTCTTGTTCTCCTGAGGCATGCCTTTATCCTTGCTATTAGCTCAAGGGTCTCAAAGGGTTTTACTATATAATCGTCAGCACCACTTTCAAGACCTATTACCTTATCTGAAAGCTTGTCTTTTGCAGTGAGCATTATAACAGGAAGATAGGGATGGCCTTTTCTTATCTCCCTGCATATCTGAACACCATCTCCATCAGGGAGCATTATATCAAGTATTATCAGATCAGGTTTTTTCTGGAGGAATATCTTTTTTGCAGAGGTACAGGATTCTGCTGTAAGGACACGGAAACTGTGAAGTTCAAGATTTGCCTTCAGGACCTTCAGTATATCCTGATCATCATCCACAACAAGTATAAGAGGTTTTTCCATATTCACTTTGTCTTAAATTCAGGGATTTCTGTTTTCTCAAGACTATCAACTCTCCTCAACCTGACATAAAAGGTGCTTCCCTGCTTACCATCACTCTCTACACCTATCTCTCCACCATGTGCTTCCACAATGCTCTTTGCTATAGTAAGACCCAGTCCTGTCCCATCCTTTGACCTTTTATAAAACTTCTCAAAGACCTTATGCTGTTCCTCAGGAGCTATACCAGGACCGCTATCAGATATCTCTACAGTGACCATGCCATTAAGCCTTTTTGCCTTTATTGATATGCCTGAATCGGGTGGACTCCATCTCAGGGCATTAGAAAGGAGATTCGTAAAGACCTGCTTTATCCTCTCCTCATCTACAGGACAGAGTAGTGATGGTTCCATATCCAGTGAGAACTTTATCCTCTTTGATTCAGCATCCAGTTTGAAGTTTTCAAGACATTCATTAATTATAAAGCACAGGTCTGATTCTCTGATATTAAGTTCCTGAAGACCGGCTTCAATCTTCTCTATATCAAGCATATCATTTACCATCCTTATCAGCCTGTCTGTATTCCTTTTAATCATCTCTACAAACTCTCCCTCATCTCCATTAAGACCGAGCATATTTAATCTATGGCCCAGATAATCAAGGGCACCTTTTATAGATGTCAGGGGTGTCCTCAACTCATGAGATGCCCTCGCTATAAAATCAGACTTTTTTCTATTTGCCTCATTAAGGAGTCTGTTTGATTCAATAAGTTTTTTATTCGCCTCTTCAAGTTCTTTAACAGCAGATTTTATTCTGTCATGAAGGCAGTTATGGTATTCTGTGAGTCTTTCAGCCATCTGGTAAAAGGACCTGGCAATGCTTTCTATCTCATCACCTGTCCTGAGTAGGTCTTTTTGTGGGGCCTCTCCTTCTGAAAAACTCTGTATGGCCTCTTTTAATCTTTTAAGAGGTGAGAGTGTGAGTTTATTTACAAAGAAGTAAAGGGTGGTCATGAGTATAGATAGTGTGAGGAAGGCTGCTATGAACATCCTCTGTCTGTTTTTACCTATCTCTGCAAATATTCTTTCTACAGGTATGGTCACACTTATTGCTCCTCTGACATCTCCAACTCTGTATCCCTGCTTTGCATGGCATCTCAGACAGGACTCTTCTACATAAAGCGGTGAGATATACCTTAGATAACGCTTACCATCAATACTCTGGAATGTAGAGAGTTCCTTTTTATTTGTGATTTCAAATTCTTTCAATGCCTGTCTTTCCCATTCATCGGGTGAATTCATTGGATTTAGAAGTTTAAGGCTTGTGATCTTGAACCAGTATAACTCCCTCTCCCTGGCATATCTTGATAGCTCTCTTGTGACAAAGGCGGGATTCTCTTTTATAAATTTTCTGCCCATTATATCCATCGTCAAAGATTCTTCACCCACCTGACCGAGATAGGTATTGGGTTTTAGCCATGGTTTTTGTTCAACAAATATTCCTCCGTGATCTGCTACCCATTTTCTTGTAATGATTATCTGTTTGAAGATTGCCTTTGCCTCATTTTCTGCCTGTTCAAGGATCAGGGACTCCTGATGTTTTGCAATTATGTAAAAGGATATGCCGAGGCAGAGACTTAGAACTATTCCACTTGAGAGGAGGAATTTTGCCGAGATGTTGAGCTTCATGTTATATTATACCTTAAATAAGTCATACCACAGGGAGATTCGGAGTTTAGACTCTTAGGGAGGTAAGATGTTTTTTGATGAGATAGGTCCCCAGAGGATTGAGGAACTCTATTTTCCAAAATTAAACTTGAGGGCCATAGTTGTAATTGACAGTACTGCCCTTGGTCCTTCCATTGGTGGTGTAAGGGTATCACCTGCTGTTACCAGAGATGAGGTCATAAGGCTTGCAAGGACAATGACACTGAAAAACTCCATCGCTGGTCTTGCCCACGGAGGTGGAAAGGCAGGTATCATTGCTGATCCGAGGTCACCACATATTGAAGAATATTTCAGGGCCTTTGCAAGGGCAATAAAAAACTTAGATGACTATATACCAGGGCCTGATATGGGTAGTAATGAAGAATCAATGGCATGGATATATGATGAGATAGGAAGGACTGTGGGTCTTCCAGAGGAGATAGGAGGGCTTCCACTGGACAGACTGGGTGCAACAGGCTTTGGGCTCTCAATAGCAGGAGAGGTTGCCTCTCAGTATGCTGGAATTAATCTTAAAGACTCAAGGATTGCGATTCAGGGTTTCGGAAGTGTTGGAAAGGCTACTGCAAGATTCTTTTCTGAAAAGGGTGCAAGGATTGTTGCTGTTGCTGATTCAAAGGGGACGATCTATGATCCACATGGCCTTGATATTGAGAGACTTTTAAAAATCAAAGATGAAAGGGGCTCTGTGATAGATTATCCTGAGGTTGAGAGGCTTTCATCTCAGGAAATATTCTCTGTTAGTTGTGATATCCTTATCCCTGCTGCCACTGCTGATGTGATAAATGAAAAGAATGTGGATTCAATAAAGGCAAAGATAATCCTTGAAGGTGCAAATATACCTGCGAGTGAGGAGGCAGAGGAGATCCTTTATGAAAAGGGGATAATGGTGATCCCTGATTTTATTGCCAATGCTGGTGGAGTTATTATGGCTGCCATGGAATATGCAAGAAGGACTGCTGATGAGGCCTTCAGGGCAATTGAGGCAAAGTTAAGAAAGAATACAGATATTATCCTTAAGAGGTCTCGTGAGGAGAAGATATCTCCAAGAAGGGCAGGAGAGGCAATTGCAAGAGAAAGGGTCTTGAAGGCAATGAAATACAGAAAGGCCTGAGATACTGCATGATAGGAATTTAAAGCCTTTTTAATCTTTCAAGTGTGGCCTCCTGCCATACTGGTATTGAGACATTAAGGAGTCTTGATATCCGCTGGTTACTCATGGCAGAAAAATTCGGTCTTTTTGCTGGCAGGTTAAATATTGCAGATGATACAGGGGTGATCTCTTTTTTTATTCCAAGGCTCTTCAGTATAAAGACTGCCCATTCATATCTTGAGGCATATCCACTGTTTGTAAGGTGATAGAGGCCTGTTAGTTTTTCTTTTAATGCCTTGAGTGTTATCTCAACAATGGTAGTTGTTGATGTGGGGCATGAGACTTCATCAGAGGCGATCTGAAGGCGTTCTTTTTCTTTGGCCCATGTGAGAAGTTTATATATAAAATTCTGTCTTCCCTCACCAAAGACCCAGCTCACCCTCAATATGAGGTAATTCAGTAGCTCCTCTTTTATGGATAATTCACCCATGTATTTACTTTTACCATACAGACTCAATGGGTTTGGCTTATCCTCTTCTGTATAGGGAAGACCCTTCGTACCATCAAAGACATAATCAGTGCTGAAATGCACAAGGAAGGCACCGATCTTCTTTGCTCCATAGGCAAGGTTCCTTACTCCCATGGTGTTTGTCCTGATAGCCTCATAATAATTTGCCTCTGCAAGGTCAACATAATTATAGGCAGCACAATTAATAATTATCCGTGGCTTAAGGCTCTGGAGGCATTCCATTGTCTGGTCAAGGTTACCTATGTCAAGTTCACCATGGGAGAATCCAGCAGCATCTCCTTCAAGCCTTCTGAGGAACTCTGTGGCAAGCTGTCCTTTCTTACCTGTTATGAGATATCTGACCATTGCTTAATCTTTTTTATATACCATCTGCCAGTATTGTCTGAGTGCTTTTATTTTATTGTCAAGCCATTTTATATTGGCAATATACCATCTTACTGTCTCTTCAATGCCCTCTTTAAATCTTGTTTTTGGTGACCAGCCTATCTCCTTTTTAATCTTTTCTATACTCATGGAGTATCTGAAGTCATGGCCTGGCCTGTCCTTTACAAATTCAATAAGTTCTTCTGGTTTATTAATAATCCTCAGTATCTCCCTCACAACATCTATATTCCTTTTCTCCTCATTACTTCCGATATTGTATATCTCCCCTGGTTTTCCTTTATCTGTAATCATGAGGATTGCTTCTTCGCAGTCTTCAACATAGAGCCATTCCCTCACATTTCTGCCATCTCCATAGATAGGAATCTTTTCATTATTCAGTGCCTTTGCTATAACGACTGGAATAAGTTTTTCAGGATACTGCCAGGGTCCATAATTATTTGAGGGCCTGACTGTTATTACAGGAAGACCATAGGTCCTCCAGTAAGCCCTGCCGAGCATGTCCTGAGATGCCTTGCTTGCTGAATAGGGTGAATTGGGCTTAAGAGGGCTTTCCTCATTAAAATATCCTTCGTCACCGAGTTCACCATATACCTCATCAGTTGAGACATTAATAAATTTTTTTATCTTGGATTCTTTTGAAAGCTCAAGGAGATTGAATGTCCCCATTACATTTGTATGGAGGAATGCCTGAGGTTCGATGATGCTTCTGTCCACATGGCTTTCTGCTGCAAGGTGAATGACTATTTCAGGGGTTTCCTTTTTAAAGACATTATACAGGGCTTCTTTATCAGATATGTCAACCTGATAAAATATAATTTTTTCTTTTACCCCTTTAATCCTCTCAAGATCACCTGCATAGGATAGATTGTCCACAACAGTTACAGAGAATCCCTCTTTAATGGCCCTTCTCACAACCTCACTTCCTATGAACCCTGCACCACCTGTTATGAGTAGTTTCATATAGCTCCTTTCTTCAGTAAAAATAATCTAATTATTATAACAGGGAGGGAGCAATTAAAATTTTTAATATATCTATTACCTTCTTTGCCTTGACAGAAAAGACCTGTTAGTGCTATTACTTATAGGTTCTTTTTATAAATTAAGGAGGACCTAAAGATGGCTCTTGCAACTTTTAAGGGCGGGACTCATCCACCCGAAAAAAAGGAACTTTCAAAGGATTCACCCATAGAGGTTCTATCAGAACCCGAAAAGGTTATTATCCCTCTCAGTCAGCATACAGGTGCTCCCTGCAAACCTGCTGTGAATGTGGGAGATACAGTGAAGAAAGGTCAGCTCATAGGGACACCTGAGGGTTTTGTATCAGCAGCAGTGCATTCCTCTGTCTCAGGAAAGGTTATTGGCATAGAGAATGTGCAGTTACCAACTGGCAGGTTTTCACAGGCAATTGTCATAGATAACGATAAGCAGAATGAATGGACAAATCTTAAGGACAACCCTGATTACATGAATCTATCCCCTGAAGAGCTTAAGAATAAGATAAAGGAGGCTGGTATAGTTGGTCTTGGAGGAGCAGCCTTTCCAACCCATGTGAAGCTTTCACCTCCAAAGGAAAAACCCATAGATATAGTAATACTTAATGGTGCAGAGTGTGAGCCTTATCTCACTGCTGATTACAGGCTTATGATAGAGAAGACCTCTGAGGTGGTGGAGGGCTTAAAGGTCCTCATGAAGATTCTCGGAGTAAAGAGAGGAATAATAGGAATTGAGGATAATAAACCTGATGCAATAGAAAAGATGAAGGAGGCTGTAAGGGGAATTCAGGGGATTGAGGTCTGGGCGCTCAAGGTGAAATATCCTCAGGGTGCTGAAAAGATGCTCATAAAGGCAACAACAGGCCGTGAGGTGCCTCCAAGGGGTCTTCCAATGGATGTAGGAGTTGTTGTGCAGAATATAGGAACTGCCTTTGCTATTTATGAGGCTGTAAGATATGGCAAGCCATTAATAGAAAGGGTAGTCACTGTAACAGGTGAGGGTATAAAGAATCCAAAGAATCTCATGGTAAAGATCGGGACACCTGTATTTCATCTCATAGAATATTGTGGTGGCTTCAGGAATGGCGTAGGTAAAATAGTGGCAGGTGGCCCCATGATGGGATTTGCCCTTGCAGGGTTAAATGCACCTGTGACAAAGGGAACCTCTGGAATACTTGTAATGGGTGATTCAGAGGTTATCCATACCGATGATTTTAAGCCCTGTATAAGATGTGGTAGATGTGTTGATGCCTGTCCAATGGGACTTATGCCAAGTATGCTCAGCATACTGGGAGAGAAGGGCTTTTATGAGGAGATGAAGGATTATAATCTCTTTGATTGTTTTGAGTGCGGGACCTGTGCCTTTGTATGTCCTTCAAAAAGACCCATTGTTCAGTTTGTAAGACTTGGAAAATCTCTTGTAAAACCGTGAGGTGAGCATGGAAGCCATAAAAGAGAAATTAATAGTATCCGTAAGCCCACATGTGCGAAGTGAAGAGTCTGTCTCAAGGATAATGTGGACTGTGAATCTTGCACTCCTTCCTGCAACAGTGATGGCAGTATATTTCTTTGGATTGAGGGCACTTTATGTACTTGCTCTTTGCATTGTGAGTGCAGTATTTTTTGAGTGGGCCTTTGAAAAATTTACTAAAAGACCTGTGACCATCTCTGATGGAAGTGCCTTTCTCACAGGACTCCTTCTCGGGATGAATCTTCCATCAGGGGTTCCTTTTTATCTACCAATTATTGGCTCCTTTGTTGCAGTGGTTATAACAAAACATCTCTTCGGAGGGCTTGGATACAATATCTTTAATCCAGCCCTTATTGGCAGGGCCTTTTTGCTTCTTACATGGCCAAGGATAATGACCACATGGCTTGAACCTTCTGGATTTACAGTTGATGCAAAGACAACAGCCACTCCTTTAATGATCCTCAAAGAAGAGGGTATAGGCAGGCTCCTTGAGGTCTTTGGTGACAAGGCAAATCTCTATATACATCTACTCACAGGCCAGAGGGCAGGCTCCCTTGGTGAGACCTCTGTAATTGCCATACTGATTGGTGGATTGTTCCTCCTCTGGAGGGGTTATATAACATGGCATATACCTTTGAGTTTTCTTGGAACCGCTGCAGTCATAGCCTGGGTTTTTGGAGGCAGAGGTGCACTTTTTACAGGAGATCCCCTTATTCACTTAATGAGTGGTGGCATAATGCTTGGGGCATTCTTCATGGCTACTGACTATGTGACATCTCCAATGGTCAGGACAGCCCAGATTATCTTTGGTATAGGTTGTGGCTTTCTTACAATGCTCATAAGATTAAAGGGAGGCTATCCAGAGGGTGTTATGTTTGCCATTCTTATAATGAACTGTTTTGCACCACTCCTTGACAGGGCCTTCAAGACAAGGGTCTTTGGTGCAAGAAAGGGGCAGAAGAAATGACTCCAAAGGATATTATTAAGATCACAATCAATCTTGTTATTATTTATATAATAGGTGCTACTATTCTTGCTGCGGTGTATGCAAAGACCTCTCCTGTTATATACCAGAAGAATGAACAGGAAAAACAGGATGCCCTTAAGAAGATGGCACCAGAGGCAGAGGCTATTGAGAAGCTCGGTGACTGGTATCCTCATGAAAAACATGCTGAATACTATACTGTAAAGAAGGCTGGAGAAACTGCAGGCTATATTATCCAGACCTTTGGAAAGGGTTATTCAAGCTATATAAATATCCTTGTGGCAACTGATAAGGATCTGAAGATTGAAAAGATAGAGATACTCTCCCATGCAGAGACACCTGGACTCGGTGATGAGATAGAGAAGGAGTCCTTTAAAAATCAGTTTAAGGGCAAAGACCCTGAACATGTAAGGCTTGTAAAGACCGAGACAACTGAATATATACAGGCAATCACGGGTGTTACCATCTCGAGCAGGGCTGTTACAGAGGATGGGGTGAAAAAGGCACTTGAATTCTTAAAGGATACCCTATCAGGTAATAAAGGAGGTAGTCATGAGTGAAGAGGTCATAAAACTTCCTCAAGAGAAGATTCGTTATAGAGACCTTATTATAAATGGCATAGTCTCTGAAAATACCATATTCAAGCTTGCAATAAGTCTGTGTCCTGCCATTGCTGTTACAAATAGCCTGAGGAATGGTTTCCTGATGGGTATTGCGGTTCTTTTTGTCCAGACAATGGTGAATATCACTGTTGCTGCCTTTAGGAGATTCATCCATCCAAGGATAAGGCTTCCAATCTTTATGCTCATAATCTCTGGATGGGTATCTGTTACAGACATGACCATGGCAGCCTTTGCAAGAGAGGCCTATAAACAGATGGGTCTTTATATACAGCTTATAGTGGCCTTTGCATCAATACTTGCAAGGGCAGAAATGTTTGCAAGTAAAAACAGGATAGCACCATCCATGTTTGATGGAATCGGCATGGGCCTTGGCTTTCTTTTTGCCCTTACTGTCATAAGCTTCTTCAGAGAACTCCTTGGAAGGGGTTCATTGTGGGGTATCCAGATAGTAAATACAAAGCCCCTGCTTATTATGATACTGCCTGCTGGTGGATTTCTTGCAGTTGGGATACTTATGGCATTCTTTAACTGGATTGATGCAAGGTATCTTAAAAAGGCAGCTTCAGGCCATCACTAAGGAGGATTAAATGGAAAAGGAATTTACAAAACTCTTTGAACTCTTTATAGCAGCATCCCTTATAAATAACTTTGTCTTTACCAGATTCCTTGGTCTCTGTATATTCTTTGGTGTATCTAAGAAGATGGAGACTGCTGTTGGTATGAGCATTACATTCATCTCTGTTATGGTCATTAGTGCAGCCCTGAGCTGGCTTATATATAATTATGTAATGATACCACTGGACATAACATTTCTGAAGATAGTTATATTCATAGGTGTTGTGGCAGCCTTTGTTCAGGCCTCTGATACAATAATGAGAAAGGTCTCTCCTGGCCTTTACTATAAGCTCGGAATCTACCTTGCCCTTATATCAACGAACTGTATTATCCTTGCTGTTCCTCTCATTAATGCAGGAGAGAAATACACATTCATAGAGAGCCTTGCCTTTGGTGTTGGCTCTGGAATAGGATTTTCCCTTGCACTGATTATAATGGCAAGCATCAGGGAGAAGCTTGAGCTTGCTGATGTGCCTGCACCTTTTAAGGGCTTACCCATTGCCTTTGTTACAACAGGACTCATTGCCCTTGCCTTCACAGGATTTTCAGGACTTATAACACTGTAATGAGATATAATATATTGTGCTTCAGTAATTGAAGGAGGAAGGCTGATGAAGAGAATTGTAATCTTGACCCTCATGCTTCTTTATGCAACCATTTCATATGCAGGTGTTGGAGGTGGCATAGAGGCAAAGGAGCATGTGGATATAAGCTCAACTCTTAAATTCACTGCCCTCTTTGTTGCAGGCATTGGCACAATATTCGGGCTTGGTCTCGCCTTCGCAGCAAAGAGGTTTTCTGTAAAGATAGATCCAAAGGTTGAGATGGTAAAGGAATACCTTGCCCATGCCCATTGCGGTGCCTGTGGTTATGCTGGATGTGAACAGTATGCCGAGGCTGTTGTGAAGGATCCCAATGTCCCGCCGAATCTCTGTACACCCGGGGGAAAGAGGTCTGCTGAGATGGTTGCCCTTATAACAGGGAAAAAGGCAGAGGTAAGGGAACCAATTTATGCAAGGATAATGTGTCAGGGTGGATGGTCAAGGTCTCAGAAGAGATTTAAATATGAGGGCGTCAAAGATTGCAGGGCAGCAGTGCTTGCGGGTGGTGGCGATAAGGCATGCAGATACGGTTGCCTTGGCTATGGGACCTGTGCAAGGGTCTGTCCCTTTGGTGCAATAACCATGACAGATGACCATCTTCCCTATGTGGACATAAGAAAATGCACAGGCTGTAGAAAATGTGAGCAGGCCTGTCCTGTAAAGGTGATTGAAGTCCTGCCTGCATCAAAACAGGTACTTGTTGCCTGTCATTCAAAGGACAAAGGTCCTGACACAAAAAAGAACTGCGAGGTTGGATGCATTGCCTGTGGAATTTGTGTAAAGGTCTGTCCTTTTGATGCCCCTGAGGTAAAAGATAATCTTTCAAGGATAGCCCTTGATAAATGTAAGGTTTGTGGACTCTGTGTAACAAAATGTCCTACAAAGGCTATAAAGGACTATATACCCCAGAGACCAAAGGCATTTGTCCTTGACAACTGCATTGGCTGCCAGATATGCATGAAGGTCTGTCCTGTGAATGCTGCCTCTGGTGAGCTTAAGAAGAAACATACCATTGACCAGTCAAGATGTATTGGTTGTGGAATCTGCACAGCAAAATGCCCTGTTCAGGCAATTGATGGGACATTCAATGCACAGGAGGTCTTCAGGCTCGCAGCAGAAAAGAAGACAAAGCAGGCTGTGAGTGCATAATGGTTGCTGGTGGCTGGCATACAAGAAAAGGGGAAAGGATACCAGCAAGTGGTGAGCTTAATTTTTCTCTTTCAAGAATAGAGCTTGGTCAAAGAAGGGAAGTTTCTTCAAAGGCAGAGATAATAAATACATCTGAAGGTGGCCTCTGCATAAAAACCTCAACAGCCCTTGAGGTCGGCAATATCCTTACCTTTGAATACAAAGGCCAGAAATACCAGGCAATGGTAAAATGGGTCCTGCGAGAAGAAGGCATTTATATTGCTGGGATAATGTTCCTTAAAAAGAAGTTTTAAGTCCTTTCTTTTATGAGCCCCTTTGAAATTATAATGCTGCTCTGTTTTGGTGCTGCCTGGCCCTTTTCAATACATAAGGCGATAAAGAGCGGTAATGTCTCTGGAAAGAGTCCTGTATTTTTATTAATTGTCCTTACAGGTTATATTTCCGGTATAATCCACAAACTACTTTATGCCTATGACCCTGTTATATTCATTTATATAATCAATGCCACGATGGTGGCTATTGATACAGGAATATATTTCAGGATTCAATATAAGAACCATAAAACCTCTTGACAGTCTTTAATTTTTATCTTTAATATTACTTTATGAGGCTATCCATTGCAGAGCTGAAGGTCCTGCCCTGTCTTTCTCTCCTTACAGAAGAGGATCTCAAACTGATCGGTGAAGGTTTAGAAATTAAGAATATCAAGAAAAACGATACAATCTTCTCTGAATCACAACCTGTAAGAGATATCTTTATCGTGAAGAATGGCTCCGTAAAGCTTTATAAGACCTCTTCTGATGGCAGGGAGCTTATAATAAGGATCATGCAAAAGGGAGATTATTTCTGCTGTGCAGCAGCCTTAAGTGGTGAGAGATATTTTGTGAGTGCCTCTGCAATAGAAGACTCTGTAGTTGTGACCTTACCTCTGCATCTCTTTAAGAGAAGGATCTTCGGGAATATTGATCCCCTCACTATGAAATTCATTAAAGGTCTTTGTAACAGGATAAGATATCTTTCGTCTGTGGTTGAAGAACTCACCTTTATGAATGTAGAACAGCGGGTTGGGAATCTTCTTTTAAGCTTTGCCGAGGAATGTGGTAAAGGAGATGAGGTTGAATTAAGCCTTACCCACCAGGATATTGCCTCAATGGTTGGCAGTGTGAGGGAGGTTGTCTCAAGGGTAATGTCAAAATTCAAAAAAGAAGGCATAATCCTTGAAAGTAATGTGAAAGGCTTCAGGGTAAGCAAACAGAGACTCGTAGAGATGCTCAGCAGTATTGAATAGAGTTTAATGAGCGAGTAACAGGGATGAAGACCGACAAGCCTATTTAAATCAAAAAGGTATGATTTAGATCATAAGCCCTTTTCATCCTGTCCTGTAAAATTAGGTATGAAAGGAGAGGAGATGGACTGGATAGAGGATGAAGACCTGAGAGAGGCCCTCAGGCAGATGAGGACATATATTGATATTACAGAGGAAGACCTTAAGAAGATATTCAATCTTGCCCTTGAGCATGCAAAAAGTAGATTGAGGAAAAAGATATTCGTTAAGGATGTTATGACAGAAAAGGTTATCACAGTTAATGAGGATATGACACTTGATAAGGTTGCAGAGATACTTACTGAAAACAGGATAAGTGGAGTGCCTGTGACAGATTTACAGAACAGGGTAACAGGAATCATCACTGAGGCAGATATTATATCTCAGGCAGAGACAGCAAAGACTGGCGTCTTCAAAGAACTCTTAAGGCATCTCCTCGGAGAACCTGTTCCCAGAAAGAGAGAAAAATCTCTCTCAGAATTAAAGGTAAAGAATGTAATGACTGTTCCTGTTATAACTGCCTCACCAGATATGGATATAAGAGAAGTTGCCAGAATACTTGATGAGAGGAGGATAAAAAGACTTCCTGTAGTGGACAGGGAGGGAAAACTCATTGGCATAATTTCAAGGCAGGACATAGTGAGGTTTCTCAGTCATGAATCTCAGTGAGTATTTCTCAAAGATGAAGGGTGGTGCTCAAAGTCCTCCTGGTGTTCCCCCAGTTGAGTTATTCTGGTCCTTTATAGGTTCTTTTACTGGCATAGGATTATGTGCCTATCTGTCAGCCCTGTATTTTGAGCCAAGGGACCTCACACTTATAATAGGCTCCTTTGGTGCATCAGCAGTACTTGTATATGGAGCTATAAAAAGCCCTTTTGCACAACCGAGAAACTTAATTGGTGGTCATATTATATCTGCCCTTGTGGGTGTTACAAGTTATCAATTATTTTCTGAATATATATGGCTTGCCTGTGCAATTGGAGCATCCATTGCAATAGTTGCTATGCTAATTACAAAGACACTTCATCCACCAGGGGGTGCTACTGCCCTTATCGCTATAATAGGTGGAGAGAAGATTCATAAACTTGGATATCTCTATGCAATAATACCTGCTGGACTTGGTGCACTGATACTGCTTGTTGTGGCACTCATTATAAATAATATTTCAAAAAACAGGAGGTATCCGGAGTACTGGCTATGAAATACGATGGCCTGAAGATATATGGCATGTGTCTTGAGAGGCTGCAGCACCAGATCAGGCTTGCCAGGGAGCGTGCAAAGTCAATGAATCCGGTACCGGAAAGACTTGTCCTTGAATGCTATTTTACAAATGATGTTGAAGATATAATTGATATCCTTGAGCTTTATGACATTGAGCACAAGGATATGGAGACCGTGAGGCAGAAACTTCAAGACCTTGCAGATGATATTTCCCTTATGATGAGGGAAAGGCTTGAGTTCTGCTTTAATGAAAAGGGTGACCTTTGCCTTTATCTTGTCCTGAAAAAATAAACTTGCCAGCATTAAGTAATTAGATTCCTTGATTCTTAAAAAAGAGAGTTCCTCTGTGATTAAAGTTACAGAAATTCTTCTTGTCAGTTGATTATAATTTTGTCATGAATAGGAGAAGATTCCTTCTTACAATTTTATCTTTTCTTGGACTTGGCGCATTTGGTTTATCTTTTTATTCAGCCCTTAGATACCTTTTACCACCTGTTGAGGTTTCTCAGGATGTAATCAAGAGGATAAAAAAGGAAGAGATACCCACAGGAAGGTCAAAGGATATAGTTGTTAATAATATTCCAGTAATAGTGATAAACATTCCCCAGAAGGGATATGTTGCCTATTCAAGGGTATGCACACATCTTGGATGCCTTGTGCAGTTTGAGCCTGAAAAAAGGGTCTTTATCTGTCCATGCCATGGAGGAACCTTTGATATAAATGGAAATGTCGTAAGCGGGCCACCTCCAAGGCCTTTGACCAGAATTCCTTTGAGGATTGAAGGAGATGAGATCATAATAGGATGAAGTTCATGGATTACATAGATGAAAGGCTCGGACTTATATCCTTCATAAGGTCTCAGTTTGTTGATTATAAGGTACCCAGGGAGATAAATATCTTTTATACGCTTGGTTTCGTTGCCCTTACAGGATTTATGATTCAGGCTATTACAGGCCTTTTTCTTCTTTTTTATTATATTCCTCATACTGATCATGCCTTTGGTAGCGTCCAGAGGATAATGAATGATATTCCCTATGGCTGGCTCTTCAGGCAGGTTCATGTAGTTGGAAGCAATCTCATGGTAGCAGTGGTTTTTTTGCACCTCTTTTCTGTCTTTTTTATGGGTAGTTATAAAAAACCAAGGGAATTTCATTGGCTTGTGGGAGCTGTGATGTTATTTTTGGTTCTTACATTCTGTCTGAGCGGTTATTTACTTCCATGGAGTCAGCTTAGTTACTGGGCTACTACCATAGTTACAAACCTTCCAACAGCCTTTCCAGTTATAGGTGAGATTGTTGCAGATACCATGAGGGGTGGAAAATCAGTTACAGGTATCACATTGAATAGATTTTTTGGCCTTCATGTTGCACTCCTTCCCTGTCTGATGTCAGTTTTAATTGCATTACACATATTTCTCATAAGGAGAACAGGCATATCCAGACCTCCGTGGCATGAGAGACCCGAGGATATCCATTATTCTGGCTACAGGCATGCAAACTATCCTGAAGGTATACCCTTTTACATCTTTATGATAAAGGAGATATATATAACATTCCTTTATGTCAGTCTTATATTCTTTATCATTGCCTTTATACCCACTCTTTTTCTACCCGGGGATGCCCTTCAAACTGCAGATCCATCAAAGACACCTGAGCATATAAGACCTGAATGGTATTTCCTCGCACCTTATCAGATGTTGAAATTAATTCCATCAAAGTTTCTCGGCATAAGCCTTCAGATCATACTTTTGCTTATATTTTTCTTCTGGCCTTTTATTGACAGATCTGCTGAGAGGAATATTCTTAAAAGACCTAAACTCTTGACTGTCTTTATAGTGACAACCTTTTTATGGATTATCCTCACAATAATGGGAGGCCGATGAGTGCTTAAAAAGATAACTTTATTGATTATATTTATTCTTTTTTCTCACTCAGTTATGGCAAAGGAGGAGTGGAAAAGGGCCTTTGAAGAGGAATATCTCAAGATCCTTCCGGTTGGAGAGCCTGAAAAAAGCAATGTCTGTATAGACTGCCACAGGAGTGAAATAATGCGGCCTGACCTCAGAAAGATTCCTTCTGAATGGAGGCAAAGCTGGCATTCTGAGAATAATATTTCCTGCCATGACTGTCATGGAGGTGACCCTGAGGATGAAAAGATGGCAATGTCACCTGAGAGAGGATTTATCGGAAAACCTAAACATGAGGCTGTACCTGAATTCTGTGGGAGGTGTCATAAAGGAATTCTTGAGCATTATCTCAAAAGCGGTCATGGAAGGTCATTAAGAAAAACAGGTCATGCACCGACCTGCGTGACCTGTCATGGTTCTCATTTAATAAAAAAGGCATCCATAGATATCATCAATGAGAAGCTCTGCATAAGATGTCATACCTATGAAAGGGCAAGGACAATGAAACAGGCACTCTCTGTTGTGGAGACAAAGATAAAGGATACAGAGAATGCCTTAAAGGAACTGAGGAGAAAGGGGATTGTAATAGAGAAGGATGAAAAGGAATTTTTCAGGCTTCATACAGAATTTCGTGCACTCTTTCATACAACTGATGTAAATCTTGTAAGAGACAGGACAGATGAATTTCTCAGGAGACTTGAGAGCCTTGATAGCAGGCTGATTGTTTATTTTAAGGAATTGAATTTCAGGAGAAACTATTCAATATTTTTCATGCTCCTTTTTACTGGCATGGGACTGGTAATTTATTTTCTTTACAAAGAAAAAAACCATTAGTCCCTTAGCTGAAGATTTTTTGAAAGGCTATAAATTTTATTCTTCTGTGATAGAAGTATTTAGTAGAGAAAGAGTTAATGTCGCAAATGTATGTAACTTATACAGTTGTCTTGACAGTGCTGAAGAATTCAGGTTAACTTAATAATAAAAAAACAAGCCTATAAATAAAAAATATGGTGCGCTAAGTGAAAAAGGGCGGGAAATTACTTAATTTATCTATTCCTTTACTTCTATACATCATTATATTTCCAAAAACAGTAGTCTCAGCTGATCAAAACCTAATGAAGTTTCTTGTTCCACCCCCTCCTTTCACACCGGGCATCTTCCCCTGTTCACAGTGCCATAAGGACATGCCTGTAAACAGGAAACAGAGGAAATTAGTGATGATGCATCAGGATATAAACCTGAAGCATATGCCAGGAGGATGGTGCTTTGACTGCCATAATCCCAATGACAGGGATAAATTAAGGCTTGCCAATGGGACACTCATACCCTTTGATGAGTCTTATAATCTCTGCGGACAATGCCATGGAACTATACTGAGGGAATGGAAGGCCGGACTGCACGGTAAGAGGACAGGATACTGGAATGGTGAGAAACAGTATTTCCTCTGTGTCCATTGCCACTCTCCTCATGATCCTGCTTTTAAGCCAATAACGCCCATGCCGCCACCGGTAAGGCCGGCTGACATAAAGTGGAGGAGGTGAGAATGAGTAAGAGAAACCCCTTGTCCTTAGAACTTGACAGGAGAACCTTTCTAAAGTCTCTCTCGCTTGGACTTGCATCAACCGCCCTAACTATCGGTAAATCTGATGCCTCCTTTTGGGAAGCCTTTTTACAAAAGCATTTCAGGGAGATGAATGAGGCGGAGATAAAAAAGGTAATAAAGAGACTTGAAAGGTTGTATAAGGAAAAATACAAGAAGAGTATAGAGATCGGGTATGAAAAGGCTATTCCAGGTGTCCTCTTCGGCTATGGCCTTGACCTTTCAAGGTGTATTGGTTGTCGGCGCTGTGTCTATGCCTGTGTGGAAGAAAATAACCAGTCCCTTGAACCACAGATTCACTGGATAACTGTACTTAGATTCAAGAAAGGCGATAAATGGGTTGACCTCGAAAATTCTGAGAAATACTATAACCCTTCCCGGGTTCCAGAGAAGGACTATTTCTATATGCCTGTTCAGTGTCAGCAGTGCGAAAACCCTCCCTGTGTTAAGGCCTGTCCAACACAGGCTACATGGAAGGAACCTGATGGGATAGTTGTTATTGACTATGACTGGTGTATTGGCTGCAGGTACTGCATGGCAGCATGCCCTTACGGTGCGAGAAGGTTCAACTGGAGTGAACCGAACAGACCCCCTGAGAAGATAAATCCCAAGACCCATTATCTCGGGAACCGGCCTCGTTACAAAGGTGTTGTTGAAAAATGCACCTTCTGCATCCATAGGACAAGGAAGGGAAGGTATCCTGCCTGTGTTGAGGCCTGTCCCGTAGGGGCACGTAAGTTCGGAAACCTCCTCGATCCTGACAGTGAGATTAGATATGCCATTCAACATAAGAGGGTCTTTAGACTAAAGGAAGACCTGAACACTTATCCAAAATTCTATTATTTCTTTGCCTATGGGAGGTAGAAATGCCCATAAATAAGGCCCTTTCAATTATATGGCAAGAAATAATTCGTGGCGATAGGAGATATTACTTCTGGTTGGGTTTTCTATCGGTACTCTTGTTGTAAATGCCTATCTATTAATTTTAAACCCGT
This sequence comes from Thermodesulfovibrionales bacterium, assembly GCA_046292975.1. Taxonomy (GTDB): domain Bacteria; phylum Nitrospirota; class Thermodesulfovibrionia; order Thermodesulfovibrionales; family CALJEL01; genus CALJEL01. The sequence goes on from JBKBPW010000025.1 coordinate 17,949, forward strand.
AAAGGATAATTTAAAGTCTGCCTTTTCCGGTGAAAGTCAGGCCTATATGAAATATCTGATCTTTGCTGATAAGGCAGAGGAGGAAGGGTTCAAGAATATTGCAAGGCTCTTCGGGGAGAAAGGGTTCACGCCACGAATCATCTGAATGCATAAATGGAAGTGATCTAACTATTGATAATCTCGATACCGCGATTGAAGGAGAAAATTATGAGGTTCAGGAGATGTACCCCTATGAGGTCATAATGTTGTGAGAAAGGTTCCTGAGAGATGTCCCATCTGTACCATACCGACTCCCCTGTGACTAAAGTTACTGAAATTCTCTGAAGAGCGATGTAATATGTTTTTGTGCTGTGAGAAAATTACTTGACAAAAATCCTGGTGAGTTGTAGAATTCATAAAAAGAGATAAATTTTATCTTATTTTAAAAATGGGGTAACGAAGGCAAGAGCAAATCTCTATCATCTTTTATCTAATACCTATCTTAAAGAGGTAGATAAAAGATTTCTGCATGTCTTAAGGGAATGCAATCTTATATCATCCGGAATCCTGAATAAACCCGATGATATCCTCTTGAACGAGCTTGCTGAGGAGTATGCCGCCTTATTCCTTGTCTCAGGAGGACTTCCTCCCTATGAATCAGTAAGACTGAAAGGATTACTCTGTCAGGAACCCGCTATAGAGGTTGAGAGGTTTTATGAGAGATGCGGTCTTATCCTGAAGGATGAGTGGAAGAAGATATTCCCTGATCACTTAGGCCTTGAACTGGAATTTATGGGATATTTATGTGATAGGGAAGCAGAGGTGGAAGATAGGGAAGATAGTATCTGGTCTAATTATCAGAGAGAATTTTTTGAGAAGCATCTCGGTACATGGGTCTTTGATTACCTAAAGGATCTTGAAAGGTGCACCTTTCATCCCTTTTATAGAGACATTGTAACTCTGACAAGGGAATTCATTGAATCAGAAAGGGAATACCTTGAATCGGAGGGAGGTGATAATTATATTCATGTCTCAGAAAAAGTGGTATCAGGAGAGATAACTTTGCAAGTTCATAGAAGGGAGGTAACCCAATGGTTGAAGAAAAGAAAGGGATTAGTAGGAAAGATTTTCTGAAATTAACTGTTACAGGTGCTGCAGGAGCAATGTTGGCATCAGCGGCCTCAAAGGTTGAGGCAGCCAAGGGGCATCAATGGGTCATGGTTATGGATGTTAGAAAATGCATAGGCTGTCATGCCTGTACAGTTGCCTGCAAGGCAGAAAATGAGGTTCCCCTGGGTGTATGGAGGACGCATATAAGAACACAGGAAAAGGGGAAGTATCCAAATG
>JBKBPW010000026.1:0-18972 GCA_046292975.1 Thermodesulfovibrionales bacterium
CCCTGTTTGCACCCCAAAAAATCTGGGGATTTTTTGGGGACCCCCTGTTGCCCTTGCCTTCATGGCAAGGGTGATTTCCTCTCCAAGCACCATGGTTTTTTTAAAAAGAAAGTAAATCCTCCCGGAAATCCAGTTCTGAACCATGGTGCTGTCAAGCCTTCCAATAAACCTCGCCCTTTTTGCAAGATAGAAATCCTCAACCACCTTGGCAAATATAAGTATATATCTATAAGAAAGCATCAGTATCATGAGAAAGGGCCAGGGTATTTTAAGTTTCTTCAGTGTAAGCATAATCTCCTCAAAACTTGTAGTTCTTAAAAGGATAAAGACAGCGGTAACAGAATTAAATACCCTCATAGTTAGCAATGCCATCCTCTCAATCCCTTGAGCTGTAAAACCTATCTCCTCAGGGATATGGTAAATCCAGAAATCATAAGAGCGGCTCAGTTTCATTAATCGCAATACCAGATTTCCCTCAACAAAGAGATTTATTGCACCTGGAAGGCTGAGCAAAGCTCCAAAGAAAAAGGTTATAACAAATACCCTTCTGTAAAGTCCTGATAAGTTCAGTCTCCCTGTAAGGGAAAGACAGAATAAAAACATTGAAAGTATCAGAAGGAGAGAAACCTTGTTTGTAATACCTGCAAGAAATATAATTGAAAAGGTAAATGCAATCTTTATCCCAGGCGTAAGCCTTCTTAGCGGACTATCCTCAAGGGGCGCACCAATAAGATTCTTAATCTCCTGAAGAGACTCAAGTCCCCTGTCAATAAAATTCATTCTTGCAGTCTTTGAACTCAATTCTTCACCTTCTTTTTGTTTATCTTTGCAAATATAAAGATTATTCCCATCACAATGATAGCACCAATTATTCCAGACAGGATATAAGAAATTATCTGCAATGTTAGAGATTGTCCCTCTTCAGTAAGACTATAATCAGGAAGCGGTGCCTTCCAGAGTTGAGATAGTTTCTTCATTCCTTCTGGAATAAATCCTAACATCTCCTTAATTGTATCTATCCCCCATTCTCCCCAGGCATCACCTGCCTTGAAGGCTTCAGGAAGGATAATTCCTATTGGGCTTAAAATAGCAAGTATGAACAAAAACAAAAGAAGCCTTTTTTGAAAGGCTGTCATACTATCCCTCCTTTCATGGCATATATGGATTGGGGCTCCTGTTTAATGAAATATCTCAATATGCCCGCAGTCAAGAGGCCCTCAATAATGCTGAATAATAACATATGCTCTAAGGCCATTGCTGGTATGGCGATCTTCAATGGATAGGGTGCATAAAGGGGATTACCTGCTTGATCATGAGCAATTAATGGCTGTAGCCCAAATTCAATTGCTGTAAGCAATGCCCCTGCTGTAAGACCTATGTATCCTGAAAGAAAGGCACCTGCATATATCCTCTTTTTACTCTCCTTGTTGCCTGCTATTGCCTTGAACACCCAATAGGAGACAAAGGGTATAACCACTGCCATATTAAAACAATTGGCTCCAATAGCTGTAATGCCACCATCTCCAAAGACAAGGGCCTGAATTATCAAAACAGTACTAACAGCAATTACAGCTGCCCATGGTCCAAGGAGAAGTGCTGTTATAGAGGCACCAACTGCATGACCTGTTGTCCCTCCGGGTATGGGAATATTGAACATCTGTATCAGGAATGAAAAGGCACCTGCCATGGCAAGATAGGGGACCTGCTTATCGGATAATTCCTTTTTAAGCCTTTTAATTGCAATACCCCAGAACACCACACTTGCAGCATAAAGGGGAATGTATGTCTGAGGGCTGAGATAGCCATCCGGTATATGCATAAAGACCTCCTAAAATCTCAATGTTATTCCAGCCATAAGGCTGGTGTCTGTCTCAGGCTCTGTGAGGCCTCTTTTAATACCTGCTGAAAGGTCAAAGGCATCAGAAAAGGTGTAAACAGTTCCTATTATTAAAAAGGCAGGATTCTTGTGTGAGGTTCTATCAGGGTCTTTCTCCATGCCGATGTTGCCAACTACCTTAAAGCCCTCTTTTATCCTGTATTCACCAGCAAGGGATAAATGCCAGAGGTTCTTCCTCTCATCAATCCTGTTTTCATTCCTTATGTATCCAGCATTAAAAAAGAAAGTAAGATCCCTGAATTCCCTATCAAGAATCAAAAAAAACCTGCCTGTAACACGACCTGTCCCTAATCCTCTTTCTTCATCTCCTGAAGGTATTGTGATAGATGGTTTTATTGCTACATTCAATCCTTTGGTCTCGTAAAACCTGTATTTAAGCCCGAGCTCAATATCAGAGAATCCACTTTCATCAATACTTTCATGATCTTCTTCTTTCCAGTAGACATAGGGGATTCCAATTCCAATATCAAGATTATCAGTAAGACCATAGGTCAGGGTGTTATTCAGACTTAACTCTTTTGTTTTAATGCCTTTGTCTTTATCATATCCATACTCTACATTGAAATCATACTGCCACCTCCCCTCCCCCTGAGTGCCTGTGTCATCTGTGATAAGGGGATGATAAGCCCAGACAGGTGAAACACTAAAGATTAAGCTGAAGGCAAAAAGGAAAATAAATAAAACCTTAATCCTCATCTTTAACCTCCTAAACTAAAAATAAAAAACCACAAAGGCTTTTTCTGACCTTCATGGTCTTTTAAGCCTTCGTGGCTTGATATTCTAACTTTAGAGTAACCTACGCTACATTCGTGTAGCTTTTTTTATTTATAGCATAGCAATCAGGAAAAAATCAAGTTCACGCCTTCCTTATCGCATATCTTTAATAAACTCAAAAATGCCAGGCTCGTTACAGAACTGATACTTCAGAAAGGACTCCTGTTTCGCCATGGAGTCTCTTCATGATATGTTCAGCCCTACCTTTTCATCCCATATATCCTCAGATACTTCTCGTATGTTGTAAGAACCCTTTTTACATAATTCATGGTCTCGCCATATGGTATATCCTCTATAAATTCATCCACGGATGAATAACCTTTCTTTAGCCATGAGTCCACCGCACCCTCTCCAGCATTATATGCAGCGATGGCCAGTGGAATCTCTTTATATTGTTCAAGCAGTCTTTTGAAATACAGTGCTCCAAGATGTATATTCAGTTCTGGATCATATAATTTCTGCAAATAATTTGAATTGTTCTTCCGATATTGAAGCAAAAAAGTATTTAAAATTTTTTGGGAGCGCTCCTGATGGTTAAAGGTGGTAGCCCTTATAAGTCTTTCTGCTGTATAAGGCATTATCTGCATGAGTCCCATGGCACCTGCAGGAGATATAGCCCCTGGATTATATCTGCTTTCTTCACGAATGATTGACAAAAGCAAATAAGGATCAACAGCATAAAGCCGTGAGACATTTAAGAGCAGCTCAGGATAGATAAAAGGATAGAGGAATCTATCATCAATCCTGGCCTGCATCTCAGGAAGTGTCTTCAATCTTGAATAAAGGGCCACTGCCCTGTAATACTGACCAGTGCTATAAAAGAAAAAACCGATATCCTTGAGAATTTCCTTACAATCATTTGTTTTAGAATTTGAAAAATATAATGAATAGGATGTCCTGAGAGTTGCCTGTTTCTCTGAATTCGATGATATTTCTGGTAAAGTAACAGGAAGTTCCCATGATGGAGCCCCCGCCATGCAGTCTTTCACAAGTGCTGTTATCTCTTCTGTGAGTTCCTCCCTGAGTCCAAGTTTGAGAAAGATTGAAAACCTCCTGAAAACAGGGGTCCCCAAAAAATCATCAGATTTTTTGGGGTGCCAGTCAGGTTGATAGGTTTTGTAATCATCATGACTGCGGTCTTCGAAAGAAGCTGTAAGGGTTTGCAAAATTGAAGGCCCTGAAGCCTCTGCCTTTATATCCAGCCTGACTTTTTTGTCCTCAAGTTTTTCAAGCCTCTGCCTTGCAAGGAGGCTATAAAATCCGCTGTCCTGTTCTACGAGCTTTCTGTAGCCAAGAAAGATATCTTCTTCTGTTTCCGGTATCTCTTTTCTGAGTTCTGCTATCCTCAGAAGCCAGTAATCATAACGGGGCCTTTTATATTTTTTCTGAAGTTCCAGGAGACGGTTTTTTGCCTCTTCATAATTACCTGTTCTGTAATGAGTCCATGCAATTGCCCATTGAATCTGTTCTGAGTCAAAAGGAAAGTATTTTAAAAGCCTCTCAAGATAATTTATAGTATCTATAAAATTCCCCCTGTCTCTTAGTGTCCTTGCAAAGGCAATTGCAAGGGGCACAACCCTCCTGTCCCTTGCATTTATCAATCTATCTATAACCTTTTTTGCCTCTTCATCATTACCAGACCTGAGATAGGATAGTCCAAGCATGTAGTATTCCTTTGATAAAAGGAACTCCTCTGCTGCCTCCCTGTATCTTTTCTTCTTGAAATAAATGTTTCCAAGAAGTCTTCTCAGGTTTTCTATCCTTAAAGGATCTTTTTCTTCCTCAAGTCTCTTCTTTATAGCAAGCTCAGCCTCATCATATCGAACAAGTTTTAACAGGCCCTTTATCTTTTCTTCAAATTCTTCAGGGCCGAGCATATTGTAATCAATCCTGTCTTTAATTAAAGAGGATAAGCTGCTGTTTTTTATAAATAGTCTTCTGTAAATAGAACTTACATCAAGACCATCCTTTTCTTTTAAATAGGCAAGAAGATAATTTGCATAGTCATCAAAGGGATATTTTTCAATGTATCTCTCCAGTTCCTTTATTGCACGATTTCTGTCATCAAGGAGCAACAACTCTATCAGGGCAAAACTTGCCTTTCTAACAAGTAAAGGGGAGCAGGGCTGGAATTCACAGGTATGAATTAGTTTTTCATAGGTCTTACGGGCATCCTCTGATGAAAAGGCGCTCAGTGCCTCTGCCTTCATAAAAAGCACAAGGTCAGAGACAATAACACAGTCTTCAAGGTCTTTCAAGGTATCTATTGCTTTTTGAAATTCAAAGGATTGAAGATATTGTCTTGCCAGCAGGAATGTTTCATCAGAACAGGTATCACTTGATGCTGAAACAGAGGGTACCCAAAAAATCATAAGATTTTTTGGGGTATGAGTAGCAATACTATTGAAGATATGTAATTTCCCGCTAACCATAGCCGCGGGATCAATTCCCGTGATGGATATTATAATCACTAATATTCGCAAAACAGGAGGTCCCAAAATATTAAAAGATTTTTTGTGGTGGCCCTTTTGTTTCATCTCTCTATTATATCAAATTAACAAGATAAGGACAGGATGGATACTGATTCCTTGCCCGTAGGCCAAAAATCATGTAGCCCTGGAATCTTGCAAGAAATACCTTTCTTCTGGTATTTTAAAAACATGAAAAAGGGAGTGTTTGATAATGGCGAGATGGACCTTCCGAATGTCTTAGAGGGAACAGGGATCAAAGAGTTCGGTGAAAAGATAGCAAGATTCATTGAAAAAGCAAGGGCTATAAAGGACGAAAATCAGCGGCTTCAAAAAAAGTTGGAAGAACTTGAAGAGCTTGTAAAGAAACAGGCAAAGGAGATTGAGGAGCTTAAAACGGAAAGGCTTTATGTGAAAAAGGAGATTCAGGAAATAATGCGTGAGATTGAGGAGTTTGAGATATGATAAAAAGCATAGAAGTCTATATACTCGGACAAAAATATATCATTAAAGGAGAGGCCTCACCCCAATACATGAATGAACTTGCTCAATTTGTTGATTCACGGATAAGAGAGATTATTAAAAATTCTCCCTCTACACCTCCCTTGAAGGCAGCTATCCTTGCATCAATTAATATGGCTGACGAACTCTTCAAGTTAAGGAAAAAAGAAAGGTATCTCCTTGATTATGTTAATGAAAAAACTGCAGCCCTTGAACTTATTTTTTCTGAGGAGCAGTAGGACAACTCAGACTCTGGTGTTTCTTAGGATTCTCCAGATCCCTTGGAGGAATACCTCATGTGGGGACACCAAGTCTTGGAAATACCACCAGCTGGAGCAGTAAATAGACAGCAAGGACTATTATAATAGCCAGTATGTCTATCACTTTTTCTCCTCTGATTTTGATTCTTTCTTCTCCTCATGTTTCTTCATTATATCTTCATAATCAACAAATTCAAGTACTGCAAGCTCTGCCCTGTCATTCACCCTGCGCCTTGTTCTTACTATTCTCAGATAACCTCCATTTCGGCCAGTAAATCTTGGACCTATCTCTTTAAAAAGATGACTGATCAATTCCTTGTTTGGAAGATAGGTCTGAGCAAGTCTTCTTGAGGCAAGGTCACCCTTCACTGCAAGGCTTACAAGTCTTTCAGCAATCCTCTTTGCCTCCTTTGCCCTCGGTAGGGTGGTTTCTATCCTCTGATGCTCTATTAATGAGGCAACAAGGTTTCTCAACAACGCCTTTCTCTGATTTGCAGGCCTCCCAAAAAGCCTTCCGTCAACTTTATGCCGCATTTCCTTTACCTCCTGCCTGTAGTGCCTTAAGTGCCTCTGTATCAATCTTCATACCTAATTCAAGACCCATACTCCTTAATATCTCTTTTATCTCATTGAGAGACTTCCTTCCAAAGTTTTTGGTCTTCAGCATCTCCTGCTCTGTCTTTTGAACAAGATCAGCTATTGTCTGGATATTTGCATTCTTAAGGCAATTATGGGCGCGCACAGAAAGTTCGAGCTCGTCAATGCTCTTAAGGAGATTCTCATTTATTGTGGAACTGCCCTGCTGATAAGTTAAACTCGCCCTATCTTCCATTGGATAAATGGCATCTTCTTCAAGTATAAAAAGATCAAAATGCTCAACAAGTATTCCTGCTGCTTCAGATATTGCCCTCTCCGGGGTAATACTGCCATCAGTGGTTATCTCCATAATGAGTTTATCATAATCAGTTGACCTCCCAACCCTTGCCTTTTCTACCCAGAAATTAACCCTCTTCACAGGACTGAAAAGGGAATCAACTGCAATCACACCTATGGGAAGACCTGACTCTTTATTCACTTCAGCAGGTACATAACCCTTTCCTGTACTCATATAGAGCTCCATCTCAAAGGTAGTTCCCTTGTCAAGGGTCGCTATAGGAAGTTCGGGATTGAGTATCTCCACCGAACCATCAACCTTTATATCACCTGCCGTAACCACCTTTGGACCTTTCTCAGCAATTGAACCCGTCTTCTTACCATCTCCATGGATACGCATCCTTATTTTTTTACATTTAAAATAATATCCACCACATCTTCTTTAACGCCATCGATTGAAGAAAATTCATGAAGTACCCCTTTTATCTTTACAGCAGTAACAGCTGCTCCTGTAATTGACGAAAGGAGAACCCTTCTCATAGCATTCCCTACGGTAATGCCATATCCTCTTTCAAAGGGCTCTGCAGTGAGTCTTCCAAATGTTGGGCTTAATGTATCTTCATCAAATTTTATCCTCTGGGGAAGCTGAAAACCCTTTTTCCTTAAATTCATAAAACCTCCTTCATTTTTGTGCAATAGAGCAGTTTTTAATAAAACTGTCCTTTTTTCATTTAAACTGCCCTACTTTGAATATAATTCTACTACGAGCTGTTCGCGGGCTGTAATAGGTATCTCATCTCTTGAAGGCACATGAAGAACCTTTCCCCTCATATTCTGTACATCCACTTCAAGCCATGACGGAATTCCTCTATGTTGCGCCTTTTCAAGACTTTCTTTTATTACCTGAAGATCCATGCTCTGCTCTTTTATCTCAATAACATCTCCAGGTCTTAAATTGTAAGACGGTATATTAACCTTTTTACCATTAACAAGGACATGCCCGTGACTCACAAGCTGCCTCGCAACCCTTATCCCAGAAGCAAAGCCAAGTCTGTGTAATGTATTGTCAAGCCTCAATTCAAGAAGCTGAAGGAGTGCCTCTCCTGTAACACCCTTTTTCTTTGAGGCTATCTCAAAATATCTCCTGAACTGTCTTTCAAGCACTCCATATATCCTTTTTAATTTCTGTTTCTCCCTTAGCTGTAATCCATAGTCAGATGGCTTGGGTCTATTCTGCCAGTGCTGCCCAGGTGGATATTTTCTCCTTTCTATAGCACATTTATCTGTATAACATCTGTCAGCTTTAAGGAAGAGTTTCTCTCCTTCACGCCTGCAGAGCCTGCAAACTGGCCCTATATACCTTGCCATTTATTTTTTAACCTCCTTAATAAGTGATTTAAATAGTTTCATACCCTTCTTCTCTTCGGGGGTCTGCATCCATTATGAGGTACTGGTGTTACATCCTTGATCAGGTTTATATCAAGACCTGCAGCCTGCAATGCCCTGATGGCTGACTCTCTTCCAGCACCAGGACCTTTTACAAGCACATCAATCTGTCTTAAACCCATATCCATCGCCTTTTTAGCAGCAGCCTCAGCAGCCATCTGGGCTGCGTAGGGTGTGCCCTTTCTGGAGCCCTTAAAACCCAGACTACCTGCTGAAGCCCAGGTAAGGACATTTCCATTCTGGTCAGTGATGGTAACAATTGTATTATTAAAAGTTGCCTGTATATGGGCAACGCCCGCTGTTATATGTTTCTTTTCTTTCTTTGCACCTCTTTTTTTCTGAGCCATTTATGCCTCCTTCTTCTTACCTACAGCCGCCCTTCTGGGACCCTTGCGGGTTCTTGCATTTGTCCTTGTCCTCTGACCCCAGACAGGAAGTCCCAGCTTGTGCCTTATGCCCCTGTAGGAGCCGATATCCATGAGCTTCTTTATATTCATTGCTATCTCTCTACGAAGCTCTCCTTCAACCTTATAATCCCTCTCTATAACAGATCTTATCTTAACAACCTCCTCATCCTTGAGGTCTTTAACCCTTGTGTCAGGATTAACGCCAGTCTCTCTAAGAATCTTATTTGATAAAGACCTGCCGATACCAAAGAGCCTTGTAAGGGCAATCTCTACCCTTTCATTCTTTGGCAAATCTACTCCTGCTATCCTTGCCATTGTTCACTCCTCTAATTTTTTATTCAAAAATAATTGGTGAATTAGTGAAGAGGCGAATCGGTTTATTGGTGAATTGGTGAAGAAGCCAATTCACCCATTCACCCCTGTCTCTGCTTATGCTTTGGGTTCTCGCAAATGACCCTTATCACACCCCTGCGCTTAATAATCTTGCATTTTGAGCAAATAGGTTTCACAGATGATCTTACTTTCATAGAAAGTCTCCTTTTATTTAAACCTGTAAGTTATTCTTCCCTTTGTAAGGTCATAAGGTGAAAGCTCAACAAGCACCTTATCACCAGGCAAAATTCTAATAAAATGCATCCTCATCTTCCCTGAAATATAAGCCAGAATAACCTGGCCATTGTCCAGTTCTACCCTGAACATGGCATTGGGCAGGACCTCAACGACCGTTCCCTGAACCTCTATGCTCTCTTCTTTGGGCAATTTTGCATTATACCTTTTTAATACAATTTAGTCAAGATTTGGGCACCGTTCTTGGTAATAGCCACTGTGTGCTCAAAATGTGCAGAGTATCCACCATCAACCGTAACTGCTGTCCAGCCATCATTAAGTATCATAACATCAGGCAAACCTGTATTTACCATTGGCTCTATAGCAATGGTCATCCCTTCCTTAAGCCTTGGGCCTTTACCGGGCTTACCAAAATTTGGCACCTGAGGTTCTTCATGAAGAAATTTTCCAACCCCATGGCCTACAAAGGCCCTGACAACTGAGAAACCATTTGATTCAACATAGGTCTGAATTGCTGAGGAGATATCTCCTACCCTGTTGCCAGCCTTTGCATTTTCAATCCCGATGTAAAGTGCCTTTTCAGTTACCTCCAAAAGTTTGCGATAGAGTTCTCCGATACTTCCCACAGCATAGGAACGAGCTGCATCCCCGTAGTATCCCTCATATATAACCCCAAGGTCTATACTAACGATATCACCTTCTTCAAGTCTTCTTTGAGAGGGTATCCCATGCACAACCTGATTATTTATAGAAACGCATATACTTGCTGGATATCCTCTATAGCCTTTAAAGGCAGGCTTACCGCCTTTAGCCTGGATATATGCCTCAGCATACTCTTCAAGCTCCTTTGTCCTTATGCCAGGCCTGATAACTTCTGCAAGCATTTCAAGGGCACCAGCTGCGATCTTACAGGCCCTTTCAATCATCTTTATCTCATGTGGTGATTTCAATATAATCACGACTACCTTAATTAGGAGTCCTGCTAGCCTCTTCTACCTTTAAGCCTGCCCTTTTTAAGAAATCCTTCATAAGACCTTGTAACGAGATGAGCCTCAATCTGTGAGACTGTATCAAGGGCAACTCCAACAACAATCAGCAGAGAGGTCCCACCAAAATAAAAAGGTACATTTGCCTTTTTAATAAGGATCTCTGGCAGTATGCATACTATTGATAAATATACTGCACCCACAAAGGTAAGTCTGCTTAAGACCCTATAAATATATTCTGAGGTCTTCTGACCAGGCCTTATTCCGGGAATAAATCCACCGTATTTTTTAAGATTATCTGCTATGTCTACAGGATTGAATATAATAGCTGTGTAGAAATAGGCAAAAAAGAATATAAGGCCCACATAAAGCAGGGTGTATATAATGGTTCCGGGTGAGAGTTGCCTTGCCACACCCTGAATCCACGGGATGCCAGCAAATCCTGCAATTGTAGCAGGAAACATAATTATGGATGACGCAAATATTGGAGGTATCACTCCTGAGGTATTGATCTTTAAGGGAAGGTGAGTGCTCTGACCTCCATAAACCTTTCTGCCCACAACCCTTTTTGCATATTGAACAGGTATCTTTCTCTGACCTCTTTCAATGTATATAATGCCAGCCACAACAGCAACCATAAGGAATATTAAGAATATCACAAATAATATTGAAAGCTCTCCAGACCTTATCAATCTTACGGTATTAACCACAGCATTGGGCATCCTTGCCACTATGCCAGCAAAGATTATCAGGGAGATCCCGTTTCCGATTCCCCTCTCTGTTATCTGTTCTCCAAGCCACATAATAAAGGCAGTGCCAGATGTAAGGGTGATCATGGTCATGAGTCTGAAGCCCCAGCCCGGATTAGTTATAAATTCTCCCTGAGACATGGTCTCAAGACCCACCGCAATAAAGAATGACTGTATGGCGCTTATTATAACTGTCCCGTACCTTGTATAACGAACAATCTTCTTTCTTCCGTACTCACCTTCCTTTGCAAGCTTTCCTATTGCAGGTATCACAACAGTTAAAAGCTGAAGGATAATGGATGCACTTATATAGGGCATTATGCCAAGCGCAAATATGGTAAGCCTTGAAAGTGCCCCACCTGAAAACATATCAAAAAAGCCCATGAGGGCTCCACCTTTCTCTGTAAGAAATCTGCTTAATGCCTCGCCATTAATTCCAGGAGTGGGTATATGGGCCCCAATTCTATAGACTATGAGCATAAGAAGTGTAAAGACAATACGATTCTTTAGCTCTTCAATCTTAAAGATATTCTGGAAGACCTCAAAGATTCTCAACCGCTTATCACCTCAACTGTGGACCCTGAAGCCTTAAGCTTTTCAAGGGCAGCCTTACTGAAGGCATGTGCCTTTATTTTAACAGGCCTTTTAATATCTCCATCTGCAAGGACCTTTAATCCATCCTTGATATCCCTTATTATACCCTTTTCAAGAAGCACTTGAGGACTTATATCCTCAAGACCGAGTTTCTCTATGTCCTTCAGGTTTATAACTGCAAATTCTTTTCTGAATGGGGTATTTGTAAATCCCCTCTTTGGAAGCCTCCTCTGAAGAGGCATCTGGCCACCTTCAAAGCCAGGACCTTTTGTACCTCCTGAACGCGCCTTCTGACCTTTATGACCCTTTGTAGAGGTCTTTCCATGGCCAGAGCCAATTCCTCTACCTATCCTCTTTTTCTTTTTCCTTGCTCCAGGAGCTGGTTTTAAATCCTCTATCTTCATTGTAAAGTCTCCTTTACTTCAATCAGATGCGTTATCTTTGAAACCATTCCTCTTATAGAAGGCACATCGTCCTTTATAACTGTCTGATGCCTCTTTCTCAAACCAAGGGCCTGAAGTATCCTTCTCTGTTTTTCAGGAACTCCTGGATAACCTCTCTTAAGGGTGATTGCTATCTTTTTCATGCATTAACCTCCTCCTGAACCTCCTCAATCTTTCCCCTTATTCTGAGAACTGCCTCTGGATCTTTGAGCTCCTTAAACCCCTGTATGGTTGCCCATACTGTATTGAAGGCATTATGATTTCCTATAACCTTTGCTACTATATCCGTAATACCTGCAACCTCAAAGAGTGCCCTGACTCCTCCACCTGCTATGATACCAGTTCCCCTTGGAGCAGGATTCATTACAACCTTTACAGCCCCAAACTTTCCAGTGATCTGATAGGGTATAGTGCCATTTTTAATCGGGATTCTTATAAGACTCTTCTTTGCCTGTTCAATTGCCTTTTTGATTGCATCTGGTACTTCTGAAGCCTTTCCCTTGCCAGCCCCAACAACTCCGTTGCCGTCACCAACAACAACAAGGGCGCTGAAGGAGAATCTCCTTCCACCTTTGACAACCTTTGCAACCCTGTTTATATAAACTATCTTATCCTTGAGCTCCAGCCCCTCTGGATTTATCCTCTCCACTATTGTCTTTGGCACCTACCCGAGACCTCCTTGCTTAAAATTCAAGTCCAGCTGCCCTTGCAGCATCTGCAAGAGCAGCTATCCTTCCATGATAGGGATAACCACTCCTGTCAAAAACAACACTCTTGATTCCCTTCTCAAGTGCCCTCTTTGCTATGAGCTCACCAACCCTCTTAGCAGCCTCAATATTATCCCTGCTACGAAGATCAGAAAAATCCTTTTCAAAACTTGTTGCGCTCAGAAGTGTATGACCCCTAGTGTCATCTATCAACTGGGCATAAATATATTTAAGGCTCTTATAGACACAAAGTCTTGGTCTTTCTGATGTCCCGAAGACTTTTTTCCTTATTCTGTCATGTCTTAATCTTCTCCTGTCTTTTACCCTTCCCAAAGAAAAAACCTCCCTTATTATTTCTTTCCAGCCTTACCAGGTTTGAGCTTTAAATGCTCACCTGCATATCTTATACCCTTTCCTTTATAAGGATCAGGTGGCCTTAAGGCCCTTATATTTGCTGCTATCTGGCCGAGAAGATGTTTATCAGCCCCTGTAAGTGTTATTGTGGTCTGTTTTGGATCTACAGTCGCTTTTATCCCTTCAGGTAATTGAAACTCCACAGGATGGGAATAGCCCAGGCTGAATATAAGCCTATTGCCCTGAAGCTGTGCCCTGTAGCCAACTCCAAATATCTCGAGTACCTTTTCATATCCCTTTGAAACACCCTCAATCATGTTAGACACAAGTGCACGCATTGTTCCATGTAGGGCCTTATCCTGCTTTTCATCAGTTGGCCTTTGAAGGATTATCTTCCCATCCTCCAGTGATACCTTTATCCTTGGATGTATCTCTATTGTGAGACTCCCTTTGGGTCCCTTGGCTGTAACAAAATTTTTGTCAATCCTGAGCTCAACACCCTTTGGTATCTCTATGGGCTTTTTCCCTATCCGTGACATTTTTAAACTCCTTTCACCATATATAGCAGAGAACCTCTCCTCCAACCTTTGCCTCACGGCACCTCTTGTCAGAGAGCACCCCTTTTGGCGTGCTAAGGATTGCCATGCCAACTCCTCCCATCACCTGAGGAAGTTTATCAACTCCTACATATACCCTTCTACCTGGCCTGCTTATCCTCCTCAGGCCGTTTATAGCGGATTGACCATCTGCATATTTCAAGGAGATTCTTAATGTTCCCTGCCTCTTATCTTTTATTATCTTATATCCCCTGATGAATCCTCCCTCTTTCATTATCTTTGCTATCTCAAGCTTTAGCCTTGAGGCAGGCACATCAACCTTTTCTGCTCTTATCATTATGGCATTTCTTATCCTTGTAAGCATATCAGCTATGGGATCAGTAATCATTCTTCACCTCTATTACCAGCTTGCCTTTCTCACTCCAGGGATAAGTCCCTGATGTGCAAGTTCTCTAAAACATACCCTGCAAAGTCCAAATTTTCTTAAATATGCCCGAGGTCTTCCGCAAACCCTGCATCTATTTCTCTGCCTTGTACTGAATTTCGGTGGCCTTTTGGATTTCTCAATCATACAAACTCTTGCCATTTGGTTTCTCCTTCCCGGCTATTTCTTGACACCTTTTCTGAAAGGCATACCCAGATGTCTGAGCAATGCCATAGCCTCTTCATCTGTCTTTGCTGTTGTGCATATGGTTATATCCATTCCGTAAATGAAATCAACCTTATCTGCGTCTATCTCAGGAAATATAAGCTGCTCTTTTATTCCAAGCGTATAATTACCATGTCCATCAAAGCTTTTAGTAGGTACGCCCTTAAAATCCCTTATCCTTGGAAGGCTGAGATTGATAAATCTATCAAGAAATTCATACATCCTGTCACCCCTGAGTGTGACCATGCATCCTATGGGAACGCCCTTCCTTAGTTTAAAGGCAGCTATTGCCTTCTTTGCCCTTGTCTGAACGGGCCTCTGCCCTGTTATTTGAGCTATCTCTTTCTGGACTGTTTCAAGGAGTTTTATGTTCTGGATTGCCTCTCCAAGACCTACATTTATAACAACCTTTGTGAGACGAGGCACCTGCATTATATTCTTATAAGAAAATTCCTTTATCATCTCTGGAACTATCTCTTTCCTGAATTTTTCCTTTAATCTCGGAACCATTATGTATCTATTACCTCCTTACACTTCTTGCAGACTCTTACCTTATTGCCATCAGATAGAAGCTGGCTACCTATCCTTGTTGGTTTATCACATTTGGGGCAAAGAAGCATAACATTTGATATATGAATGGGAGCCTCTTTTTCGATAATACCTCCCTGAGCATATTTCTTACTCGGCTTCATATGCCTTTTTACAATATTAATCTTTTCCACTATCACCTTATCATCAGATGGCAGTACCCTTATTACCCTGCCCCTTTTACCTTTATGTTTTCCGGATATAACAACCACTGTATCATTCTTTTTTATCCTCAATGACATCCTTCCTCCTTAAAGAACCTCTGGCGCAAGTGAGATTATTTTTGTAAATTCCTTCCACCTTAGCTCTCTTGCAACAGGCCCGAATATCCTTGTGCCTATAGGCTCTCCCTGGGCATTAATCAGGACAACTGCGTTCTGATCAAACCGAATATAAGTCCCATCAGGTCTTCTGGTCTCTTTTTTTGTCCTCACAACCACGGCCTTTGCCTTATCTCCCTTCTTGATATTACTATCAGGAAGGGCCTCCTTAACACTGACAACTATAACATCACCAAGTCTGGCATATTTTTTATGGAAACCCCCAAGCACTTTTATACATTGAACCTTCTTGGCAC
This sequence comes from Thermodesulfovibrionales bacterium, assembly GCA_046292975.1. Classification (GTDB taxonomy): domain Bacteria; phylum Nitrospirota; class Thermodesulfovibrionia; order Thermodesulfovibrionales; family CALJEL01; genus CALJEL01. The sequence goes on from JBKBPW010000026.1 coordinate 15,398, forward strand.
CTGAGTTGTCAGCTACCTCAAGCATTGTCCTGAGCTGTATCATTTCAGACCTCCCTCAGTTAAAGGGTCTCTGACTTCAGGTGAGGTAACAGCCTTTTTCACAATATCAATGACAACCCATCTCTTGCGTCTGCTAAGGGGCCTTGACTCTACAATTGACACAATATCACCAACCTTGCACCTGTTTCCCTCATCATGGGCCATAAATTTTTTCCTGTATTTGACAGTCTTCTTGTAGACAGGGTGCTGGACAAGTCTCGTTACTTCCACGACGACTGTCTTGTCCATCTTGTCGCTAACAACCTTTCCAGTAAAAATCTTCTTTGGCATAATTCTATCCTCTATAATACCTTTTTAAGTGCCCCCAAAATCTAATGATTTTTTGGGGACCCTGATTGTTTTTCAGTTATTATTGTAAGGACCCTTGCTATGTCCCTCTTAATCTCTTTCAATCTATTGGGATTTTGTATATCACCTGTGGCTTTCTGAATTCTCAGGTGAAGAAGCTCCTTTCTCAGTTCATTGTCTTTCTGTCTGAGTTCCTCCACAGTCATCTCCCTGAGTTTAGAAGCCTTCATGACAGGGCCTCCTCCCTCTTAACAATCTTTGTAGCAACAGGTAACTTGTAAGAAGCCAGCCTCATTGCCTCCATAGCAACCTGCTCACTCACTCCACCAATCTCATAAAGTATCCTTCCTGGCTTTACAACAGCGACCCAGTATTCAGGATTGCCCTTTCCCTTACCCATCCTCGTCTCAGCAGGTTTTTTTGTAATGGGCTTGTCCGGGAATATCCGTATCCAAAGCTTACCACCTCTTTTTAGATGTCTCTGGATAGCTACCCTGGCTGCCTCAATCTGTCTGCTTGATATCCAGCCAGGCTCAAGGGCCTTCAGGCCAAACTCTCCAAAGGCAATAGAGCCACCTCTGTATGCCTTTCCATACATCCTGCCTTTCTGCATCTTTCTGTACTTAACCTTTTTAGGCATTAACATCTTTAAATCCCTCTCTTATGGTTTGTTACAACCTCAGGGCACATTTGAGAAACCCTGCTTTATGAGCGCAAACTGCTTTAACTCCATGATGTTTCGCCCTCTGCAGATACCATAGCCCTTTCTGGCAATATTTCACCCTTGTATATCCAGACCTTTACTCCGATTTTCCCGTATGTTGTCCTGGCCTCACTAAATCCATAATCTATATCAGCCCTGAATGTATGAAGAGGTACCCTTCCTTCTCTGTACCACTCTGTCCTTGCAATCTCAGCTCCTGCAAGCCTTCCAGCACAGGAAACCTTAACACCAAGGGCACCGAATCTAAGAGCACTTGACACAGCCTTTTTCATGGCCCTCCTGAAGGATACCCTCTTTTCAAGTTGAAGGGCAATGTTCTCAGCCACAAGCTGTGCATCAAGCTCAGGCTTTCTTATTTCTTTTATATCTATATTTACCTGCCTGTTAGTAAGAACCTCAAGCTCTTTTTTAAGTCTGTCAACCTCTGCTCCCTTTTTACCAATTATGATTCCTGGCCTTGCAGTATGAATTGTAATTCTCATCTTCTGGCCTATTCTCTCTATCTCTATCTTTGATACACCAGCGTGATACAATCTCTCTTTCAGGCTCTTCCTGATATTTATGTCCTCATTGAGTAAATGCGAAAAATCCCTTGCTTTACGGGCAAACCATCTTGAATCCCATGTCCTGATTATCCCTATTCTGTTTGCAAAAGGATGAACCTTCTGTCCCAAACTAAACCTCCTTTTCTTGCTCAGAGGCAAGCACTATTGTAATATGACAGGTCTTTTTTCTAATAACATTTGCCCTTCCCATTGCCCTCTGTTCTATCCTCTTCATCATAGGACCCTCATCAGCCACAGCATGGGCTATCTTAAGTGAATCAACATCAAGATTGGGTGATTTCTGCATTGCATTAGCCATTGCAGACCTGAGGACCTTCTCTACATAACGAGCCGCTCGGTAAGGCATAAACCTCAGGGCAATTACAGCCTCTCCTGCCTTCTTTCCCCTGATAAGGTCAAGCACCCTCCTTGCCTTTCTGGGGGTAATCCTGATGTATCTTGCTATTGCCTTTGCCTCCATACCTTATCCCTTTTTCTCCACCTTTTCTGCTGCGCTGCCATGACCTTTAAATGTCCTTGTTGGTGCAAATTCACCAAGTTTATGGCCAACCATATTTTCTGTCACATAGACAGGTATAAACTTCTTTCCATTATGAACAGCAAAAGTAAAACCAATAAATTCAGGCACAATTGTAGACCTTCTTGACCATGTCTTTATAATCTTCTTATCACCACTGTCAATCATGGCTAAAACTTTTTTCATTAGTTTTGGTTCAACAAATGGACCTTTTTTAAGCGATCTCGGCATAATGCCTCCTGCTACTGAACTTGGAAGTCAGCAGTCGGAAATCCGACCTCTCCTTAATCTCTCTTTTCTCTATAATCTCCCTTGTCATTTGCGCCTCTTCACGATAAATTTATCTGTCTTTTTATTCTTTCTTGTCTTGACACCCTCTGGTTTTCCCCAAGGAGTACATGCTGGCCTTCCACCAGAACTTTTTCCTTCACCACCTCCAAGGGGATGATCTATTGGATTCATAGCCACACCCCTTACAATGGGTCTCCTTCCAAACCATCTCATCCTTCCTGCCTTTCCAATAGATATATTTTCATGATCAGGATTGCTCACCTGGCCAATTGTAGCCATACAATTGGAAAGTACCATCCTGACTTCACCTGAGGGCATCTTTACCTGAACATATTTATCCTCTTTCGCTACAAGTTGAGCAGCTGTGCCAGCTGCACGAACAAGTTTTCCACCCTCACCAGGGCGCAGTTCTATATTATGGATGAATGTGCCAAGGGGAATCTCACTAAGTGGCATGGCATTACCAACCTTTACCTCCACTCCACTGCCTGCCATCACCTCATCCCCAACCTTCAAACCCAGGGGAGCAATGATATATCTGCGCTCACCATCAGCATACTTCAAGAGGGCTATCCTTGCTGATCTGTTTGGATCATATTCTATGGTCTCCACCTTTGCAGGAATACCAAGCTTGTCCCGTTTAAAATCTATTATCCTGTATAGCCTCTTGTTTCCGCCGCCCCTGTGCCAGGCTGTTACCCTGCCAAAATGATTTCTCCCGCCTGTCTTTTTTAAAGGTACGGTAAGGGGCTTATAAGGTTCCTCAGCAGTGATATCAGCAAAGTCAGATGATGTCATGAACCTTCTTGCAGGAGATGTTGGCTTATAAACCTTTATTCCCATCGGGCATCACGCTCCTTCAATGAAATCAAGTTTCTCTCCGGGCTTGAGGGTTACTATTGCCTTCTTTATCCCGGAAGAAAATCCTTCATAACGACCCCGCCTTCTGATCTTTCCCTTTGTATTGATAATGTTCACCTTTTCCACCTTTACCTTAAAGAGTTCTTCCACTGCCCTTTTTATCATTATCTTATTAGCCTCTGGGTGAACCTCAAGTAAGATCTTGTTTTCTCTTTCTTTTAAAAAATGCCCTTTTTCTGTAAAAAGGGGCCTTCTTATCACATCATAT
>JBKBPW010000027.1:0-326 GCA_046292975.1 Thermodesulfovibrionales bacterium
CATGGGAAAATTGAAGACTCATAGCCTTACTCCTACAGCTATAATTCCACCCATAAAAGCTGAAAGATAAAAAAGGGACATTGCCTCCTCTGCCACTTCAATGGTGATTTGTCTCAGGGATAGGCCTATAAATGGTTTTTCTACCAGCACTCCTTTATATGTAGAGGGACCTCCAAGTCTTATACCAAGGGCTCCAGCAAGGGCTGCCTCTGGATAACCACTGTTTGGACTTGGAGACTTCTTTCCATCCCTTAGTGTGACGACAATAGAGTCCCGGGGCGGCGGCGCGACGGCACGGAAGGCGCGCAGCCACCAAGACGAGGCGC
>JBKBPW010000027.1:336-18011 GCA_046292975.1 Thermodesulfovibrionales bacterium
GACAATAGAGCGACGAAAGGATAGTGCCCCGCACCCACTGCAGAGGGGTAAAGTATACCCTATCGCAAGGCCGTTCCGTCTGCAGTGGGTGCGGGGCACTGTCGCACTAAGTAAAAATGTGGCAATGATAATCAGCGCTGCTGAGAGCCTTGCCGGAATATAATTAACTATGTCATCAAGCCTTGCAGCAGCCCATCCAAAATATCTGTATCTTTCATTTTTATAGCCAATCATGGAGTCCATGGTGTTTATTGCCTTGTAGGTCATGGCAAGGGGTAACCCACCAATAGTAAGGTAAAAAAGAGGGGCAATCACTCCATCCGATAGATTCTCTGAAAGGCTTTCAAGAGTTGCCCTGAGGACTCCTTCCTCTGATAAATTTTCTGTATCCCTGCCAACTATCATGCTCAGAGAACGCCTTGCCTGAAAAAGATTGCCTTCTTTAAGATGCCCTATTACCTCAATACAGGCACTGGCAAGGCCTCTGGTTGCAATAGTCGTTGAAAGGAGAAAGACAAAAAAGAGCGATGAAAGGACCCTCCCTAAACTGTTTAAACTGTGTAAAAGTTTTCCATAGAGCATAACAACAAGGCAAGAAAAAAGGAATATAAATGAAACCATAAAAAGCACAAGCAAGAGGCCCCCGATCCTTTCAAGGAAGGCACCTCTAAGGACTTTCCTTAGAATAAATTCAAGCCTCTCAATTAGAAATCCCATAAACCTTACTGGATGGGGAAGCCATCGCGGATCTCCCACCAGAAGGTCAATCAAGAAGGCAAGGCCTATCTGAACTCCCTCTATGCCTAAGGACTCCTTTATAGAGATAAAGGCAGGGCTCATGAGATCAGCCTCCATATAAAGGACATATCAAGGGACTTTTCTACAGTCCTTGAGACTGACTCTATCATTTGATCCTTCAAATCCCTGTAGCTATAGGTGAAGTTTAATGGTTCAAGCCCCTTCTTTATCCTTGCTGAATTTATAATAGCCCGTCTGAAATGGTCATTTTCAAAAAGTCCGTGTATATAGGTGCCCCAGCAATTACCATTAATAGAACCATCTAAGAGAGACTCAACTCCGTGGCTAACCCTATTTATCCTGAATAGGCTGATCTCACCTTTACTGTTACCCATATGGATCTCATAGCCATGCAAGGGCAATTCATGAATTGCCCTTGCATTTGAGGGCTCAAGAAGGAGGTCTCGGGTATTAAATTCTGCCTCTACCTGTGAGGTTATCTTTGCATAGTCAAATACTGTCTCAATATTTAAAAGCCCTATTCCTGAGACTTCTTTATGGTGACTTTCTACACCAAAGGGATCATAAATCCTTTTACCAAGGATCTGGTATCCGCCACAGATACCAATAATCGTGACTCCCTTCTCATAGGCCCTTTTCAGGCTCTGATCAAGACTGTCTTCTTTAAGGGAAAGGAGGTCTTTAACTGTGTTTTTTGTCCCTGGGACAATCACTATATCAGCATTTTCTATATCTGATGGATTTCTTGAATAAATTAACTCCAGATCAGGTTCATAAAAAAGCGGATCAAAGTCTGTGAAGTTTGAGATGTATCTTAATCTCAAGACCACGACCTTAATATAAGGCCTGAATCCCTGAGCATGAAGATGATCCCTTCTGAGGCTCTCAAACCAGAGACTGTCTTCCTCTGGCAATCCTGTATCTTTCATATAAGGTATGACCCCTATAACCGACCTGCCAGTCTTTTTTTCAAGGATATTTAAGCCAGGTTTTAATATCTCTATATCACCCCTGAATTTATTAATCACCAATGCCTTTATATATCTGCTCTCATGGCCAAGAAGCTTCAATGTTCCGTATAAAGAGGCAAAGACACCTCCTCTATCTATATCACCCACAAGTAATACAGGTGCCTTTGCATATTTAGCCATTCTCATGTTTACAATGTCACTATCCATAAGGTTTATCTCAGCAGGGCTTCCAGCACCTTCAATTATTACAAGGTCATATTCCTCTGAAAGCCTGTCAAAGGAATCTTTGACATAGGGCCAGAGGCTTTCTTTAAGTGAATAGTATTGCCTTGCTTCATAGTGACCGAAGACCTTTCCATGGACAATAACCTGACAGCCCCTTTCACCAGATGCCTTAAGAAGCACAGGATTCATATCCACTGTTGGCTCAATCCTTGCTGCCTCTGCCTGAAGTGCCTGTGCTCGACCTATCTCTCCACCATCTTTTGTTATAAATGAATTAAGGGCCATGTTCTGTGCCTTAAAGGGTGCAACCTTTATCCCCTGATTGTTGAAGATTCTGCAGAGTGCTGTTACCAGAAGAGTCTTTCCAGCACCTGAACCAGTTCCTTGTATCATTAATGCCTTTGCCATTGTCATGTAATAGTGAAATTCAATAATTTGACAACAGGATAGTGATCATAAAATTCAATTATATTCAGGCATCCATAGTCCTGCTCAATCCTGAAGATATTTTCAAGTGGGATGCCCAGAAGTTCACAGAGTATAATCCTGTTTACACCACCATGGGCAACTATGATAATACAGTGAGTCAGGGCTTCTATCTTTTTAAATCCTCTTATAACCCTATCCCTTACCTGAAGGGTGCTTTCTCCCTGGGGAGGACTGTACTTGAGGGGATCAACCTTCCAGGCCTCAAATTCCTGAGGATAGGAGCTTATTATCTCATCAAAGGTCATGCCTTCCCATAAGCCAAAATTTCTTTCTTTAAATTCCTCTATCACCGCTGGTTTGAGCCCAAATTTTTCTCCTATGATCTCTGCACTTTTATAGGCCCTGCTCAGGGGTGAAGAATAAAGGGCTGGTATAGGGTTTTCTTTACACTGTAGAGTCTCGTAGAGGTAGGATGCCATCTTTTCTATCTGCCTTATACCCCTTTCTGAAAGGGGCACATCGATGGTGCCTTTATATCTCTTTTGACCATTACCTTCAGTTGCACCATGCCTGATTAAATAGAGAGTCTTTGCCATATTATCACCATAAATAAAAAGAGTATCTCTGTTATTTCATTTAGTGCACCAAGGGTGTCACCTGTAGAGCCCCCAAATTTTTTATTGCAAAAGAAGAGCCACAGGATTGAGCATAAATAAAGAATCAGGGTCGCAAATACATAAAGTCCAATAGAGTCAGCAGAGAAGAGTATTGTCACGGCATATATGAATAAAAGAATCAGGCTGGAGGTTAAAAGTTCCCTGAATCTTATTCCATTAATAAATATCCTGCCAAGGCCTTCATTTCTTGCCGGTCTTCCATGAAACATTGCAACTGTCATTGCCCATTTAGATACCACAGGCATCAGAAAGAGTGTGGTAAAAAAAGCAGTAGGCCTGGGTTTTAAACCAGGCCCTGCGAGCAGTTCTTTTAAAAGAAGGTATTTAAATAAGATACTGAATATTATGGCAATGACGCCTATTGCACCTGTGGTGCTGTCCTTCATAACAGAAAGTCTCTTTTCTTTATCTGACTCATCACCTGTGGAGCTAACAGCTATTGCATCAAAGGTATCAGCAAGGCCATCAAGATGAAAACCACCGTTGCTGAGTATGAGGACTAATATAGTTAGTGCTGCTGTAATGTCTGGAGGGAAAATGCTCAAAAATACCATTGTTGATAAAAGGGCCAGCATCCCCTGAAAGGCACCAACAACCGGGAAAAAGGCTGCTGATTGCGCTATCTCCTTTTCAGAGACAAATCCATCAATTTTTACAGGTAATATAGTCAAAAATTGAAGGGAAAGTAAAAATTGTCTCATATCTTGAATCCTTAATTCTGGATTTCATCCGAAACCCCTGCCTCTGCAAAGGTCGCCATCTCTTTATAAATCTTCAAGCCTCCTTCTATCATGAGCATTGCAAGGGCAGCACCAGTTCCTTCTCCAAGTCTCAGGTCAAGATTGAGTATCGGCTTTAGACCCATCTTCTCAAGCATTGCCTTATGTCCTATTTCAACTGAATTGTGGGCAGCAAACATGTAATCCCTGACATTTGGCTTAAGGCAATAGGCAATAAGGGCACCGGCTGTTGATATAAATCCATCAATAACTACAGGGGTCCTGTTTGCTGCTGCACCGAGTATAAGACCAGCTATGCCTCCTATCTCAGCACCGCCGATTTTTGAAAGCACATCTATTGGATCAGAAGGGTCAGGTTTATTTACTTCTATTGCCTTTTTAATAACCTGAATCTTTCTTTTTAAGGCCTCATCAGATATGCCTGTACCCCTGCCTGTTACCTCTTCTACAGGTCTTTCTGTAAGGACAGCAGCAATTGCACTTGAGGGAGTTGTATTTCCTATTCCCATCTCACCTGTGCCAAAGATTCTATAACCCTTTTTTGCATAGGCATCTGCAAGCCTTATTCCTGTCTCAATTGTCTTTATTGCTTCATCACGACTCATGGCAGGACCTTTTGTAAAGTTCCTTGTCCCCCTTATAACCTTCATATGAAGGAGTCCTTGGAGTTCTCCAAAATCATAGTCAACACCAATATCTATAACCACCACATCAGCACCCGCATGCCTTGCAAGGACATTTATTCCAGCACCACCTCTTAAGAAATTGAATACCATCTGGGCTGTCACTTCCTTTGGATAGGCAGAGACCCCTTCTTCTGTAACACCATGGTCACAGGCAAAGGTAAATATTGCCTTTTTGTTTATTGAAGGTATGCTATCTTCTGAGATCGCCACAAGCCTCCTTGCAAACTCCTCAAGCCTTCCAAGGCTCTTAGGAGGCTTTGTGAGGTTATCAAGCCTTTTCTGGGCAATCTCATACCATTGAGGATTTACCGGCTTAATCTTCGATAAAGTCTCTTCAAGCATAAAATACACCTCCTCAACCCTTTATCTTCAAAGGTATCCCTGATACCACGATATAGACCTCATCAGCTACAGTTGCAACCTTCTGATTTAACAGACCGGCTAAATCTCTAAACCTTCTTGCAAGCTCATTGTCAGGCACAATCCCCATCCCTACCTCATTAGAGACGATGAACAGAGAACAGAAGTTAGAAGAATTCAGGTGAATGGGTGAATGGGTGAAGGGGTGAAGGGATGATTTGAAAATTTTAATTGTATCTAAAAATTGCGCAATCTCTGTCTCTATTGTCTGTGCTCTGTCCTCTGTGTTCTGTCTTTTCAGGATCAGATTTGAAAGCCATAGTGTAAGGCAATCAATAAGAACGACATCATAACTTCTTTTCAATTCCCTTAGTAATTGTGGAAGGTTTAAAGGCTCTTCAATTGTAAACCAATCTCCTCCACGCTCCCTTTTGTGTCTTTCTATCCTTTGTCTCATCTCTTCATCAAGGGGCTCTGCTGTTGCAATATATACCTTTCTGCCCTGTAGTTTTGTTGCCATCTCAAGGGCAAATCTACTCTTTCCACTCCTTGCACCACCTGTTATGAAGACAATCCTGTTCATCTATGCCTTGTCGGTCCCATCCATGTTCTTTTGAAACATACCACTCAGGATATCATTTGCACAGAACCTTCCACACATAGAGCAGCCCACCTCGCCATTGCCTCTCTTTGCCTTAATCTCTATAGCCCTTTGAGGATCAATTGCAAGCGAAAACTGCTCGTCCCACCTCATATCCCTTCTTGCCTTTGCCATTAATTTATCTCTGTCAGTTTTACCAAGCTTTATCATATCCCCAATATGTGCAGCAATCCTTGCTGCAATGACTCCCTCTCTTACATCCTCTGGAAATGGAAGTCCTAAATGTTCTGAAGGTGTCACATAGCATATAAAATCAGCACCATAGGCTGATGAAAGGGCTGCACCTATTGCTGAGGTGATATGGTCATAACCTGGTGCTATGTCAGTTGTAATAGGACCGAGCATATAAAAAGGCGCTCCTCCACTCATCTTTTTTTCCAGGATGATATTAGCCTCAATCTCATTAATAGGGATATGCCCGGGGCCTTCAACCATTGTCTGGCAACCCATCTCCCTGCCAATCTCTGCAAGCTCACAATTTATTAATAATTCCTGAATCTGAACCCTGTCTGTAGAATCATGGATAGCTCCTGCCCTGAAACCATTGCCGAGACTTAATACAACATCATTTCTTTTCAGTATCTCAACGACTTTATCAAAATGCTCATAAAGCGGGTTTTCTTTCTTGTTATGTTCCATCCAGGCAACCATGTATGAGCCACCTTTTGAGACTAAACCGCCATAACGGTAATGCTGTCTCCTGAGCATCTCTACAGTCCTCTTATTTATCCCGCAATGAATAGCCATAAATGCCACGCCTTCTTCACATTGCCTTTCCATAACTTCCCAGAGAAGCTCAACAGGCATATTTACTGCAGCCCCATATCGTTCTATTGCAAGAGCAAAGGCCTCATAGAGTGGAACAGTTCCCACAGGAAGTTGAACTGCCTCCATTATAGCCTTTCTTATCTTTGCAATATTCCCTCCTACACTCAGGTCCATAATGGTATCTGCTCCATAGCTTTCTGCAATCTTGCCTTTTCTATCTCCATATCAATATCAACAATATCAGTGGAAGTGCCTATGGAAGCGTTTACCTTTGTTCTTAATCCCCTCCCTATACCTATAATCCTTGCCTGTCTGTTTTTATTTGCCGGGATAACAACCTTGCCGTTTGCAACATATTCTTTGAGCAGTAGCTCATTAATCCCCTCATCCTGAGCAACCTTTTTAATCTCCGGTGTGATCTCTCCAGATCTTGCCCGTTCAATCTGTGTCATGATTTCCTCCTAAAATTAAAAATCCTCAGGACTATTTGCCCTGAGGATTGCACCCTGTTTTACTTCATCCTCAAAAATTCCTCCTCGGGAATACAGAGTGAAAGCTTCACTCTGAGCAGGCAGGTCTTCTGGCTCCCGGGTGCTAACCTACTTGCCAGCCTTCCCGCCACGCACTCAACTGTGGTATCAGAGGTACTGCCCTAAGTCGGTTCCTTTCGTATTCACAGTTGAGTGCGTGGCAGTGACTTCTTGGCTTTCGTCCCCGGTTACAGCGGCGGGACCGCTCCTGATTTTCACAGGATTCCCTATTAAGCCCTTCCGGGCACCCGCTAAAATAAGTTTAAACAAAAGAGGGTTTAAAAAGTCAAGCTGCTAGCCTCTCATTAAAAATTCCTGTTTCACATCTCTGTAACTGCAAATTCTGTTTTTACCTGTGATTATGATTATAAAGGAGAGATTCATGACAGACCTTTTACTACCCTCCTTATATAAGCCCTGACCTCCTGGTTAGTTAAAATCTTAGCATGACTGAGTCTGAATTCGCAACACTGCTGTAGCCTTGCACTTTCAAGACTAACAAGACCATCTCCAGAACCGCTCCTCCATTCAGGAGGTATATGCCTTTCAGGAATGAGGGGGATTAAGGATTCAGGGAATGAAAAGATTTCTTCTGTTCTTAAAATAAACTCATTATTTTTTCTCTGGATATCCCACCTGTAAAGACTGAAAAGATGAGGCTCTGTCCCTGCAATGGAGAAAAAATTTATTTCTTTTACAGGTCTTAAAGATTTTATAAAAGAAGATTCAGGAAGTAATTCCTTTATAGCCTCACTTTTTAAAAATTCATTAATCCTTTTTAAGGTTTTTGATACCTTCCCTTCGGGTAAATACCTTAGCAAAGGATTAAGTGCAGAAGTTATATTTGATAGATATCTGACCCATCCTGCCATGGTGCTGCCTTTGTGAGGAGTTGCAATGGTTATAATCCCGCAGACCCTCTTCATCCCATAAAGTTCAACATACCTTCTCGCAATTAATCCACCTCTGCTATGACCAATCAGGATTACCCCTCTATCAGTAAAGGATGAGATGAATTCAATGACCCTACAGAGTTCATCAATAGCAGCACTTATCGGTCCAACAGGTCTTCTCTGAGACCAGGCAATTACACTATAACCAGCTTCCCTCAGGTCATGGTAGGAAGTGCTTAGAGAGAGTGGTGAATTTCCAGCAGAGATTGGTTCTGGTTTGATGATAGGTGGTTCTGAAAGATGTATTTCCTGAGGTCTTTCTTTAAGCAGGAGGCTGTATGGTAAGAGCCCTCCAGCTATCCTTGCCTCCGAGACAGAGGTCCAGAGATTTTTATCCATTCCAAGACCATGGATAAAGACAATAGCTGGCAGGTGCCTTTCACCCTGATAAAATTCTATGTCCAGTCTCATACCTTAATTATAGAACAGCAGAAGTAAATAGGCTGAAGGCTGACTCTACTGGAAATTGCCGATAGAATATCTACAACAGACCTTAAATAAAAAAGGGCAGGTTGCCGAAAGTAGGCTATAGGCTATAGGCTATAGGCTGAAGGCTGAAGGTATAGTAACACAGGCGTCTCGCCTGTGGAAAAGGCTGAAGAAATTAGGCTGAAGGCTGAAGCCTAACGCCTTAAGCCTAAAGCCTTAAGCCTATTTTTTGTCGCATTGTAAAGGCATTGAGGCAGCCTGCCCTTTTTCTATCGGCAATTTACAGACTCTATCATTCTGCTTGAACTCCTATCTTTACAGCAGGTATAATTATTTAAATGAAAAAGAAAAGGACTCTCTTCATTTTTTTTCTCAGCCTTTTTATCCTGTTCAGTCTTTCCGGAGCAGGCTATCTCGCCATTGCCAGAGGGATTCCGGGCATAGAGGAGATAAAGGCTCATAAAAACTACAGGGGTGCAAAGGTCTTTGCCAATGATAATGTCCTTATAGGTGAGCTTACGATTGAAAGAGGAATTCATGTATCTATAAAGGATATACCTCGTTATGTCATAGATGCAGTGGTAGCAACAGAGGATGAAAGATTCTGGCGGCATGGTGGTCTTGATTACATAGCGATAACAAGGGCCTTGATACAGGATATCCTTCATGGAGAGATCAAACAGGGTGGAAGCACCATTACACAGCAACTTGCCAAGGTAATGTTTTTGAGTCCTGAAAGGACTCTCTCAAGAAAGATAAAGGAGGCTGTCCTTGCAATCAGACTTGAAAAAAATATGACAAAGGAGGAGATACTTGAACAGTATCTTAACAGGATATATTTCGGGCATGGTGCCTATGGAATTGAGATGGCATCAAGGATATATTTTGGAAAGTCAGTAAGGCAGCTTAAGGTGCATGAGGCAGCACTCCTTGCAGGGCTTATAAGGGCACCAGCTCTATACAGTCCTTATAACAATATTGTCAAGGCAAGGGAGCGCCAGCTCTATGTCCTTTTTAGGATGAAGGAAGCAGGTTTTCTAACTAAGGAAGAATTTGAAAGGGTATCCTCCCAACCCATTGAGCTCGCCGGTTCAAAATCCGAGATATTTGTCAATCATTATTTTCTTGACTATGTAAAGAAATATCTTATCTCTAAATATGGTGAGGATATGGTTTATAAAGGTGGTTTAATGGTCTATACCACTCTGGACAGGCAGATGCAGTTAGCAGCTCAGAAGGCCTTGAGGCAGGGTCTCAGAGAAATTGATAAAAGAAAAGGATGGAGGGGTGTTATAGCCCATAAAGACATAGACCCGGAAAAAGAACTCCTTGAGAAAGAAAAAAAAGAGGTGACCATAGAATATTCCTCAAGTTCTCAGGATGTGGTTACAGGATTAGTTCTAAAGGTCTCTCCTGATAAGGCAATAATAAAGGCAAAGGGACTTATTGGAACACTCCTCCTTAAGGATGCAGAATGGGCAAAGGTGCAGTATAACCCGAAGACAAATATCTCTAAGACCATTGAGAAATTCAGCCTTTCCTCTATATTAAAACCAGGTGATGTTATATATGTTGGCATGAAAAATCTTAATGCCAGGAAATCTACTGCTGAATTTACACTTGAACAGGAACCAGAACTTGAGGGAGCAGTAGTAGCTATAGAGCCCTATACAGGATTTATAAAGGCTATGGTAGGCGGTTTTGATTATTCAAAGAGTGAATTTAATCGTGCAGTCTATGCAAAAAGGCAGCCTGGCTCAGCCTTTAAGCCTGTTATATATGCAGCTGCCCTTGATAATGGTTTTACACAGGCAAGCATAATTGTAGATGAACCTGTGATATTTGATGAGGGGAAGGAGACAGAATGGTCTCCCAAGAACTTTGATGGTAAATACTGGGGTCCAACATCTCTTGTTGATGCCCTTGCCTATTCAAGAAATGTTGTTACGGTAAAGCTTGTTGAGTCTATAGGGATTCAAAAGGTAATTGATTTTGCGCGTCTTATAGGTATTAATGCTGAGATGCCCAGGGATTACAGTCTTTCGCTTGGGTCTTTAAGTCTCTCTCCCATGGAGCTTACTCAGGCCTATGCAACATTTGCAAGTTATGGCATGAGGATCAATCCAGTAGCAGTGAGATATATTGTTGATGGAAATGGCAGGATTATAGAAGAAAATCAACCGTCTCCTGAAGAGGCGATCAGTCCTCAGACCTCTTTTCTTATAAGCTCCATGATGAAGAACGTAGTTGCCTATGGAACAGGCTGGAGGGCAAAGGAGCTTGGAAGACCTGTAGCAGGCAAAACTGGTACAACAAATGAATACAGAGATGCCTGGTTTATTGGCTTTACACCCCAGATTGTTGCAGGTGTATGGGTGGGTTATGATGATATGAGACCTATAGGAGAACATGAAACAGGTGCGAGGGCTGCCTTACCCATATGGTTAAACTTTATGAAATCCATAGACCTTGGCCCTGTTGAGGATTTTCCTGTGCCGGATGGTATTGTGGCAAGGTATGTTGAGAAATCTACCGGTCTTCTTGCTGATGAAGGAAGAACTGGTGTAATGCTTGAATTCTTTAAAGAGGGCACAGAGCCAAAGGAATATGCACCCTTACCACAAGAGACCATAACAGAACCTTTGAGACCTTCTGAACCAGGCCCTGTAAGGCCTGAATATGACTGAAAGGAGGGTTTGTCATGAAAACCTTAAGTCTTAAAAAGAGATGTGAGGGTATGCTTTTTGTTGTGATTTGCTTTTCGCTCTTATTATATGCTTCCAGTGTCATGTCTCAGTCTGCAGAGGATATCTATAACCTTGCAGTTAAGGCTTATAAGTCAGGAGATTTTAAAAGCGCCTCCCAGTATTTTGAGGAGTATGTCAAGTTAAGGCCTGAACCACAGGCCTATTATCTACTTGGTTATTCCTATTACAAACTTAAACTTTTTGATAAGGCAGAGGGAGCCTTCAATGAGGCCTATCTCATTGATCCTGAACTCGTTCCACCAAAATTAGATAAAGTAGAGCAGTAGGCTTTTAGGTGAATGAGTGAAGACAACAGGCTGAAGATTATTAGGGGCGACCCTTGGGGTTGCACAAAATAAAAGGGCAATAAATGGGAATGAATAAGCTCTGTTCCTAATGACAAAAACACTATTCATAGGAGGTAGATATGAAAAAGGGTTTTTCTGATAAGATATTCAGACAATATGATATAAGAGGGGTCTGGGGGAAGGATCTTACTGCTGAGGTTGTAAGAAAAATTGCCTCAGCCTATGCCTTTTATTTATTCAAAATCCTTAGCAGTGGCGAAAGTAAGGGCTCTGGAACTGACTTAAAGGATAGAAGACCGAAAATTACAATTGGAAGGGATGTAAGGCTTTCCTCGCCTGAGATAGCTGGAATTATTATTGAGACCCTTTTAAGGTCAGGCTTTGATGTTATAGACCTCGGGGTCTGTCCAACACCTCTACAGTATTATTCTCTCCATAGACTTCAGGCAGATGGGGGCATAATGATTACAGCAAGTCATAACCCTCCTGAGTTTAATGGCATGAAGCTTTCTGTTGGAAAAGAGACCCTTTATGGTGAATACATAGCAGAGATTAGAGACCTTGCTAAAAATGACAGGTCTATAAAGGATATCCTCGGAGGAGAGCCATCTACTGGCAATTTAAGCTCCTTTGATATTATCGGAGCTTACAGGCAGAGGATGAAGGAGGAATTTAATAACACAGGGGAGGGAATAAAGATAGTGATTGATTCAGGAAATGGCACAGCAGGCCTTGTTGCTCCCTTTATTTTAAGAGATATAGGCTCTACTGTAATAGACCTTTTTTCAGAGCCAGATGGAAGATTCCCTAATCATGAGCCAGATCCAGTGGTGGTTAAAAACCTCAGTTATCTGATAGAGACTGTGAAAAAAGAAAAGGCACATTTAGGAGTAGGTTATGATGGTGATGCCGATAGGATAGGAGTTGTGAGTTCAGATGGAGAAATAATCTGGGGAGATAGATTGCTCATAATCTTCTCAAGGGCAATCTTGAAAGACAGACCAGGTGCATCAATAATTGGAGAGGTGAAGTGTTCACAGACACTCTTTGATGATATCAGGGCACATGGTGGGATACCCATTATGTGGAAGACAGGCCATTCCCTCATAAAGGCTAAGATGAAGGAGACAGAAGCTCTGCTCGCTGGTGAAATGAGTGGTCACATGTTTTTCAAGGATAGATATTATGGATATGATGATGCTATATATGCAACATTAAGGCTTGTTGAGATAATAAATAAAGAGGGTAAAAAACCACTTCAGGATCTTTTAGCCGGAGTGCCCCATACTGTTTCAACTCCTGAGATTCGTTTTGACTGTCCTGATGAGATTAAATTCATGATTGTTGAAGAGGTGAAAAAATATCTTAAAGGCTATGAGATTATTGATATTGACGGTATAAGGGTAAATACTAAGGATGGATGGGGTCTTGTAAGGGCCTCCAATACACAACCTGCCCTGGTAATGAGATTTGAGGCAAAGGATCAAATCTCTCTTGATAATATCAGGACCTTAATTGAAGGGGCACTTAAAAAGGCAATGGACTCAATTAAAAAGTGAAGGAAGGGCAATCAATTAATCCTTCTTCATTAATTTTTTTGATAGATAAACAATGCAATCCTCGCACACCTTGCCAGAATTTTTCTGGCATATCATCCTGTTTAACTCCCAGCAGGGTTTTGATCTATCAATAAAGGCAGAACAGTTTTTCCTTTTTTCTTCAGAACACTGAGTAATCTCCCAGCACGGTGCATACTCAAGGAGTTTTTTAATTCCTTCTATGCTGATCTTTTTTTCATGAATGAGCTCTCTCACGCATTGAAGCCACTTTATATCATTTTCTGAATAGTAGCGATTTTTATTCCTTCTTGATGGTGTGATTAAACCATGTTTTTCATAGAGCCTGAGGGTCTGTTCTGTTGTCCCGAGGAGTTCTGCCACCACTCCAATAGTATACAAGGGGAGGCTCTTTTTTTCCTCCTCTGAAAAAGGCTTAACCCTATCTTTTTTAGATTTCATACAGATTTCAAAATAAAATATCTGATGATTTTAATTATAAACATATTTAAAGCCAAAAATGCAAGCGTTATGTTAAACCTGTATGCCAACAAGTATGCCAAAAGGATTTTAGGCTTAAGGCTTACTGTAGGGGCAATTCATGAATTGCCCCTACTACTACAGGCTTAAGGCTTTAGGTGATAGGCTTAAGTTGGTGAAGTGGTGAAGAGGTGAATCGGTGAAGAGGGCCGTTCATTTAGTGCTACAGTGCGACAGGAAGGCGGTCGCACGGTCGCTCTGTCGCACTATTCCTTCAGCCTTCAGCCTTTTTCACAGGCGAGACGCCTGTGTTACTAAGCCTTCAGCCTTAAGCCTATAGCCTTAAGCCTATTTTATTTAAGGTCTGTTGTAGATATTCTATCGGCAATTTCCAGTTAAGATTTCTTTGATGTGACTGCAAAGAATCCCGAATAAACTGGCTTTACTTCCTTTGATTTACACTTTGGACAGGTTATCTCAGCCTTTTCCCGCTCTTTGATAGTCATGGTCAGGGAAAAGTTTTCATTGCATTTTTCACACTTAAATTCATACACAGGCATAGCACACCTCCTGTGAATGATAAATTTATGCACCCGAAAATTCAGGCAGTTTAAATTCTACTTTGTCCCCAAATGTTTTTGAGCCTTCCAACACTTTTGTAATTTCCCCATCATTTTTGTCCTTTAGTACTTTTACTCCCTTTTAATTTAGCTTGCCATTTTCTAATTTGCATTTTCAAGTTTTTTACGAAATCAGGACAATTAAATGGGAATTCAATATAATTCCTATGTAATTATATTCAAAAACTCTTGAAAATCTCTGAACTTTTTAAAATTATACAAAATATTACCTAAAAAAGGTTGAAATTAATTCCTCAATGCTTTTAAATCTATATTTTTCGAAATCTTCTTGATCTATTCGCTTGAAAACCCATTTGGTTTCTGTTAATTTAGTCGCATCTTCACACCACAATTCTATTCGTTTATCTTTATGTTCAACATCCACATCTTCCATACCTTTTGTTTCAATTATCAAATGCCCGTTATTTTTTGTTAAGGTGACAAAATCGGGATAATACATCCTAAGGTTTCCTTCTGAATCTCTATATTCTACAAAGAAACCTATCTTTGGAACAATCTTAGAGAATGCTTTCACATCTTCGGCTCTGTCTAAAAATTTGCTAAAATCTACTTCAAAATCATTATCACAGGGGACATAGTTAAAAATACATTTATTGGCTGGATAAACCATTTTTGACCAAACAAAAGGGCTTGTATCTGAGAGTTTGATAAAATCATTTTTTTCTGGCTCTCTTTCTATGAAAGTCATATCTTTTAATCTATCTACAAACAATCTTATTAACTGCTCCTGAACCTCTGGAGAACTTAGCTTATAAAGAACTCTTGGGTCATCAAGGTCAACTTTCTCGCTAAATAGTTTTTCTATAACATATTTCTTCACAAAAGGATAGAAAGAGGCAAATGCACCTCCAATTTTTAATTGCTTAAGTATCTGGTCAGTATAATAAGCAATAACACTTTTTGAGTCCTGAGGTACGGGTAGATTCCATTTTCTTTTTATAACTTCTACTCCTTTTAGAATATCTACAGCCACATATTCCATTTCTAAGATTTTGTTCTCTAAAGGTATTGCAAGAGATGGCAATTTATCAATTTCAACTTCCTCCAACTGAAATTCCCTTATGAAAATCCTCGGAGAAAGGATTGGAATCTCAATATCTTTATCCAGTTTATTTTCATCTACAAATATCGTTGTTAAATTAGGTGATTTATCTGTATCGAATTCAGCGAACTTGATACCCTCTTGGGCTTCTAATTCTTCAAGAATATCTATCAAGCCGGAAGGTCCAATAACCTCAAGGATGTTTATTGATTTATCAACATTTGCATCTTCTTCAGGGAACATTTTTCTTAAACCTCTTCCAATAACCTGTTCTGGAAGCACTTTCCTTTTTGATGTATATGACCGAAGTCCTACAATTACATTCACATTTCTAACATCCCAACCCTCGTTTAACATTAATGTGCTTACTATTGCCTCGTAAGGATTTTTTTCAGGGTCATCAATAGTCTTCGCAAACTCTCTTGCTTTTGGTAAATCCGCTTTTTTTACCTCGCCGGTGCTATCTGTATGGATTAATAGAACTTTGCCCTTAAGGTCAGGCACAGCCGAATTAAGATAGCTAAATATCTCATCTGCTTCTTCATTTTCTGGACATTGAAAAAACAGCACAGGTTTTTTGGATAAGGGTTTTAGTTTATCTTTGTATTCCCGCCATCTCCTTATTCCTGCATCTATCCATGCTCTGTATCTCTCAACTGCCTTCTTAGATGCTATTTCCTCAGCACCCTTTACAACCCCCTTTAGCGGTAATTTCACGATGTTCATTTCAATGGCTTCTTTCAGTGAAAAATCAGTGATAATCCAAGGAAACAAAGCGCCTGTTTCGGTTTTTGGTGTAGCAGAAAAGTCAAGCTCCATATTGATGCCCTTGCCATGCTTAGATACCAAATCTTTGTGTAGTTCTAAGAGAATCTTTTTCCATGCTTTTTCAAAGTTGTATATATGGTGAGCTTCATCTTTCAAAATCATTATATTTGGGCAGGAAGTTAGAACCTCTTTTATCCTATTCTCTTGATAAATATCACTTACATTATAGACTTCTGGCAATTCCATAACTCTATCCACATACTCTTCTATTTCCTTCTTCTTGCTCTTCCTTTCTTCTAACTGCTGAATATTGGTCAAAAATAGCACGGCTTCTGGAATTATATGAATCGGGTCTTCTTTAAGGATTACCTTCAAGTCGAATTCTTCCTCCCATTCTGGAGGAATGAGTGGCAATTCCCGGAATATCCTGCATTCTTTAAAATCTCTTGTCAGTCTGTCATAAATCACATTTTTCTCGCCCGCAATGAGAAGATATTTTGAGGTGTAATCATTTTTGTTTTCTTTCTTATGATTAAAATACTGCCAGACGATGCTTAATGCCATTACATAGGTCTTGCCTGAGCCAGTTGCCATTTTAAAGGCATAGAGTGGATACTGGTCATAGGATGGGTCATACCCTTGTATAGGACCGGCACCAAAATCCCTCGCCATATCTATGAAATTTCGTTTTTTCATTACTTCATAGACATAAATTAGGGTCTCAATTGCTTCCCTCTGACAGAACCAAAATTGGAAGGGCTCATTATTTACAAGATGGTCTTCATTGAACCAGTATTGAAGCAATCTTTTTGTTGTATTAGTTGTATTAGGATAACCTTGTCTTCGCCATGCATATACTGCTTTGCGAAGTTCATTGACTAAATATGCCTTGCTTGGTTGGCGATGGTCCGGATGTAAAATTTCAGTTGGCCCCATTTTAAAATTCCTTACATTCTTGGAACAGTCAGGATAAATTCGCTACCAATTACTTCAAGTTTTACATCTTTGCGAACGGTTTTCTTTACAGATTCTATTATCCTTTTTATTCCACTTCCTAAATGAGTTACCAGTCCTATTTTGCTCAGAAAAAGATATATCGTTGGGTTTCTCAATACATGAGCTGCTCCTAATTTCATATTTTCAATGGTTACAGTATTGGGTAATTTTCCAGGGGAATGAAATTCTATTCTATTATTGAATATCAATATTCTTATAGGAGCAGTTATAGTATAGTCTCGATGGGCTACTGCATTAACGAGTGCTTCTCTTAAAACAAAATCTTCAATTTCCGGATAATTTTCGGGTTCAACCCCCTTAATAGTATGTTTCTCTTTAACATAAATTTTGAGAAATCGCATGCAATCTTCAAAAATGTGGGGAATATTTCCTGTAATTTCTTTTTTGTCAGATGGAGGAATAGAAATATCATCCCCGTTTATATAGGCAGTGATTATGGCTGAAGCTGGGATGTAAAATTGAGGGTTTTCTCCAAAAAATAAAATACCAGCAAAAGTTGGTTTTTCATTATTAGAAAGAGCTTTTATATTCACTAAATAGCGAACTAAATTTTCATCCTCTACTGATAAGTTAAAGTACATTTCTAAAAATCTTTTAGCATTATCCATATCAATATCTTTAAGGGACGCTCTAGAAATTTCAATCTCGTCATAATAGATGCTTTCAGTAGCCTGAAATAACCTTAATAGTTCTTCCCTTGACGCTTGTCTGCATCGGTTAGCACTTCTAATATAGTAGAGCCCACTTGCAGTTCTATAAGGGCGCTGATTTCCCTTGGGAACATTTATAATAAGAACAATTTTATTCTCAATAGAAAGTGTTTCTGGAACTATAGTAATAGGTGGTTCACATCTATTGTAAGAAACATCATCAATTCTTCTTATAAGTTCATCAATATTCTCTTTCTTTACTCCAACAATTTCACACT
>JBKBPW010000028.1:0-17747 GCA_046292975.1 Thermodesulfovibrionales bacterium
TGAGCCTGATGTAGAGGAATATGCAAGAGACAAAGGCATAGCCCTTTATTACTCCTACGATTTTTAACTGTAAATTAAAGCCTTGCTATCCTCTCAAAGGTGAGACCGTATGTTATAAGAGACCTTTTACCCTGTTGCTCCCAATTTTTGAGATATCAGTTTATCTGATTTTTCTATGCAATTTAAAAGTTTAAAAACTTCTTGACAATTTTATCCGTGCTTTATATACTTTACTCAGGCTGTTTTACAGCCTTAAAATGCCTCTAAAGGGAGGTTGTTATGAGGTTAGTAAGTTTTATAGTGCTTCTAAGCCTGCTAATTTTGCCTGCACTTGCACTCGCAGAGGAGAACTGGCTTGAGATTGGTGGTGACTACAGGTTCAGGTTTGATTCATTGAAAGGCACTGTGCATGAGTTTGTTCAGTACACCGGAAAGCCTAACGACCCAAACAACATCGTAATTCCCAATTATCCACAGCCAGGTGCCACAACCACATTTTTTGCCAAAGGTCAATCTGGATATACGGCCAAGAATTCCTCTCTCCTTACAAACCGATTTGGCCTTAATCTCAAGGCAAAGGCACTTGAGGATGTTACTGTAAAGGCAAGGCTCCTTATGTACAAGGTATGGGGTCATGAGACAGAAACACCTGTCCAGGGCGCGTATTCTCCGGAGGGGCCAAAGGGTTATTTTGCGGACAGGGCAATGGGTGTATTTGATGGTTCTCTTGGACATGTGCCTCAGAGTGCAAATCTTATAGTTGACTATGCCTATGCCACATGGTCAAATATTGCTGATCAGCCAGTTTGGTTTTCAGTTGGTAGAAGGCCTTCAACAGGTGGTGTGCCAACAAATCTCAGGCAGAATGTGGAAAAGACAGGCTCTGCTGGCGTCCCTGGATTTCTTATTGATTATGCCTTTGATGGTATGACCATTGGTGTTGCACCTGACATAGAGGCACTTCCAGGTGCCTATGCAAAGCTCTGCTATGGAAAGGGATATGACAGTGGATACAAAACAGACCTTCCAGGTGATAATACACCAAAGGATGTCAATATGTTCGGAATTAATGTTGTTCCTTATGACACAGACAATCTCCATGTAGAGCTTCAGTGGAACAGGGCCTTTGATATATTTGATAATATGCCAGACAGGAGTGTACGCACAAACCTTGGTAACATTGACCAGTATGGAGCACTCGTTATGGGCAAGGTGCTTGATAATCTCAATCTCTTTATAGCAGGTGCAATAAGCAAGACAGACCCAAACACCAATACTTTGGAAATGCCCTTTGCTAACATTCAACCTGGGAATACAACCATAAATGGAGGATTTGGACTTCTTTATGATGATTGCGATCCTATGACTCCAGGTGGTCAATGTAAGGAAAGTCATACAGGCTCACTTATTTATCTTGGTGCAAGGTATGACATTCCAGCAACTGGAACAAAGATTGGAGCAGAATATAACAGGGGTTCAAAGTACTGGGTAGCCTTTGCACCAGCAGGAGATGACATCTGGACATCAAAACTCGGAACAAGGGGAAATGTCTATGAGGTCTATGTGATTCAGGAGATCAAGAATAAACCAATCTCAAAGCGTGGAAAGGCATTCTTCAGGCTTGGTTACCAGTATTATGACTTTGAATATACTGGTTCGAATTCCTGGATAGGTGCTCCAAAGAAGATTGATGACCTTGCAAAGAGTCCAATGAATGCACAGATTTTCCCACCTCTTGATAAGGCACAGGACATCTATGCAACCTTTGAGGTGCAGTTTTAATTAAAAAGGCCTTAAGGCGGGGCAATTTGCCCCGCCTTTTTTATTTCTGATAGAATAAACCATGCCATGCCCTAATGATAGGCCCTGCATTTTCAGGTTAATCACTACAGGGATTTATGCAAACCATTTAAAAAGTGATTTCTATACCGATGTCTTTTAAGGAGGCAGGATTAAAGCAGTTTAAAAAGAGGAGACTTGAAGATACAGTGATTATTGAGGCACTGAAAAGTTCTTGATTTCCATCCTGTGTTATGGTAAAAATAAGTAATGAAAAATTGCCTTAGTATTGAGGGTAAGACTGTTAAGATTGTAGAGGCTATTAAAAGGCCTCATGGTACCTTTATTCAGAAGACCTTAACAATACCTCTTGATAACCTCGACTCTTATCTTGCCACAACAAAACAAAAGGACTTTATCCTTTCAGTAGATTTTAAAGAACTGCTTCAAGATTTCCTGTACCTGCCTCCTGTAAGGGGTGCTAACATTGTGAGGCTCCTCCAGCATGAGGTAAACCGTCTCTATCCCGGTTTTTATTACATCTACTCAGACCTTGGAGAAAAAATAATTGAGAATAAAAGGTCAAGGCTCCTGTCTATCCTGAGGGCTCATAAATCAGAGGTTGATGAGCTCATAAATAAATTTCTTATGTATGGAAAGAATATTAAGGCTATTTATGCTGCACCATCCTGTATAGCCTCTTTTATTAATAGATCTGAAAAACCAATCCTTTGCATCTTTGAGACTGATGAAAAAAACATATTCCTTATCAGGAATGGTATTATTCTCTTTACACGGAAACTTACAACCTTTCAAAAAGGATTATCCCAGCTTGATATCCAGGGCATAGAGATGTCCATAACCCATTGCATCCAGAACTTGAGGATACCTCCAGAGGAGATAGTTCTTGCAGGAGATTTTAAAGAGCTGCCTTCCTCTATAGGAGGTCTGAAGGTCACTCCACTTAAGCTACCCGAGGGGCTTCATTATAAGGGCACAGATGTGCTTGATTATTTACTGCCCATTGGTTGTCTTTATCTATCTTCAAAGGAGAGTTTTCTT
The DNA here is from genome assembly GCA_046292975.1 of Thermodesulfovibrionales bacterium. Lineage (GTDB taxonomy): Bacteria > Nitrospirota > Thermodesulfovibrionia > Thermodesulfovibrionales > CALJEL01 > CALJEL01. The sequence continues at coordinate 2,842 of JBKBPW010000028.1, forward strand.
CCAGAGGAATATAGAAGATTCAGATTGCTCAGAGGTATACTCACTGCTAATGCTGTAATATTCGGAGTCTTCTTTGTTATATCTCTGATGGTCGGTATTAATAATATAATTACTATTCAATCTATAAAAACAGATATCAGTGATCTCCCGACAAAATACAGGGTTTTTACATCCTTTGTTCAATCCTATAATAATACTGTCCAGGAGGCAAAGGCCCTGAGCCCTCTTAGAGATTTAGTTGAAAAAGAAAAAAGGCCTCAGGTCTCAGGTGTGCTTAAGGAGGTTTCAGGATATTCACTGAATAATATAGAAATAAAGTCAATAGACCTATCAACCTCTGGAGATTCTATTAGCATGAGGCTCAGTGGAAGGGCAAATTCCAGTAGTCATAAAGAGATGCTTATTTCTTTTAATAGATTATTGGATTCGATAAAGGCGGGTAGTGAGGATTCATTAATGCAAACAGAGATTACAAATAAAAAGTTCTCCGGATCAGATGGTTCCTTTGATATTGATTTAAGATTCAGGTCCTCGGAGTAGAAGCGAGGTAAACCGATGAAAAATTTTTATGAATATTTAAAAAAGGCACTTTTAATTCATATAATAACAGGCATCTCCGCTGGTCTTGGAATTGGATTTTTAATCTTTACCCATTATTATAAAAATACAATGGAAAAGGCTCTTTACACTATAAAGAATAATCTTTCAAAGGCACAGGTCATAAGGGATGAAGATGAGGCTTTAAAAAAGAAGATTGAGCTTCTTAAGTCCTATCTTCCAAAAGATTACAAGGGGAAAGAGACAGAACTCTTAATACTTGAAAAGATTGACAGGATAAAGACACTGTTTCCTTCTTCAAGGCTTACTGTAACAGAATTTCAACCTGAAGGTGATAGCCTCTCAATAGGATTTGCCCTTCAGGGCTCCATAGAGGATTATAGAGATTTTGTAAACAGAATAAACCTTCTTGAAGGATCTTCTTTACCACTTTTCATAATTGACAAATTACTAATAAATGTTCAGCCAGATGGAAATAACTCCTTTCAGATAAATGGAAGGATTAAGACAGTGAAAATGGAGTTGCTATGACAAAAAGGAAATTTATCTTGCTTTTTTTAATACCCTATATTTTTATGATCTTATCTTTGCTCTTTACAGCTTATCTTAGCCCCTTAATATCCAGAGATATTGCCTCTCAAAGAGAGTTAGTGCCTTCTGAATTTCCCTTCAGATTTGATGTGCCTGAGATTAAAAAGATTTTTATACCTGAAGTGTTGAGGTCTCCTATAAAGATAGCCAAGAAGGAGTTCCCGAAGATCAGTCTTAAAGAGCTTGCACCACCTCCAGGCATAACTCCAGAGATAACACTCATTGTCATAGGTGATGACCTCAGGCTTGCCATTATAAATGGTCTTGTCCTGAAAGAAGGAGATACCTTTGGTAATGGAAGGGTAATAAAGATAAGACAGGATGCTGTAGTAATCTCAGAGGGTGGTAGGACACAGGAGATTGGGGTGCCAGATCGTTGAGTCCTACAGCGTGGGGGAAAAGCTTGCTTTTCCCCCACGAGCCCCCGAAATATTGTTAGGTTTAATAACAGTGCTGTAAAACTATCGAATAGGCACTTCAAGGCACTTCAAACATACTGCCTATCTTAATGCATGTTTCTATTGGCAATTTACAGTATAAGTAATCTCTTCTTTATTTCTATGATCCTGTCCCTGAGCACTGCTGCCCTTTCAAAGTCAAGGTCTCTTGCAGCCCTCCTCATCTCTTCTTCAAGCCTCTTTATCTCATCTTCATTTATAGATTCAGGTTCCTCTGCTACTGCTAAAGGCTCTTCATAATAATCGGCCTCGTAAATGGAACTCATTATATCCTTTATCCTGCTATGGACGGTCTCGGGGGTTATTCCATGCCTTTCATTATATTGCTGCTGAATCTTTCTCCTTCTTTCTGTCTCCTCATAGGCCCTCTTTATTGAATTTGTTATGGTATCAGCATAAAGGATTACCTCTCCATTAACATTTCTTGCTGCCCTTCCTGCTGTCTGTATAAGGGAGCGTTCTGATCTCAAAAATCCCTCTCTATCAGCATCAAGGATTGCCACAAGAGAAACCTCAGGGAGATCAAGGCCTTCTCTAAGGAGGTTTACACCTATCAGGACATCAAATTTACCGAGCCTCAAGTCCCTGAGCAGGACAATCCTGTCAAGGGTGTCTATGTCAGAATGCATGTACCTTGCCCTGATGCCAAGTTCCGAATAATATTCGGTCAGGTCTTCAGCCATCTTCTTGGTGAGCGTTGTGACAAGGACCCTTTCACCTCTGTCAACCCTTTTTCTTATTTCACCCAGAAGGTCTTCTACCTGGTTTTTTGCTGGCTTAATGACCATCTTTGGATCCATAAGGCCTGTTGGTCTTATAATCTGCTCAGCTACTCTTCCTTCAGATTTCTGAAGCTCATACTCACCAGGGGTTGCCGAGACATATATAGCCTGATTTATGCGATGTTCAAATTCTTCAAATTTAAGAGGCCGGTTATCAAGGGCACTTGGAAGCCTGAATCCATAATCAACAAGGGTTTGCTTCCTTGAACGATCACCTTCATACATACCACCAAGTTGTGGAATCGTTGCGTGGGATTCATCAATCACAACAAGAAAGTCTTCAGGGAAATAATCAATAAGTGTATAGGGTGGCTCCCCTTGTGCCCTTCCACTCAGGTGACGGGAATAATTTTCGATTCCATGACAATAGCCAAATTCCCTTAACATCTCCATATCAAACCGTGTCCTCTGCTCTATCCTCTGGGCCTCCAGTTCCTTGCCAAGGTTTTTGAAATACTCTATCCTCTCTTTGAGCTCAGCCTCTATTGACTCAAGTGCTCGCTCAAGTCTCGGTCTTGGAGTTATCCAGTGAGAGTTGGGATAAAGGGCAAGCCTTTGAAGCCTTTTGATCTTCATTCCTGATAAAGGGTCTATTTCATAAATGGACTCAATATAATCTCCAAAGAATTCTATCCGCACAGCCTTATCAAGGCTGAAGGATGGATATACCTCCACTACATCACCCCTTACCCTGAAACAACCCCTCCTGAACTCCTCTTCTCTTAAGTAGAGCATCTCAACAAGCCTTCTGAGGATATCATTTCTTTTTGTCTTCATCCCTTCTTCAATTATCAGATGCATTTCCCAGTAATCCTCTGGAGAACCTATACCATATATGCAGGACACAGAGGCAACAACTATGACATCCCTTCTTTCAAGTACAGCCCTTGTAGCAGAGTGCCTTAATCTGTCAATGTCATCATTGATAAGGGCATCTTTTTCTATATAGGTATCTGTCTCTGGTATGTAAGCCTCTGGCTGATAATAGTCATAATAACTTACAAAAAACTCAACGGCATTTTCTGGAAAAAGTTCCTTGAATTCACCATAAAGCTGTGAGGCCAGTGCCTTATTGTGGGCAATGACAAGGGTTGGTCTTTGAAGTCTTTCAATGACATTGGCTATTGTGAAGGTCTTACCAGAACCTGTAACACCAAGAAGGACCTGATGCCTGTGTCCATCTTTTATCCACCTGACAAGTTTCTCAATGGCCTGTGGCTGGTCACCCGTGGGTTTGAAATTGCTTACAAGATGGAATGTCATTTCCTTAGGGATGGGTGAGGTTGTGAAGAGGCTTTAGGCTTATAAACTGTTCAAACTGTTTAAACTGTTCATTTTCATCTATTCACCCATTCACCCATAAAAATAGGCGCGAAGGGGATTGAACCCTTGACCTCTTCCGTGTGAAGGAAGCGCTCTCCCACTGAGCTACGCGCCTTTGTCTGTAATGAGTAGTGCATAATGCATTATGAGTTTTTAACTGATTACGGATTATGGATTTATTATACCCCACCTCTATTGTTTCTCTCAAGCCAGATAGTTTAAAATATATTTGATTCTCCGCGGCAAGCTGCGGGAACATCAATGAGTATATAAAGTAATTCCTTACACTAAGATTTCCTGTAGCCTGGCTGCAGGAATCTTCAATGGTCGGGCCCATAGCTCAGCTGGTAGAGCTACCGGCTCATAACCGGTTGGTCCCAGGTTCGAGTCCTGGTGGGCCCACCAGTTTGACTTCCGCTAAAGGAGAACTTGTGCTACCAAGGCTTCAGAAACTTATTGAACTTCAGGAACTTGATCAGACCATTCTTCAAATGACAAAGAAAATAGAAACTGAAATACCTGCCGGCATTTCAGAAATATCAAGGCTATCAGAAAAGCTTCAGAAGGATGCTGAAAGGATTCGCCTTAAGGGTACAGAGACTGAAAAAAGAAAAAAACAAAAGGAACTCGAACTTCAGGATATTGAAGAAAAGATAAATAAACTCAAGGCAAGGGCTCCTGAGATAAAGACGAATAAAGAATATCAGGCACTCCTTAATGAAATAGAGACTGCCCAGAGGGAAAAGATAAAGATAGAAGATGAGATACTTGCCCTTATGGAGATGGCAGAGCAGGTTAGAATTGAGTTGAAAATCCAGGAAGAGGAGTTTAAGAAAAAAGAAGCAGAGCTGGAAAATAAAAAGAAAGAACTACTTACAGTGAAAGAAGAAACTGAAGAAAGGCTTGAAGGGCTCAGACAGAAGAGAAATCTCCTTATTAAGGAGATCGAGCCTTCTGATTATGAACTTTATATGTCCCTCCTTGAAAAAAACAGAGGGATAGCTGTTACAGTAGCAATAGATGCAGTCTGTCAGGGATGCTATCTTAATATACCTCCTCAGCTTTATGTGGAGATAAGAAAGAATGACAGATTAATTCAGTGCCCGCAGTGTAAAAGGATATTGTACTGGAGACCTCCAGATGTTACTCCTGCACAGAAATCATCATGAAGGCCTTGAAGCTTTTTAGTGATGGGGCCTCAAGTGGGAATCCCGGGCCTGCAGGTATCGGTGTGGTTATAATGGATGGAAAGGAAGAGATAGAAATCTCAAAACCTATTGGCATAGCTACGAACAATGTTGCAGAATACAGGGCATTAATAGCAGGTCTTGAAAAGGCTATCAAACTCGGGGCAGAGGCTGTTGAGATCTATGCTGATTCAGAGCTTGTTGTCAGACAGATAAAAGGACTCTATAAAGTAAGAGATGAAGACCTGTTAAGATTATGGAAAAAAACAAATGATCTCCTTAGGCGTTTTAAGTCTTACAGTATAACCCATATCCCGCGGGAAGAAAACAGGAAGGCTGATAGGCTCGCAAGGCAGGCATTGAAAGAAAAGAAATTATAAGTTATAATAATAAACTTATAAGAAAGGATAGCTATGGATGACCACAGATTAAAGGTATTCTGCACGGTAGCCGAGACAAAGAGCTTTTCAAAGGCATCTGAGATTATTCATCTTACACAGCCCGCAGTGAGCCTTCAGATACAGGCACTTGAGGAGATTTATGATACAAAGTTGTTTGACAGATCAAGTTCAACTGTCAGTCTAACACCAGCAGGAGAGATCCTCTATGCCTATGCAAAACAGATACTCAGTCTTTATGCCCAGGCTGAAAAGGAGATAGCAAACCTTACAGGCCTTATAAAGGGCAGTATCAGGATTGGTGCAAGCACCACCATTGCAAACTACCTGCTCCCATCTGTTATATCTGATTTTAAAAAGATTAATAAGAAGGTCAGGATTCATCTTTTAATAGGAAACACAAAGAGGATAGTGGACCATCTTAATAATGGAATAATCAATTTTGGACTTGTGGAGGGTGATGTATCAAAGTATAAGTTGAAAGTTGAAAAGGTTCTGAAAGATGAACTTGTGGTGATAGTGCCAGCTGGTCATCCCTTTTCAAACAGAAAGAGTATTTCAGTAAATGAACTCTTAAATGAACCCTTTATACTCAGAGAAGAAGGTTCAGGGACCAGACAGGTTATAGAGAAGTATCTTTCAAAATATGGTATTGCTATCTCTGACCTCAATATCACTGCAATACTGGGAGGGACAGAGGCAATAAAAGAGGCTGTAGAGGATGGCACAGGTATATCGATTGTTTCAAAATGGACTGTAAGGAGAGAGATAAGCAGGGGGACTCTCAAGATGCTTCCATTAAAGGAAGAGAGACTTACGAGGGATTTCTCTCTTATTCATAAAAATCCTGTCTTCAATGCCGCAGCAATTGAATTTCTTGAATTTCTAAAGAAATACGAATACGAAAAGTTATTTAACAGGGCAAGATAAAGCTGGCTGAAGAGGTCTTTTTGAAATTAAATGATAAAACCTTTTAAGATGTGCTTTAAGTCTTAAACTCCCATATGTCTTTGCCATATTATCTCTTTTGAGCATGAATAAAAAATCACTTGACTGCATAAGAAGTAATTCCCTTAAAAGCTTCCTGTCATTTAGAAGTCCCTTGTGACTTATAGCTATTTCAATTGCCCTGTAAATGGCCCTCAGATAGCCTGAGCTTTCAGGACATACCCAGGTATCACTAAAACCACCTTCCCCCCAGCTTGAGGGAAGAGGTTTAACTACTCTTAAGTCTTTGCCGTTCTTAATATCATCTATAAAGGCTAAGCCCATTTCTGGATGCCTTCCAATAAGCTCTATTACTGCCTCAAGCCACTCAGGGCCCTCAAACCACCAGTGACCAAATAACTCTGTGTCAAAGGCAAGGACTATAACAGGCTCCTTTACAATATTTTCAGCCTCAATGGCCCTCTGAGATAACCTCTTTACAAAATCCTGTGCGTGCTGCCTGAGCACACTCATGGCCTTTTCTCTAATATATGGTTTTTTCTCCTCTCTTCCTGTTACCCTGAAGTATTTCAATCCTGTATGATGCCTGATGCCATCAGGTCTGAAGATTTTCCATCCGCTATCATTTAATTCATAACAAACATCCCTGTAAAAGTCCCTGTACCAGGGATTTCCCGGATAACCTGAATCCCTTGACCAAACGAATTTGCAGGTATCTGCATCCCTTGCAAGGACAATTATACCTTCAGGACTAAACACAGGTCTAAATATCCCTTCAGGAGGAGAAGGATTCCCAAGGGCAATGGAATGGCCTTCAAGGACTGTCCATTTTATATGTGCCTTTTTAAGATAATAGAATAATCCATCAAAATATCCACATTCAGGAAGCCAGAATCCCTCTGGAGCATCCTTTAATTTGCTCTTAAATAGAGTAACTCCCTCTTTTATCTGAAGCCATACGACCTGAGGATAATGGGCAAACAATGGAAGATAGGCATGGGTTGCTGCTGTGGTGGCAAGCTCAAGATAGCCCTCTCTGGCTAATTTCCTTATAACTCCTGTAACAGTCCTTGAGCTCAGAAAATCTTTTATCTTCCTGAGCCTTTCTCTATAAAATCTTACAATCCTTTCATAAGGTGTGTTCTTTGTCCTTTTTAATTCTGAGTGAAGCAGTTCTGAAAGTCTTTCAATATGCTTATTGAGTCTTTTCATTAAATAGTCATCATCAAGCATTTCAAGAAGTGTAGGGCTTAAGGAGAGGACTATCTTAAAAGATATCCCTTTTTCAATAAGCCTTTCAAAGACCGCCATTAGAGGTATATAAGATTCAATCACCGCCTCAAAGAACCAGGTCTCCTCAATGGAGTCTTTAATTTCTGGCTCTCTTATTAAAGGGAGGTGGCTATGAAGAACAATAATAATAGAGGCTCGTTTTGCCTTAGAGGTGAACTGATGAAGAGGTGAACTGGCTAATTGCCTCTTGCCTATCTGGCCATTGCCTCTTGCCATCCTGTATCTGTAGCAGTTCAAGATATATATATCCTGCCTAAACCCTTCTTTACCTCTCCTACTACAGAAAAGAAGATACCTGTCTTTTCCAGCATTGACAGGTTTTCTGGATCTATTGAAAAAAGCAAGCCGCCTGATGTTTGTGGATCGGAAAGAACGAGGAGGTTATCTTCATCAAGATCGGTGACGATCCTTTCCCTGCAGAAGTTTAGATTCTCATAGGCACCTTTTGGCACAAGGCCTGATTTTACCAGATCCTTGACAAAGGAGAGCTTTGGAATCTTTTTAAAATTGAGAAAGTAATCTACAGGTTGATCAGAAATCATATTAATGCAATGTCCAAGAAGTCCAAAGCCTGTGATGTCTGTGCATGCCTTTGCCTTTGCAAGGATTGCTGCATCCCTTGCCTTATCATTAAGCATGAGCATCCATGAAAGTACTTCCTTCAAGGCATCCTCTGGTAGCCTCTGAGCCTTTAAGGCAGTTGTGGCCAGACCAGTACCGAGTGGTTTTGTCAGGCAGAGTATATCACCTGCTTGAGCACCATTTTTTCTTAGAATTTCATTTTTGGAGACTATACCTGTTACTGAGAGCCCAAATTTAATTTCGGGGTCTTCTACAGTATGCCCGCCGAGAAGACTCACTCCTGCAAGTTCAAGCTGTGAGAGGCAGCCCCTGAGTATTTCTTTTATAGTGTTTCTATCAAAATCACAGGGATCGTAACCAAGAATTGCAAGGGCAGTTAAGGGTCTTCCACCCATTGCATATATATCACTCAGGGAATTTGTAGCACTTATTGCCCCAAATAAATAGGGATCATCAACAAGGGGTGTTATTATATCCACGGTCTCAACAAGTGCCCAGTCTCCTGCCTTAAGAAAATCTTCTCCAAGCACAAAAATCCCTGCGTCATCTCCAGGACCTACAATGACAGATTGAGAAAGATGAAAATTCAGATCTTTGAGTAAACCCTCAAGGTCCGACGGACCCAGTTTTGCTGCTCAACCTGCTGCCTTTACTTTTTCTGTTAGCCTCATGCATTCTCCTCGCTGCTTCCTGCGTCTATTATGGTGCGAGAGGGGGGAGTTGAACCCCCACGGTTGCCCACTGGATCCTAAGTCCAGCGCGTCTGCCAGTTCCGCCACTCTCGCTTTTGTTGCCCTGCCGCTGCTAAAATATGCTTTCTTTACAAAGCTTTCAAGCTTAAGAGAATATTCCCTGTTTATTTCCAGTCTTTTTGAAATTTCTATGGCCATCCCTCCGAGGCTTATATTAATTACCTTTGCCTTTTCAGTGCAAAGCATCTTGCCAGTAATCCCTTCTACTGTAATCCTCGGATAGCGTCTTCTTTCCTGCATCTCTCCCTCCTGCGACCGATGCAACTACATAAGAATTTATAATCCCTTAATAGAACACAAAGTTCATCTCTTAAGTAAGAATCCTGATTCTCTATAATTATATAACATGCCCCGCGTCTTTCCTTCTAATAAGATAGATTTCTTACTGCCTTAAGCACTGTTTAATAATTATTGGAACTCCTTGTGTAATTATATCAAAAACAGGACTTGTTTGCTATATTTTTATTGCTATTGTGGCGAATGCTCAGAAGGGTTTATTAAGATTTTCTGGGTGCTTCCTTTATGCTTATGGTAAAATACTTTAAGGCAAGGTCCCTTAAACTTTGAATTTTGAATTTTATTAAGAGGAGGTCAACAGGTGCACAACAGGTATGAGCCACAAGAAATAGAGCTCAAGTGGCAGAAGTTCTGGAAAGAGAAAGATATTTTTAAAAGTAACAAAGATACAGGGAGAAAGAAGTTTTACTGCCTTGAGATGTTTCCCTATCCTTCAGGAAAGATTCATATGGGTCATGTAAGAAATTATGCAATAGGTGATGTAATAGCAAGGTATCTGAGAATGAAGGGTTACAATATTCTACATCCAATGGGATGGGATGCCTTCGGTCTTCCTGCTGAAAATGCAGCTATCAAACAGGGAGTTCATCCAGCAAAATGGACTTATGAAAATATTGCCTACATGAAGGCGCAGCTTGAGAGGCTCGGTCTGAGTTACGATTGGCAGAGGGAGATAACAACATGCGCTCCAGAATATTACAAATGGAATCAATGGATTTTTTTAAAGATGTTTGAAAGGGGTCTTGCTTATAGAAAGGCCTCTTTCGTTAATTGGTGTCCCTCCTGTGAAACAGTTCTGGCAAATGAACAGGTAATAGATGGAAAATGCTGGAGATGCGATTCCACTGTCACACAAAAGGAGCTTGAACAATGGTTCTTAAAGATTACTGCTTATGCTGAAGAACTTTTAAGAGACCTTGATACCCTTAAAGGCTGGCCAGAAAAGGTTATTACCATGCAGAGAAACTGGATTGGCAGAAGTGAGGGGGCTGAGGTTATTTTCAAAATTGATGGTACCAATGAAGAGATACTTATATTTACTACAAGGCCTGATACACTATGGGGTTGCACCTTTGTATGTCTGGCTCCTAATCATCCATTGAGTGAGAAGCTGGTCCGTGATAAAGATGTTCTAAAAGAGTTGAAGGGTTTCTATGGTGACCCCCTTATAAAACTCGGTCATTTTACAGGGTATTATGCAATAAATCCTGTAAACAGAAAAAAGGTTCCCATATACATAGCGAACTTTGTCCTTATGGAATATGGCACAGGAGCAATAATGAGTGTGCCAGCCCATGACCAGAGGGATTTTGATTTTGCAAAAAAGTATAACCTCCCCATAGAGGTTGTCATAGTGCCTGAGAGGGAGCTAATGCCTGAGAGTCCTGATAGGGCCTATGAGGATGAGGGATATCTTATTAATTCAGATAGGTTTTCAGGACTTCATTCCATAGAGGCAAGACAGATGATTATAAAATTTCTTGAAGAAAATGGCATAGGCTCAAGAAAGATAAATTACAAACTCAGGGACTGGGGTATCTCAAGGCAGCGTTACTGGGGCACACCCATACCCATTATTTACTGTGACAGATGCGGTATAGTCCCTGTTCCTGAAAAGGATCTGCCTGTTATCCTTCCTGAGGATGTAAGGTTTACAGGAAAAGGAGGCTCACCCCTTCTTGAATCTCAAGAGTTTTTAATTACAAACTGTCCTCACTGTGGCGGCAGGGCAAGGCGAGAGACAGATACAATGGATACCTTTGTTGATTCCTCCTGGTATTTCCTCGCCTATTGTCTTATGGAAAATGAAAAAAAACTTGATCTTCAGTCTGACCTCAGTCTTTTATCTTACTGGATGCCTGTTGATCAATACATAGGAGGGATTGAGCATGCGGTGCTTCATCTACTGTACTCAAGATTTTTCACAAGGGTGCTAAGAGACCTTGGTATTGTTAATTTCAGTGAACCTTTTTTAAATCTCCTAACCCAGGGCATGGTATGTATGGAGAGCCTTAAATGTCCAGAACATGATTGGCTCTTTCCTTCAGAGGTGAAAGACGATAGGTGTATCCATTGTGGAAGACCTGTAGAGCATGGAAGGGTAGAGAAGATGTCAAAATCCAGAAAGAATATTGTGGATCCTGACGATATGATAAAAAAATATGGTGCAGATACCATAAGGGTCTTCAGCCTTTTTGCGGCACCACCAGAAAAAGACCTTGAATGGTCAGCCTCAGGTGTGGAAGGAATTTATAGATTCCTGAACAGGCTATGGAATTTTGTGCAGGCTTTGAGTTCAGAAATCAGAGCTCAGGAGACACACACCAGCGGTGCCTCCAGAAGTCTCAGCTCCGACCTGCCAATTATAAGGCTTACTCACAGGACCATAAAAGGGGTCACAGAGGATATAGAAAAAGAATTTCATTTCAACACAGCTATAGCCCGAATGATGGAATTTTTAAATGAACTTCAGGGTTATGTATCTCAAAAGACAAAGGGATATTCTGAGGAGGAAAGAGCAGCCCTCAGATTCGCTATTGAGAGTTTACTTTTAATGATAAGCCCCTTTGCACCTCATATAGCAGAGGAACTCTGGGTCCAGATAGGCAACAGTCCTTCTATCCTTCAATATCCCTGGCCGGAATGGAATGAAGAACTTGCCCGTGAGTTAGAATATGAGCTTGTTATTCAGATAAATGGCAAGATAAAGGCAAAGATCATGATACCTGATGGTCTTTCAGATGATGAGATAAAAGAGAGGTCCCTTTCTGAGCCAAAGATCAAAGAGGTAATCTCAGGAAAGAATATTAAAAAGATTATTGTGGCAAGAAAAAAGCTGGTAAATATAGTGGTGAATGGGTGAAGATTAGGGCATTATTAACTTGTACTTTAGTGCTTCTGTATTCTATTACGGCTGGCTGTGGTTATAGATTTACCTCAATTGGTACACTGCCAGCAGATCAAGCAGAGGGGCCTTATCAATCTGCCTTAGAATCAGGTGGTTGTTTGATAACAACTATTGGAATAAATAATAAGACTATGGTTCCAGGTCTTGAAGACCGACTGAGATATATTTTAAGTGAAGAGCTTGTCAAAAGAGGATGTAGTATAAATAACGGGGTCCCCAAAAAATCGTCAGATTTTTTGGGGCTGAGCAAAGATGGCATCTCCATCTACGGCTCCATTACAGATTTTAATATGTCAATTGTGGCAGAACGCTCAAATCAGATAGCCCTTTACGAGATTATCATTAGAACTGACTTTAGGCTCATAATGCCTGACGGTAAAGAATTATCAAAGACCTTCAGTTCTCCTTTTATAACAGATTTTAAAAGTGGCTCAAGGATAGAGGATATTATTATGGCAAGGGATAGAGAGATTGATAAGGTGATGAAGGACATTGCCCTTGAGGTAATTTATACAATTGGAATGTATGGTTGGGAAAGGTAAAAATCAGGGATGAGTATATTTAATTTTTATAAAGAAATTAAAAAGGGACTTGAAGGAAACTATTTTCTTTATTCTCAGGAGCCTTTCATGCTTCGTGAAGCCTATGAGATTTTTTTAACATATATTAAAGACAGAGGTGAAGACCTCTCCTTAAAGGTCTTGGACATGTCAGAGAAACTCCCTATTTCTCATGTCATTGAAGCATTAAAGACCCCTGTTTTTTTTGGTAATAAGGGATGGGTAGTTATTAAAGAGGCTCAGTTACTGAAACTGAAAGACCTGGCTACCCTTGCTTCACTGAATTTCTGGGAGCCCTATGTTCTTTTTCTTTACAACAAGAATCCCGAGAGGGAGATTTTTAATACATTAAAAGAGGTAAAATTTATATCTATTGAACTTAAAGAAGATGAGGTCCTCAGCTGGATAGACCTTAAGGCAAAAAATCTTGGTATCGAGCTTAACAGAGAGGCTATTGAATACCTCCTTGAGATTACAGAGGGTGAGCCGGGCCTTATAGCCACAGAGCTTAATAAAATAGCCATGGCTGGTATAAAGAACCCTTCTCACGAGGAATTAAAGGAGTTGATATATGCCCATGTAAATTATGATACAAGAGACCTCATCAATGCTATAAAAAAGAAAGACAGGATAAGGACACTTTATATCATTAAATCTTTTAAGGATAATTTGCCCCTCGCTATGGGTATTCTCAACAAAATTTACTCAAGCTCTTCAGATTATAAAAAGGCCCTTCCCCTTCTTCATGAAATGGACTTAAGGTCAAAGGCCTATAAGGATTTTCTTGAACCTCTTTTACTTAAGCTGCTTGAGTTGAAAGCAAAATAGTATTTGCCTTTTTAGTTAGTCTTGAAATCTTTCTTGCGGCAGTATTTTTGTGGATAATCCCCTTTGAAGCCGCCTTCATTATATATTTAACCGCAGCCTGCAGGTTTTTGGTGGTCTCCTCTTTATTGTTAGAGGCAATTGCAGCCTCCACCTTTTTTACAAGGGTCTTTATGGTACTCTTTACAGCCTTATTGCGGGCTTCGCGCTTTTTTGCCTGCCTTACTCTCTTCATTGCAGACTTATTTCTTTTGGGTTTTTTAACTGCCATAAGAGTATTCCTCCTTGTAGATAAATACCTTTTATGTCCAGGAAAACGGGTTCAATTTAGTTTATAACATACCATAGTTAATAATTTTTATTCAAGTTGCCTGAGACATTTCCGGACAGGACAAGATAAGACTATTTGCCTCCTCATAGTTCTTTATCCCCCTGAGCCTCATCTCCTTTATCAACCTGTCCTGAAAGAATCTGAATTTCCTCTCTATCCTTCCCACTGTTACTTCGCCACCAATTGCCTGAGGACTATTTGCATTGATTAGTCTGATTCCAAGTTCTCCTAATGCCCTTTGTATCTGGGTCTCTTTTTGTTCCACTTCCACCTGATAATGTAACCCTCCATGCCTTGTTGTTTTAAAATGGGATGCCTTATCTGTGTAAAGTGCCATAAAAAGCCCTCTTAGCTCAATATATGCCCTTATTACAGCCATGTTTGCCCAGACTGTCTCCTTTGGGTAAAACTCTGCATAGACAAATCCATCCGCATCATCTATCATTGCTACAAGCCACCAGGGTTCCTCAATTGATTCAATCCACCTATGTTGGGATGAATCCATCTGAACGAGCATCCCTGCCCTTGGCATCCTCCTACGCCTCCTGTAAACCTTCCCCCTTCTATCCGGTTCATGAAGACCTGCTTTTATTAAAACCTTCCTTATGCTCTCATAACTTAGAGAGATTTCATGTCTGTCCTTAAGAGCCTCCTTAAAATGAAGGATGTTGAAATCCCAATAAAGGGATTCCCTTAGCTTTATAATCTCCCCTCTAAGTTCAGGTGTGAGTTTGAGATTTGGGGGGTTCTCAGGCTCTCTTCTTAAAAGCCCTTCCAGACCTTCTTCAATAAACCGTTTCTTTAGCCTTATTGCCTGCTTGTAGCTTATACCAAAGGTGGCGAAGTAACAGTGGAGGTCTTTAGCCTCTTTGAAAGTTATATGCCTTAAAACCTGAGGTCTTAAAACCTCATACCTCTTCATCTCTTCCTCTGTGATAATGTATCTTCTCTCCATATAGCCTCCTCCTTAAGATGTAATCATTCTTAAGAAGAAGACTATCATATATGTGACATTTTAAAATAGTAATTATGTGTGACATTTCAATATAGTAACCACACAAGGAAACGAGGCAACTTGAATAAAAATTATTAACTATGGTATGTTATAAACTA
>JBKBPW010000029.1:0-17713 GCA_046292975.1 Thermodesulfovibrionales bacterium
AAGTTGATAAAGATAACCAGAAAGGCCCCGATTCTTAAACAGCCAGCCTTTGGTTGTCTGAGGGATGTGCCATCAATAAATATTACAAAGAGCTGTATGCATAGCTGTGTTTATTGTTATGCAAGGGGATTTACTGATGCTCCTCCAAAAGGAGAGGTTTTTATCTATGAAGGTATCCATAAGATACTTGAGGGAGAACTGGGAAGAAAGAGGAGGCTTCCCCTCTGGGTATCCTTCAGCACAGCCTCTGATGCCTTTCAGGATATTGATGAAGTCCTTAAAGAGAGCTATCTGTGTATGAAACTTCTCCTTGAAAGAGGCATTGGCATATCCTTTCTTACAAAAGGAGCAATACCATGGGATTTCATTGAACTTTTTAAAAGTTACCCCGGGAAAGTCAAGGCAAGGATCGGTCTGGTTTCTGTAGATGAAGGATTTAGAAGGCTTTTTGAGCCTCACTCAGCAACCATCAATCAGAGATTAATGAACATAAAAAATCTCCTTCAGGCAGGCATTGAAACATCTGTAAGGATAGACCCAGTTATACCAGTAGTGACAGACTCGGAGGCTGCAATTGAGGCATTGATTAAAAGATGCAACCTCACTGGTGTTAAGGAATTAGCAGTGAGCTGCCTTGTGATGAGGCCATCCATAATGGAATTCCTCTCTGAGATACCGGATAGACTTAGATGGAGGATATTAAAACTCTACAGGGGTCAACCCTGGCAAAGGGTGATAACATCAGCAAAGACAAGACTCCTTCCGATTGGGCTAAGAAAGAGGATTTATCAGAGATTCAGTGCGATTGCTCAGAGATATGGCATAAGGACAAAGGTCTGCGGTTGCAAAAACCCTGATATGCCCTGGGAATTCTGCAGTCCCTGGGTAGATGGAGAGAAGATAAACAGGCAGATGGAATTGTTTGGATAGGAGGAGATAGCATGCCGAAATCATTAAAAAAACAATTATTATTGATTGATAACCATGGAGATAGTCTAATTAAAAACCATTTTTCTATTGAAAACAAAGTTACTTTATTCTATGGGGACTGTCTGCTATTTATGAAAGAGATTCCTGATAAATCCATTCAGCTAATTGTTACCTCTCCACCTTATAACATCGGGAAGCCCTATGAAAAAAGATTAGAACTTGAACAATACATTGAACAGCAAAGAGCTGTAATTGAAGAATGTATCAGGATATTAAAGGATGAAGGCAGTATTTGCTGGGAAGTGGGTAATTATGTAAAAGATGGTGAAATAATTCCTCTTGATATTCTTCTTTATAATATCTTCAAAAAAAATGGCCTTAAATTACGAAACAGGATTGTCTGGCATTTTGGTCATGGCCTTCATTGCACAAGGCGATTTTCGGGAAGATATGAGGTTATTTTATGGTTTACAAAAAGTGACAATTATGTGTTTAATTTAGATTGTGTAAGGATTCCACAAAAATATCCTGGCAAAAAATATTTTAAAGGTCCCAAAATAGGCCAATATTCCTGCCATCCTCTTGGGAAAAATCCTACAGATGTATGGGAAATTCCTAATGTTAAAAATAATCATGTAGAAAAAACAATACATCCCTGTCAATTTCCTATAGCTTTAGTTCAGCGATTGGTTCTTGCCTTATCAAATGAAGGTGATATCATTTTTGATCCCTTCCTCGGAGTTGGATCCACTGCTGTGGCTGCATTAATAAATGGAAGAAAAACGGCAGGGGCTGAAATTTTAAAAGAATATTATGAAATAGCCTGTGATAGAATTATTCTTGCTTTACAAGGACAGTTAAAAATAAGGCCTGATGTTCCGGTATTCGAACCTAAAGGCAACTTATCATTGCTAAAAGACCCTTTTAATAACGGAGAAAAAAATGAAAATTATTAATAGATATTCACATCTCAACGGTGAAGAATACTTGATAGTCCATCACCCCAATATTCTCAAAGAAATAGAAAATGTAATTAAAAGTGTTGATGCTAATAAGTTTAAAACGAAGATTAGTAAAGAAAAGACCATGAAAGGGAAAGGGCTATTTAATCCTAAAGCCTTAAATAAGGAATTCAATAAGTTATTTGCCTCTCATGGCTGGAAGTCTGTGAAATACTCCTATTATGTCACTACAGATAGAAAATTATTGGACGAAATAGTTACACTACCCCTTAACAAACAAAAAGAAACTTTAATTAAACATGGGATTACATCACCAATTCTCTCTTTCAAACAGACAGATTTTGTTAAGGACAATATTGCTGTTGAAGTTCAATTTGGGAAATATGCCTTTGTGGCTTATGACTTATTTGTCAAGCATCTTCTCTTCTACAGCGGAGGAATTATTAATGTGGGTATAGAGATATTGCCGATGAAGTCAATGCAAAATGAGATGTCAACAGGGATCGCCTATTATGAAGGAGAGGTCTATAATGTGTTAAGACATGGCAGAAACAATCCACCTGTACCATTACTGATAATAGGTGTTGCACCTTGATAGGTTGGAAGGTAATTTCCATGCCTGTTCTTAGAGGACATCATCTCATATGTCTCCATTTCTTTCATGGTGAAGGCTATAATGAGGCCTTTGTAAGGAATCTTAAGGAGGTTCTTAGAAAGGTTGAAGAGGAAGAAGTAAAAGTCATTCAGGGAGCTGATGATGTATGTAAGGGCTGTCCTTATATGAAGGCAGAGAGGTGTGAATATGATGAAGGAGCTGATGAAGAGGTTAGAGAAATGGATGAAAGGGTATTGAGCCTTTTAGATATTAAAAAGGGCAGAGGATAAAATGGAATCAGATTAAGTCCAGACTTCTTCAAATATTTTCTCTCTGGTATGCAAATTGTTGTTATGATTGCGAGTGGTTAAAAACATGTGAGGATGATCAAGAATTTCAAAGATTAAAAAGGGAGGTTTGAAGATGATAGAAATACTTCTTATAATCATCGGCAGTCTTCTGGGATTTCTGGTCCTGTTTATTCTTATTAAAAATCCCTTTGAACTCATAAAGATAAATTCTGAAAGACTCTCACAGATTGAAAATATTCTGATCAGTTTAAAGACCCTGCAGGATAGGATAGAGAGTCAGATGAAGGATGAGATGAAGCAGAACAGGGATGAGATGAGGGCATGGTCAGGCCAGTTCAGGGAAGAGGTAAGCACACAGCTGAGGACAATGGCTGAGATTCAAAAAGGCCAGCTTGAGCTCTTTGGAGGTCAGCTCTCAAACCTTACCCAATCCAATGAGCAAAGGCTTGAGCGTCTCCGTGAGACAGTGGAAGAGAGGCTCAGGCTCCTTCAGGATGAAAATGCAAAAAAACTTGATCAGATGAGGGAGCTTGTGGATAAAGAACTTCATGCAACACTTGAAAAAAGGCTTGGCGAATCCTTCAAGCTTGTCAGTGATAGGCTTGAACAGGTTCATAAAGGCCTCGGCGAGATGCAGGCACTTGCATCAAGTGTTGGTGATCTAAAAAAGGTGCTGTCCAATGTAAAGACAAGGGGTATACTTGGTGAAATACAGCTTGGTGCACTTCTTGAACAGATACTAACACCAGAGCAATATGTTAAAAACTTTGCTACCAAAAAAGGCAGTAATGAGAGAGTTGAGTTTGCCATAAAACTTCCGGGCAGAGATGGTAGTGGCAGATTTGTATATCTTCCTGTAGATGCAAAATTCCATGAGGCTGATTACAAGAGATTAATAGATGCCTATGAAGGAGGAGATCATAATATGATTGAAGAGGCAGCAAAGCAACTGGAGCTGCAGATTAAGATGAGTGCAAAGGAGATAAGGGATAAGTATCTTGATCCCCCAAATACAACAGACTTCGCAATAATGTTTCTCCCTGTTGAGGGACTCTATGCAGAGGTCTTAAGAAGACCGGGACTTTTTGAGTCTCTACAGAGAGATTACCGGGTTACAATTACAGGACCCACAACACTTGCAGCCTTTCTTAATAGCCTTCAGATGGGATTTAGAACCCTTGCCATAGAAAAACGCTCAACAGAGATATGGGAACTACTTGGTGCAGTCAAACAGGAATTTTCAAAATTCGGAGACCTGCTTGATAAGACCCACAAGAAGCTTCTTGAGGCAAGTAATACCATTGAAGATGCAGCAAGAAAGACAAGAAGTATTGAGAGAAAGCTTAGAAATGTTCAGCAGATACCACAGGACAGGGCAGAGGAATTGTTGAGTTTAACGGATGACTGAGATGATTCATTACGATCTTTATAAAATCCTCAAGGAAGAACTCAAAAATGGCTCCTCTGACCTTGTCACAAGGCATTCAGGTCAGGTGATAAGGGAGAGGATTGAAAGGGATATTGTGATGGAAAAGGATGAAGAGGTTATCGCATTAGATTTTTCCCACATAGGAATAATTGATTACTCCTGTGCTGATGAGATCATAGCAAAGCTGATCTCACGACTTATAGCTAATGAATATGGCAACAGGTTTATCATACTGAAAGGTCTGAATGAAACCCAGAAAGAAAACATAGAGGTTGCCCTTGAAAGAAAGGAACTTTCAGCCATAGCCATAATGAGGGATGGCACTGAACTGGTTGTTGGTAGCCTGAATAATTACCTTAAAGAGACCTTTGAGATCATTAAAGCAAAAGGAAAGATAACTGCAAGGGAACTTTCAAAAAAACTGAAACTCGAACTCAATACAGCAGCCACAAGGCTTCTTAATCTCTATAAAAAAAGACTTATAAGAAGGACAGATGAACAAACCCCTGATGGAAAGGTACTGGTTTACAGGAGAATTATATGAATGAACTATTAAAAGACAGTGAACTTATTTTTCCCCATTATATGGTATTAAAGGCTTCAGCAGGTGCTGGTAAGACAAGGGCATTAACGAGCCGATATGTCCAGTTCCTTCTTTCTGAAAATATACCTTTTAATGATCTACAAAATATCATTGCCATAACCTTCTCAAATAATGCTACAAAGGAGATGAAGGAAAGAATTCTCCTATGGCTTAAGGAACTCTATCTTCAAAAGGAAAGGGCCATCAGTGAATTCTCAGGGCTGATAAAGTTTGAAGATGGTAAGGACTTCAGGAAGGCCCTCTCAGAAAAGGCTGGCCAGATAATTGAAAGGATACTGAATAATTACTCAGACTTTCAGGTCAGGACAATAGATAGCTTCATGACCTCTATTTTTAAATCCTCTGCAATAGAGTCTGGTTACAATCCTGATTTTGAGATATTGATGGACAACAGAGAACTCCTGTCCTATGCCTTTGAACTGTTTCTTAAGGACATCAAAGAGGGCACAGAAAAGGCAGATATATTTAAGAGGATAATAGACCTGATTCTTGAGCTCAAAGGAAGTGACTCAGGCTATCTATGGGACCCTGCTGTTGAGATATTTAAAAAATGGAAGGACCTTTACAGTATCATTACAGCAGATGATAGAGAATTAATCATAGAGGAATGTCTCCTTGAAGACAAAAAAAATGCAGAGAAAAAACTTGCAATGATTATGAATAAGATAATGGATCTTCTTAAAGGAGTCGATGAAAATTTTCTCAATAAAAATTCTGGATATTCCAATTTCCCCGAGATCCTTAACACAGGTCAGTTTTTCTTACTTAAAACCGCGAACCTACCCCTTAAAAAAAGGGCCCCCCTTTATGATGAAGTCAAGCCTCTATGGACAGAACTCCAAACCCTTTATAAAGAATATCTCTGGTATTATTCCCTATCATATTACATTCCCTATCTGAAGACCTTTAGGGATTTTCTGAAAGAACTCGAAAAGATAAAACTCAAAGAAGAAAAATTATTTATTGAAGACATAAACAAGACCCTTTCAGAATATCTGAATTCCTCCATTGTACCTGATATATATTTCCGGCTTGGCGAAAGAATTTATCACTTTTTAATAGATGAATTTCAGGATACCTCTCCACTACAGTGGAAGAATCTAATGCCACTTATAGAAAATGCCCTTTCTGTCAATGGAAGTCTCTTTATTGTTGGAGACACAAAACAGGCAATATATGAATTCAGGAATGCTGATTACAGGATAATGAAGAGACTTGAAGACGATAAGGAAAAGGTATTTCCTTCAGCAACATTAATAAAGGCAGAGCTTAAGCTCAATTATCGATCAGGAGGTGAAATAGTAAGATTCAACGAAAAACTCTTCAAGAAGACAATTGTCTCGTTAGATGGTTATCGTGAATCAGCCTTCCTCAGTGGACTTACAGATTATGTCCAGCAGCCGCTACCGGAAAGAGAAGATAAGGGCTATGTAGAGATAAAGGTCATTAAAAAAGAAGAAGTAAATGACCATATCATCAGCATCATAGAAGAACTTCACATAAGGGGTTATAGCTACAGTGAGATTGCTATACTTGCTCCACAGAATCGCGAGGTAATAGCAATAAGTGAAGGACTTAATAAAAGAGGAATTCCCTTTATATCCTATAGCAGCCTTGATGTCAGGCAAAGAAAGGTAACAGGAGAGATCCTTGCCCTCCTCGGTTTTCTTGATTCTCCCATAGATGATTTCTCTTTTTCTATATTCCTTCAATCAGATATCTATAAAAGATATCTTGCCTCAAAGGAAGGAAGGGATAACATAGATTTTATAAATTCCTTTCTGCTCAGGCACAGTCAGGATACCCATCTTTATAAACTCTTTGAAAAGGAGTTCCCCGGGCTGTGGGAAGATCACTTTAAACACCTTTTCAGGCTGGCAGGCTATCTACCCCTCTATGACCTGCTGAGTATGGCACTTGGTATATTCAGGGTGTTTGAGATCATGCCTGAAGAGGAGGCAACATTCCTGAAGCTACTGGAGCTGGCAAACCTCTTTGAGGCTAAGGGATTTGGGAATATAAAGGACTTTATAGAATTCATGGAAAGCACAGGCAGCGATGAAAGAATATGGGATTTAAGCCTTCCAGAGGACAAAGAGGCAGTTACTGTAATGACAATCCATAAATCAAAGGGATTAGAGTTTCCAGCCACTATAGTGTATATCACAGAGCCGAAAAGACCTAATTCATCCATGATACCCATTAAATTTGATAATGGCATTTCTATAGTCAAATTGACAGATCCACTGACAGCAAATGAAAGACTTAGGGATACAAGAGAAGAATTTCTCAGAGATAAAATCACCAGTCAGCTCAATCTCCTCTATGTGGCCTTTACAAGGGCAAAGGATGAATTATATATCCTTGTGGAAGAAGAAAGAAAAAAAGAAGAAAAAGACAAGAGAGCTGAAAAATTCAATATCTCAACAATATTGAGTAAAGAGACTGACAATCCAAGAGGTACCAAACTAACAAAAAAGGAGATAGAGGACAGGAGGCAGAAAGAAAGAAAAGAAATTTTATTGACCCTTAATCTCTCCCATTATCCTTTCTCTAAAGAATTTCCTGTAGAGGAAAGAGAAATTCATCTTTATGAGAAAGAAAGGGGAGAATTCATCCACCATATCCTTGCCTTTATAGATTATTACGAGGAAGGGCTGGATGAGAAGATATCTCAGATCATAGAAAAACTGAACAGAGATGCTGCTATTAGATTCCCTAAAGAGGAGATAAAAGGGGCTGTTATTAAGACCCTTCAGTCGTTGAAGGAATATTTTAAGAAGATCCCTGGAAGGATAATAAGAAATGAAAAGGAATTTTCTGACCTGAGGGGATTTCTTTTCAGGATGGACAGGGTTGTAATTGATCCTCAGGTCGTTACAGTAATTGATTATAAGACAGGGACACAAAAACCAGAAGACAGGCAGGAAGATTTGGAACAGGTCAGACATTACAAGAAGATTCTCAAGGAAATATATAAAGATAAAGAGATAAAAGGTCTTCTTTATTATATTGATAAGGAGGAAGTGATAGAGGTATGAATCCTCCCATACTGCTCCATCCAGAAGAAGATATGATGGAAAAGATATTCTCCATCCTTTACAGGGATGAAAATGACTATTCAGCAAACCTTGTTGTATTCCCGGGAAAAAGGCCATCCCATTATCTAAGAAAGATGATTGCAGAAAAAGAAAAGAAGCCCTTTATTCCTCCGGTTATATATTCCATTGAAGGACTTATAGACTTTATATTTGAAAGGCTCTTTGACTGGGCAAAAATTCAAAAAATAGATGCCATAGCAATACTCTATGAACTCTGCAGAAACCATCCAGGAATTCATAATGAATTCAAAAAACTGGACAATTTTTACTCCTTTGGTAATAGCCTTTTTAATTCCCTTGAGGAATTGTATATAGAGAATATCCCTGTGGAAAAACTCAGGTCTTTAGAGACCTTGATAGATATTCCGCAAAAATCAAAGGATCATATTGTATTTCTTTCTGAGATTTATGAAGGATTTTATAAAAAACTTAATCAGGAGGCTCTTTCCTCAAGGTCTCTGAGGTACAGGAAGGTGGCAGAGGCAGAGGACTACTCCGCACTGGAGCCTTTTAAAAAAATAATCTTTGCAGGATTCTTTGCATTTACAGAGAGTGAAAAGCTCTTCCTCAAAGGACTCATCAGAAGAGAAAAAGGTTCAGAAAGGCTTTTCTTTTTATTTCATGACCAGGAGGATATAAACCAGGTCATCAGCTCTCTGGGGCTGGAAAAGGCACTAAATTCATATAGAGAATACCAGATTAAAACCCCATCTTTATATTCAATTCCTGATGTACATGGTGAGATAAAGATAGTTGGTGACATGATAAAAAAGATAAAAGATATAGATGAAAAAACAGTTATAGTCCTTCCAAGGCAAGAAACCCTCTTCCCGCTTCTCAGACAGGGTCTACCTTATATGGAGGAAGACAAATATAACATATCCATGGGCTACTCTCTTGTCAGAACACCTATTTATGGATTCTTTTTAAACCTCTTTGAGACCTCTCTGAGCATGGATAATGAACTCTTGTATCTGCCTGATTATCTTAAATTTATGCTCCATCCCTACACAAAAAATATCAAATTAAAAGGAAAGGCTGAACTCAATAGAATCCTTTTGCATGAACTTGAAGACTACTTTAAAAAAGATAGGCTTCCACCTTTTATGAGGCTTGAGGAAATTGAAGAAAGAGCAACAAAAAA
Source organism: Thermodesulfovibrionales bacterium (assembly GCA_046292975.1). Lineage (GTDB taxonomy): Bacteria > Nitrospirota > Thermodesulfovibrionia > Thermodesulfovibrionales > CALJEL01 > CALJEL01. Next base: position 9,077 of record JBKBPW010000029.1, read on the forward strand.
AATCTATCCAGAAATAGAGGATGTGGTATCAGCAGAAGGGCTAAGACCAGAAGATATTCAGAAACAACTAAAATTCATTCATGACAATACAATAAGAAAAGTCCTTTCTTTTAAAGACATAGAAGAGTTTGTAGAAAATTGCAAGGAACTCCTTTTATTCATCTATAAAGAAAGCACAGCAAGGCTCCATCCTTTTTTCTATCCCTATATGGAGGTATTTATAAAGGAGTTAGAAAAGATTGCCAACTCTCAATTGAGTAAATATACCTTTGAAAAAAGGGAGTCCTATTTTAACTTTTTTAAAAAGGTTCTCTCACATTGTTCAGTTCCCTTTGAAGGTACACCCCTCAAAGGACTCCAGATACTTGGTTTTCTTGAGACAAGAAATATCAAGTTTAAAAGGGTCTTCTTTCTTGACCTTAATGAAGGAATCTTCCCTGACCTTTCAGAAGACTATCTTTTACCCTACAGAGCAAGAAAATTACTTGGACTTCCAACCTATCAGGACAGGGAAAGATTGTTATACTATTACTTCAAGAATTTACTCTATCAGGCAGAAGAGAGCCATCTCTTTTACATCAAGAACGACAGGATTGAAAGGTCAAGGTTCATTGAAAAACTGATATGGGATTTAGAAAAGCAAGGTGCAGAAATTGGAGAGGCTACAGTAAATTATAAAATTGACCTTTCCACAAAAACGCCATCTGAGATTAAAAAGACTGACGAGATGGTTGATAATTTAATGAGGCTACCATTAAATGCCTCGTTACTTGATGACTATCTGAGATGTGGTTTGAGATTTTATTATAGTGCTATGCTTGGATTAAAAAAAGAAAAAGTGCTTCTAATTGATCCAGACAGGGCTGCCATCGGTAGCCTTGTCCATGAGATAATGAACAGATTTTTTAGAAAAAGGCTTAATGAAAGGATTACTTCAATAAATGCCTCTTCAGGAGAATTAGAGCAAATTATATACAGCCTGTTTTATGATAGGTATAGTGTCATAACAGGAAGGTTATATCTTCTGAGATATCAGATAATAAGAAAACTTAAAGAACTTCTGACCTATTTTGAAAATACCTTTAAAGAAGATGAAATAATATCCGTGGAAGAAGACATAACTGGAGAGATAAATAATACTTCTATCAAAGGTCGCTTAGACCTTACCCTCAAAAACAAAGGAAAGCTTATCAGGATTATAGATTATAAGACCTCATCTAAGCCCGACAGGGTTAAAATAGATTTCAAAAAACTATCTCCTGAAGACAGATCAAGCTGGCCTAAGGCAATTAAAAGCCTCCAGATACCCCTTTATATGATGCTTTACTTAAAAAGATATAATAAAAAGATTGAAGACATAGAGGGTTATTATCTGCTGGTAGGGAGAAAATCCTTAGACAATAAGGCAAAATACAGTCCCTTTAATTCAGACAAGATAGAGGAGTTTAAGATAATTTCAAATGTCATAAATGCCCTCATTGATGAGATTAAAAACCCGGATATACCATTCATGCCACCTGAGGAAGTTAAAGATGAATGCCCCTCCTGTGACTACAAAACCCTCTGCGGTACAGAATGGGTAAAGGGATATGAATTTTAAAGGAGGTCTTCTGTGTCCGAGCTCACACCATTGATGAAACAGTATTTCAGTATAAAGGAAAGATACAGAGATGCCATAGTCTTTTTCAGGCTTGGTGACTTCTATGAGATGTTTGGTGAAGATGCAATAATTGCCTCAAAGATACTCCAGATAGCCCTCACCACAAGGGACAGAGATAAAGAAGAACCAATCCCCATGTGTGGTGTCCCCTATTTTACAGCAGACTCATATATATCAAAGCTCATAAAGGCAGGATACAGGGTTGCCCTCTGTGAACAACTTGAAGATCCCTCTCAGGCAAAAGGTCTTGTTGAAAGGGATGTGGTCAGGGTTATTACAGCAGGTACACATCTGCCAGAAGAGCCAAAAGAAAATTCCTACGTACTTTCATTTTTCCCTTACAGAAATATTACAGGCATTGCCCTGGCAGACATACATGTGGGAGAGTTTATCCTCTATGAGACAGATAGTGAGATAGAAGATGCCATAGAAAGGCATCAGCCCAAAGAGATCCTCTATCCTGCCTCTCTAAGAGATGACATAAGATTCAAGACATTGTTAAGAAATTATTATTCCACTCCTTGGGATGACTGGAATTTTGATTATCAAGAATCTCTTAGGCTGCTGCTTAAGAACTTTAAGGTCTCTTCCCTTGAGGGCTTTGGTGTTGATGGTATGGAGGCTGCGATCTCAGCAGGCGGGGCACTTATAAGCTATCTTGAGACAACGCAGAAGACTGCCTTGAATTTCAAAAAGATCACTCCCCTGTTTAAAAAAGATTTTCTCTACATGGATGCATCAACAATAAAGAATCTGGAATTACTTAAATCCATCAGGGAGGATTCCCTTGAAGGGACCCTCCTTGGTGTCCTCGATGAGACACTCACACCAATGGGTGGAAGGCTCCTGAGGAATTCAATTGTAAGCCCCCTTCTTGATATAAAAGAAATCAACAGGAGACTCACCATTGTAGAGGCACTGGTAAATTCAGGAGAGGTGCTTGAGCTCCTGAGGAGCAATCTAAGAAAGATTCAGGACATAGAAAGACTTTCTGGAAAACTCAATGCAAGCTCAGCAACACCAAGGGATCTCATAAGCCTCAAAAACTCCTTAAAGATTATTCCGCAGGTAAAAAAGGTCCTCTCAGGGTTTGAAGAAATAGAGATAGTAAATCTCAATTCACAATTAAAAATACCTGACAGTGCCCTGAGCCTTATAGAAAAGGCTATAGTAGATGATCCACCCCCATCCACAAAAGAAGGAGGCTTTATTAAAGAAGGATTTGATCCTGAGATCGATAAACTTAGAGACCTTCAGCTCCATAGTAAAGAGATAATAAGCCAGATGGAGGCAGAGGAGCGTCAGAGGACAGGTATCCAGTCCTTAAAGATTGGCTATAACAGGGTCTTTGGATACTACATAGAGGTCACAAAGGCAAACCTGAGACAGGTCCCATCTGATTATGAAAGGAAGCAGACCCTTGTAAATGCAGAACGATTTGTGACACCAAAACTAAGAGAATATGAGGCAAGGCTTCTTGGTGCTGAAGAAGAACTTAAGAGGCTTGAATATGAGGTATTCCAGAAACTTCTTCAAGAACTAAGGCCCTATGTAGAGCCATTAAAAGAACTGGCAGAGGCAGTGGCACTTCTTGACATGCTTGCAAGTTTTGCAATAGTGGCAAGAAGACACAACTATTCAAGACCCGTTGTTGATGAGGGATTAAGCATTGAGATCACTGATGGAAGGCATCCTGCCATTGAAAGAATTCAGTCCGATGAAAGATTTGTGCCAAACAACCTGTTTATTAATACAGACACAGACAGGCTTCTTATAATAACAGGGCCTAACATGGCAGGAAAATCCACATACATGAGACAGAACGCCCTCATAGTAATAATGGCACAGATGGGGAGTTTTGTGCCTGCCTCTCATGCACGGATTGGTCTCGTTGATAGAATATTTACGAGGATTGGTGCATCAGATATCCTCTCAAAAGGCCAGTCTACATTCATGGTAGAAATGATAGAGACAGCCAATATCCTTAACAATGCCACAGAAAGATCACTTATTATCCTTGATGAAATAGGACGCGGGACATCCACCTTTGACGGTATAAGCATAGCCTGGGCAGTTGCAGAATACATAGCCAGAAACATTAAGGCAAGGACCCTCTTTGCAACCCATTATCATGAGCTTACAGAACTCAGTCTCACTGTAGAGGGTGTGAAGAACTACAATATTGCTGTAAAGGAATGGGGAGATGAGATTATATTCTTAAGAAAAATAGATGAGGGTCCTTCAGATAAGAGCTACGGCATACAGGTTGCGAGGCTCGCAGGTCTTCCAGAAAAGGTCCTTGACAGGGCAAAGGAGATACTCTCAAATCTTGAAAAGACAGAGCTTGACGAGGCTGGTCTTCCTCGATTTGCTGGCATGCCACCAGAGGGCATATCACAGCTTGATCTCTTTGGTGGGACATTCCATCCTGCGTTAGTAGAACTCAGAAACCTTGACATAAGCAATATAAAACCAGATGATGCATTGAAGATACTCAAAAAACTCAAGCAGAAGGCAGGAAAAAATTAATTTTAAAAGGGAGGTCATCATGCAAAGGGTTGTTACCTATTTTGAAAGGTCTGGCAAAGACAATACAGAGAAATGTCTGGAGATAACACTTCAGGCAATCAATGAGCAGGGATACAGACATGTTGTTGTGGCCTCTACAACAGGAGAGACAGGCCTCAGGTTTTCAGAGGCATTGAAGGGATTAAATGTAAACCTTGTTGTTATAACCCATTCTGCTGGATTCAAATCACCAAATCAACTGGAGATGCCAGAGGATATAAGAAAGAAGATCATTGACAATGGTGCAAAGGTCTTCACTGGTACGATGATAACCCATAGCCTTGAGACTGCCTTCAGTCAGAAATTTCAAGGTCTTTACCCTACCTTGATAGTTGCCCAGTCACTGAGGAGATTTGGTGAAGGTCCTAAGGTATGCATAGAATGTGTAATGATGGCTACTGATGCTGGTTTAATCCCTGAGGGAGAGGAGGTCCTTGCAATAGCTGGCACAGCCTACGGAGCAGATACAGTGATGGTCATAAGGTCTGCTGCCTCAAAGAGATTCCTTGACCTGAAGGTCCTTGAGATACTTGCAAAGCCAAGGGCTTGATATTGAATGTTGCTGGGGTAACTGTAATCTTATAACATAAAAAAATGTGCGTCCCGACCAGAGATACTTATACCTCCTCCTTCTGTCTTCATTTATAATAGATAACCTTTGATAACCACCTCAAGGAAAAGGTTTGCCCTCTGTAGAGCCTTAAGGTCTCCAGCCCAAAGATTAAAAAACGACATATCTTGCCGTTAATTCCAGATAAAGTATATAACAGTTACCTTATATTCAAGGACTCATGCACGGACAAAAAGTATCAGCTGTCAGAAACAAAATAGTACAGCTATCAAAATGTATTGCAAACAGGAAGTAGGGGCAATTCATGAATTGCCCCTACTACAGGCCAGGAAGCGGGGTGAAGCATGGCTTCATCCCGCTGCATGCCTAACATACCGGGATCTTACCCTTCTTTATTGCATCCACCACTTTCAGGACCTTTACTGTCTCACGGACATCATGGACACGCACTATGTTTGCTCCATTGTAGGCAGAGATTGCCACTGCTGCAAGTGTTCCCTCAAGCCTCATAAGTGGTGGGACATCTCCAAGTATCTTTCCTATAAAGGCCTTTCTTGATGGACCTATAAGTATGGGTTTTTCAAGATAGGTGAATTCCCTGAGATTTTTTATAACCTCAAGGTTATGCTCAAAGGTCTTTCCAAAACCTATTCCAGGGTCTATGATTATAAGGTCTTCAGATATCCCGGCATCACGGGCAATCATGATACCCTCCCTAAGGTAATCCATTATCTCTGGTATAAGTGCATCATACTGAGGATTCAACTGCATGGTCTTTGGCGTGCCTTTAATGTGCATAATGACAACAGGCAACCTGTTCTTTGCCACTACCTTTTTCATCTCTGGATCAAATCTCAATCCACTTATGTCATTTACAATAGATGCACCAGCATCAATAGCAGCACTGACAACCTTTGATTTATAGGTATCTATGGAGATGGGAACCTTAGACTGCACAGAGAGTTTCTTAATTACAGGGACAACCCTTTTAATCTCTTCTTCAGGAGAGACAGGCTCTGAGCCAGGTCTCGTGGATTCACCGCCAATGTCAATAATATCTGCACCATCTTCAATCATCTTCAGGGCATGCTCAACAGCCCTCTCTGGTTCATAAAATAATCCACCATCTGAAAATGAATCAGGGGTTATATTGAGGATTCCCATTACATGGGTTTTTGAGGAAAGGTCGAGGTCAAAATCTCTCCAACGGAGCCTCAATCTAACCTCTCTTATGCCGGCTGGAGTGTCTGAGTTCTGTAGGATTCTATAAGTCTGTCTATTTCTGCCCCATCAACTGTCTCCTTTTCAAGGAGCAGATTCACAAGGGCATCCAGCAATCCCCGATTCTTCCTTATGAGATCCTTTGAATACTCATACTGCTCTGTAACAATCCTCTTTACCTCTGTATCTATCTCCTCGGCGGTCTTTTCAGAATAGTCCTTGTGCTTGGCAAGCTCCTTGCCAAGAAATATCTGTTCTTCCCTCTTCCCAAAGGTGAGAGGACCCAGTTTATCAGACATACCCCACTGGGTAACCATCTTTCTTGCAAGGTCTGTAGCACGTTCAAGGTCATTACCTGCACCTGTTGTCATATGTCCAAGGGCTATCTCCTCAGCAGCCCTTCCTCCCAGAAGAACAGAAATGGTCTTAAGGAGATAATCCTTTGAATAGGTGTATCTGTCATCCATTGGCAATTGCTGTGTTACACCCAGTGCCCTTCCACGGGGGATTATGCTTACTTTATGAATCGGATCTGTACCAGGTGTTAGTTTTGCAACAAGGGCATGACCTCCTTCATGATAGGCAGTATTTCTCTTTTCCTCCTCGCTTATAATCATGCTTCTTCTCTCCACACCCATAAGGACCTTATCCTTTGCTGCCTCAAAGTCCTCCATATCAACCGTAGCCTTTGATTTCCTTGCAGCAAGGAGTGCCGCCTCATTCACAAGATTTGCAAGGTCAGCACCTGAAAAACCAGGTGTCCCTCTTGCAATTATCTCAAGATTTACATCAGGGGCAAGAGGAATATTTCTCGTATGAACCTTGAGAATCTCAAGTCTTCCTTTTACATCAGGCTGAGGAACAACAATCTGACGGTCAAACCTTCCAGGTCTTAGAAGCGCAGGGTCAAGGACATCTGGTCTGTTTGTGGCTGCAATGATTATCACGCCTTCATTTGACTCAAATCCATCCATCTCCACAAGAAGCTGGTTGAGGGTCTGCTCCCTCTCATCATGGCCCCCACCAAGACCTGCACCCCTGTGTCTTCCTACAGCATCTATCTCATCTATAAATACAAGACAGGGTGCATTCTTTTTTGCCTGATCAAAGAGGTCCCTCACCCTTGAGGCACCAACTCCAACGAACATCTCAACAAAATCAGAGCCAGATATAGAAAAGAAAGGCACACCAGCCTCACCAGCAATAGCCTTTGCAAGCAAGGTCTTTCCTGTTCCAGGTGGTCCGACCAGAAGAACTCCTTTTGGAATCTTTCCACCGAGTTTTGAAAACTTCTGAGGATCTTTGAGAAAGTCTATTATCTCCTGAACTTCCTGTTTTGCCTCATCTATACCTGCCACATCATTGAAGGTGACCTTTACGGATTTGTCCGATATAAGCCTTACCCTTGCCTTTCCAAAACTCATTGCCCTGTTTCCACCCATCTGCATCTGCCTCATGAAAAAGACCCAAACCAATATCAAGAGCAGTATCGGACCAAAGGCATAGAAGGCATTCACATACCAGGGCGTCTGCTCCGGTGGCTTGGCAATTATCCTTATCGAGCGTGCCTGAAGTTCTTTAACAAGGTCAGGATAGTCAGGGCTGTAAGTCTTGAATTTTGAGCCATTCTTGAATTTTCCAGAGATGTTATTACCCCTTATAACCACCTCTTCCACCTGTGATGCCTGAACCTTTGAAAGGAAGTCTGAGAATGATATCTCTGACTCAAGCCTCTCAGGTGTGCTCACCAGGTTGAAAAGAAGGAGCATCGTGAGGATTATTAATAGCCATATTGTTAAACTCTTCATTATTTTATTTTAACATTTGAGCTTTTTAAAAGCTATAGGTCTCCTTTTCGAGGAGTTCTTTCTGAACATTAATCAGCCTTAAAATCCCTGCTTCAGCGAGTTTAAGAAGACTGTTAAGGAGCTCCTTATTAAAGGGCTTACCCTCTGCTGTCCCCTGCACCTCCACAAACTCTCCACTACCTGTCATAACCACATTCATGTCTACCTCTGCAACCGAATCCTCATCATAACAGAGGTCAAGTCTTGGTGAGCCATTCACTATCCCAACGCTCACTGCTGCAAGATAATCCCTCACAGGATTTTTCTCTATAACACCATTTTTTATCATAAACCTTACCGCATCCACAAGGGCAATATAGGCACCTGTTATGGAGGCTGTCCTTGTGCCACCATCAGCCTGTATAACATCACAGTCAATCCATATGGTTCTCTCACCTATGGTATTAAGGTCAATTACAGCCCTTAGTGCCCTTCCTATCAGTCTCTGGATCTCATGGGTTCTTCCTCCTATCCTGCCCTGAGTGGATTCCCTTATTGTCCTTGTAGGTGTGGAACGGGGAAGCATAGAATACTCTGCAGTAAGCCAGCCCTTTTTCTGATCCTTTAAAAAAGGAGGCACCTTATCCTCCATAGAGGCAGTACATATTACCTTTGTATTTCCGAGTTCAATTAATACAGAACCCTCTGCATTTTTTATAAATCCCCTTGTTATCTTCACAGGTCTCAGCTCGTCATTCTTCCTTCCATCAGGCCTCATCCAGAACCTCCGTAAGGGTAATTTTTTCTATATTATCTATCTTCTCACCAAG
>JBKBPW010000030.1:0-17291 GCA_046292975.1 Thermodesulfovibrionales bacterium
AAGTGGAATTGTAGTGAGGAAAAAAATTAAAAATCCAATAATATCAATATGTTATAATCCAAACTGCGCAAGTTGGGTTAAGAAAAACAATCACGTTTTGGAAAGATTTATTCAGTTTAGAAACATCTTTCCTTGAACTTGATAGGAACAATAAGGCATAATTAAAAATATGGAAAAGACAAACACTATGGGCAGTCTACAAAGACAACAAAACACCAATGAGGATTTTTCCCTAATTCAATCTGTTTATGAATAAGTTGATTGCTAATTGTTAGCAAATGAAATAAAAAAGGGACCACCAATGGCACGATCTATTAAATTTGGCAGATATCGAATTGGCTATAGTGTATTTGATGAAAGTGCACCTTGGAAAGATGCAAAATGTCCTTGCCAGCCATGTCATCGGATGCCGAAATATCCCTGTGCATTTTGTGGTTTGAGTTATTGTTATCTCCATCGGAGAACTCACAAATGCCCCTAAAAACTCAGACCACAGGAGAATAAATAAGGAGGAACGGATACGATGAGTATAGTAAAAACCCATTTGAACAAACTACTAGGAGAGACAAATAGTTCTTTATGGAAAGGTTATAGTAACCAACTTAAAATCCTAAAAAGCATGTTTTTATCATCTACCCACTGGGTGTTAGAGTTCATTCAGAACGCAGAAGATGCTGAAGCAAAGAAGTTTTCTATTAGGCTGAAGGAGGACTCCTTATGGATTCTTAATGATGGAAACAAATTTACAGATATTGATTTTTATTCTATCTGTGATGTGAATTCCCGAAAATGGGGTCTTCTGGGCTATCTTGGAGTTGGGTTTAAATCAATATTTAAAATTACTGATGAGGTAGAGATACATTCAGGAAATTTTCATTTTATGTTCAGCCAAAAACACTGGAAAGATGAAAAGACAAGAAAAGGACCTCTCTCTCAATGGCCTTGGGAAATCCTGCCTCTTGAAATCAGCCCACGAGAACTACCAAGAGGCTACAATACCGGTTTTTATGTTCCATTATACAATAACGATAAACTACAGAAAGCACTCAATGAGATTGAAAATTTTCTCGCGAAGAATTTCCCCGGCGAGGTAATCCTCTTTCTTAAACATATTGAAACCATAGAGATACAGACAGTAGAAAACACCTTTACCATTACAAAAGATATGAAGAAATATTTAGAACATCCTGACATAGAAAGTAACATAGTGACGATAACAAAAAAGGAAGAAGAAAAAGCCGATTATTATTTGGTATTCCGCAAAAGCATCCCTGTGCCATCCGATATAAAACACGATGAAGAAACAGAACGGATAAGACGCTCAGATGTTCTCACAAGAGAAATAGGTATTGTGTTTAGATTAACTGATGAAGGAAAAGACCTAAGGGTTTTGGAGGGCGGGATTTCGGGAGTATATTCCTTTCTTCCGGTAGAAAAAGAACAGACTGGCTTACCTTTTGGGATATTTGGAGATTTTATTCCACAACCGGGAAGAGACCTCATAAATTACGAAATTCAATGGAATAAATGGATATGCTTTGAAGTGGTGGAGTTATTTAAAACAATAGTAGAAAAAATTTTCTTGCCGCATCCTCAGTGGAGAGTTTTTTTACTAGGGATTTTAGAATTTATTTCAAAAAATCGAGGTGAAAAGTTCTGGGAAGATGAGCTAATCATACCTATTAAGAGATTTCTGGAGACAGGAAAATTTTATCCTGACCGCGAAGGAAAACTGCGAAAACTGGATGAATTAATTATGGTGGAAGAAAACCTTATTAAGGCAATAGGAGAAGAGAATCTGAAAATAATACCAGAAGGAAAGTACCTTCCACATTATTCAATAAAGGACCTTCTTAATGGAATTAAGGAAGGGTATGGTATCAAAAAGCTTGGGATTTACGAGCTTTTACAGTCAGAGGAAAAGATAGAAAAACTCAAAACTCAACCTGAAATATTAGTCTCCTGCTATGAATTAATTAAGGTTTTAAGTGACTATTACATAAAAGGAAGAAGAGGCCATGATAAACCTTTATCTGAAAAGAAATTTGTGCTTGGAGAAGACAATAGATTGTATACCCCAGAAGAGGTAATGGTTATCGAAGAACTGCCCGATGAGATACCAAAGTTTTTAAAACCATTGGTTTTTAAGGAGAAGGTCCTTCTACATCCACTCATCGCAAAAAATAAATCTGCAGTAAACCAACTATACCGCTGCGGTCTTGAGATTATAGATACCTCAACATTTATAAATAAAGTTATAAACACAATTAGGGATATTGATCTCCCCAGTGAATGTCCGCCTTCTTGGAAATACCCGGATAGCCTGATCGAAGCCACTCTTTACATATTATTAGACATAGAAGAAAAGTTCAGTTTAAAGAAGCTTGTTGCTGACAATAACGAACTTGTAGAGGTTAATTCTCTTTTTGTTCAGGGTGCACCTTTAGACTGGTATCCTCTCTGGAAAGACGGTCTTCTTCCGGGATTTCATCCTGTCCATAGGGATTATCTGCGGATAGCAGAGAAAAAAGGGAAAGGAGAAAAACTTATGGAGTATTTTCGGAATTTAAATATTCATGGTTTTGATAGTCATAAAGATAAAACGCTTATAGAAAAGGCAGCAGAGGAAATAGTAAGAAGAAGATTGTCTGAAAAAGGACATCAGATTGCGGATGTGAGCGACTTAGATAAAGTGGGTTATGACTTCCTATGTCAAGGTCACTGCCAAATGGTTTTTGAAGTAAAAGGTATGAAGGAACCTCATGATATTGAGCTTCCAGAAAGTGAAGTCCAGGCAGCTTTACAAAAAAGAGAGGATTACATTTTAATCTTTGTATATAATCTGCCGGCAGAACCTGAGAAAGTCAAATATAAAGAAATACCCAATCCTACAACTATCTGGAGGCCAGTGGATAAAGCAATCGTTCCAAAGGATAAATGGCTAAGCAACTCTTAGTTTATTCAATCAACTTTAAAAACTCCTCATAACTTATGGTCTTAACACCAAGGGCCTTTGCCTTTTCAAGCTTTGAGCCTGGCTCCTCTCCAACTATCAAATAACTGGTACCCTTTGACACAGAGGATGAGACATGACCTCCAAGGCTCTCTATGAGGTCTTCTATCTCTTTTCTTGGTTTTGGTAGTGTTCCCGTAATTACAAAGGTCAGACCATCCAGCGGTCCCTTCTTTTTAAGCCTTCCTGAAAAATCAGGATTAGTGACCCTCAGGCCCGTCTTCTTCATTGTCTCAAGGGTCTTTATGTTTTCAGGGTTGTTAAAGAATTCATATATGGATCTTGCAATCTTCTCACCAATCTGGGGTATCTCTGTGAGTTTTTCCATCTTTATGTTATAGAGGTCTTCAATGTCTTTAAAATGTCTTGCAATGACCTTTGCCACATACTCACCCACATGGAGTATGCCAATGGCAAAAAGGAATCTTCCCAGTGTTGTGTGCTTGCTTGCCTCAATGGCATCTATTAGGTTCTGAGCAGATTTATCAGCAAATCTCGGAAGGTTAAGGAGATCCTCCTTTTTTAGCTTATAAATATCAATAAAATTTTTGATAAGACCCTTTGAATACAGAAGCTCAACAGTCTTTTCTCCAAGCCCTTCTATATTCATTGCACCTCTGCTCGCAAAGTGTATTATCCTTTCCTGAACCTGGGCAGGACAGTTCATGTTTATGCACCGTACCGCAACCTCCTCAGGTTCCCTTACCACCTTGCTTCCACATTCCGGACACCTCTCAGGTATGGGGAAGGTTTTTTCCTTACCCGTCCTTTTCTCTTTAATAACCATCACCACATGGGGTATTACATCACCTGCCCTTTCAACAAGCACAGTATCACCGATTCTTATATCCTTTCTTTCCATCTCATCCCAGTTATGAAGCGTTGACCTTGTGATAGTGACTCCGCCAATCCTTACTGGTTCAAATATGGCATAGGGTGTAAGCACCCCTGTCCTTCCAACAGATGCCCTTATATCAAGTATCTTTGTTGTTGCCTGGTGCGCTGGGAATTTATAGGCTATCGCCCACCGTGGTTCACGGGTCTTTACACCGAGTGCCTTTTGAAGGGAAAAGTCATTTACTTTTATAACAGCTCCATCTGTCTCAAAGGGCCACCTCTCACGCATAGCCTCCATCTCTTTTATAATATCTATGACTTCATTTATATTCTTTGCTGTTTTTACAATTGCAGGCACAGGGAATCTCTTTTCTCTCAGCCATCCAATAAATTCAATCTGACTTTTAAATTCCCTTCCTTTTATTGCACCAACTCCATAGCAGGCAAGATGAAGTTTTCGCTTCTCAGTTATTGATGGATCAAGCTGTCTAACAGAGCCCGCAGCAGCATTCCTTGGATTTGCAAAAAGTGGTTCACCTGCTCTTTCTCTTTCTTTGTTTAATCTTTCAAATTCATCTATATTCATATAAACCTCTCCCCTGATATCTATCTCTTCAGGGACATCAGTGCCTTCAATCTTCAAGGGGATTGACTTTATGGTCTTTATGTTCTGTGTGACATCCTCTCCCTCATAGCCATCACCTCTGGTGGATGCCTTTTCAAGAAGGCCTTTTACATAACTCAATTCAATAGCAAGACCATCATATTTGGGCTCTACAGTGAACTCTACATTCTCAGAAATACCGAGAAATCTCTTTATCCTCCTGTCAAATTCCCTGAGGTCCTCTTCATTAAAGGCATTATCAAGAGAGAGCATTGGTTCCTTGTGCCTGACCTTTTCAAACTTCTCAAGGGGTGGAGCACCTATCCTCTGGGTCGGAGAGTCAGGCAGAACATAGTTGTATCTTTCCTCAAGCTCCTTGAGTCTCTTAAGAAGCCTGTCATATTCCTCATCTGAGATCACAGGGGAATCAAGGACATAATAGCGGTAGTTATGATAATTGACCTCATCAACAAGCCTTTTAATCTCTGCCTTTATCTCCTCTGTGAGCTTCTCAGCCATGGGTGTTGTCCTCCATTACTTCCAGCAAGAATTCAAGGGCCTTTAAAGAGGCCTCTTCTTTGTTTTCCCTTCTGTCACCTGTAAGCCTGATCTCCTCTGTCCATGTCTTATCTTCATGAGCTACGCCAATATATATAAGACCCCTTTCCTTTCCCTCCATCACATCAGGACCAAGATTCCCTGTGGTGGAAAGACCATAGTGAGTGCCTGTTATCTTCATAATTGACGATGCCATCAGGGCTGCTGTTTCCTTACTTATTACACCATATCTTGTGAGTATCTCTTCCGGTATGCCGAGTATTTTCTTTTTGGCTTCTATTGAATAGGTTACTGCACCAGCCTCAAAGAAAAGGCTTGCCCCTGGAAGTGCTGTAATATAATGGCTGATAAGACCACCTGTGCATGATTCAGCAACAGATAGTTTCAATCCATTTTGTTTGAAGACCCTGTGAACACGCTCAACAATCCCCCTCATAATTATTTATAATACCATATGTTATCCTTTAAGAATTCAGGCTTTATAATACTGACTTTATTCCCTCTTTTGCTTTGCACAACCTCTAATGCAGCCATTATCCTTGAGGACAGGCTCTGCATAGCTGGTGAAGAGATAATGCTCAGCGCAGAGACAAAGAAAGGTCTTTTCAGAAAGGGCGGCGTGGTTGTTGAGTTTTTTATTAATAAAAGGTCAATTGGCAAAAGCCTTTCTGGTGGTGATGGAATGGCCTATAAGGCCTTTATACCCCTCAATACCGGACTTATGAAGCTCTCTGTAAAGGACAATGATGAAGAGGCAAAGGCATTAATGCTCTGTCTGAAAAAAGGACAGGCTATACTGCTTATTGATATTGAGACAGCAAAGGAAACTCCCTTTTCATCAATGCCCAGAAAGGACAGCAGAGAGGTCATTAAGAGATTGAGCAGGAGATTTCCTGTAGTCTATCTCCTTACAGGATTCATGTCTCAAAGAGAGGCAAAGGGGTGGCTTCAGAAGAATGGCTATCCTCTTGCACCTGTTCTGGCGTTTAAAGAAGAGATATTTTCTGAGCTTAAAGAAATGGGGCTGTTAATAAGGGCTGTAATCGCTTCCCCTCAGATTGCTGAGCTGGCAGCATCATACAGGCTCAGGATTTTTTCATTTGATGAGGTTGAAGGAGCTATTGAGGTTGACTCCTGGAAGGAGCTGGAGAAAAAAATATAACCTTCTGCAAAATTACAGCAGGTTGAAAATCAGCTTCCTTTAAAGATAGTGTTATTTTATAGCAGAAAGAAAATCTTCCAGCCTCATTAAAGGCGATATCCTGAAGGCCTTCTCAAGGATAGCTGATCTTTCAGCCTCTGTTTTTGCAAGTTTGTATTTTTCTCTTAGTTTTCTGAGTTTTTCTCTTCTGTTTCTTCTTCTCCGGAGTTCAGTCTCTCTCGGCGGCCTCATAAATTTATTTATCATAGATACGCAGTAGATTTCAAGAGGGTATCGGGCAAAATTTTACTTCTTTAACGATATAACTCAACGTCCTTGAGATCCTTCCTTAAGATTGAGATGACTATCTCAGGATCAACTTCCTCATATTGGTGAACCAGAATATTTCTGAATTTTGCCATCCTCTGCAATCTCTCACTTAGTGACTTGTTAATTAGTTTTCTCTCCAGAAGAACTGAGAAGGTATCAGCATAGCTTGTAGGAGGTCTTAATCCATAGTTCGATATAATGTGATTTGAAATATCCACACATATTTCTATCATTATATGAAGTGTCCTTTCAACAATTCTCTGGGTTTTCCACTGACTTTTGTAATCAGAAAGTTTTATGTTCTGATATTCCCTTAATTGTTTCAGATAGGTATCAAGTTCAGCAAGTTTTCTCTTGATCAACAATATATCAACCAATCTCTAATCGCTCCTTGAGATATTGCCTCTCTTTGTATTGAAAATCAAGGAATTTTCTGATGATAAGGGATTCAAATTTGTGTCTCAGAAATGGGGCATTATCAATAAGTATCTTTTTTGATTGCAATATCCTTCCTGAAAGCGCAAGAGGTGCATTATTCAATACCACGAGATCAACCTCATCTGTATTAAGAAAGGTAGTTATCTCTGCATAAAATTGGAGATAACAAAAATCTTTTGGATCTTTAACATAGACAGCTATATCCACATCAGAGAGTAAAGATCTCCTTCCCTTAGCCAATCCTCCAAAGATATAGGCAAAAATCACCTCTGGATGCTTTTTAAAAAAATCCCGAAGTCTGTTAATTCTTCTATCAATATCCTCTGGAAGTCTTTTAAATTTAATCACACTTTATTATACAGTGCGACAGTCGCACGGTCGCACTAAATACGGTCGCACTATCCTGAGTGTCTATCAGCTACCTTGGATGCACCAAAGGAGTCTGGTTTTGTGACTGCCACATATCCTGAGCCAGCCACCATCCCCACAACCTCTTTTATAATCTCCTTTGTCTCACCGTTTTCGCCAACATCAAGATGTATCTCCACAGGAAGCTTTGCATAGCCGTTCTCGGAAAGCTTCTGTCTCAAAAGTTCTGCAACCTCAAGGCTCAAAGTGGTCTCAAGCATTATCCTCTGTCTGAGATTTTTGATCTTTTTATGCCTGAACTTTCTGTAAAAATATCTTCCACCAGAGCCCTTCCTGTGAACCACTATAGCAACAACAAAGGTGGTCTCATCTCCGAGGAGTGAGTCACTTCCTATTATAAGGCGATAACGCCTGTCAGGCTCCTGTTCTATGAATTCCACAAGCTTTGAGAAGACACCATCAAAAGTGAGGCTCCCTGATGTGGGGCTATAGAAAATTAATCTGTCTTGCGAACCACTGTCCATACTGAATTTAATTTTAAAACCTTTTTAATCAAAAAAACAAGGTAGGGTCTCAAAAAATTTGGGTATTAGTCAAGATATGTTATAATTTTTAATGCTCAGAAAAATTGAATCCATCTTTGAATGGCTTCTCTGGGAAAGCAGGTTTTTTATTATCCTTGCTGTGATAGCCAGCACTGCCTCTGCTTTGCTTCTCATTATACTTGGAACTTATGACATCCTTCTTCTACTTAAAGAGGTCTTTCATGCCTTTTCTGACCCTGAACTTTATGAAGAGTTTCACAAGACTGCTGTAACCCATATCATCGGTGCAATAGATTTTTATCTTATAGCAACTGTCCTTATTATATTTGGTGTTGGATTATATGAGCTCTTTATAAGTAAGATAGAGCATGCAGAAAAGGATACGAGGTCATCAAAGATACTTGTGATACACACACTTGACCAGCTCAAAGAAAAACTCGCAAAGGTTATCATAATGGTCTTAATAGTGACATTCTTCAAACATGCCTTGAATATAAAATACGAAAATGTCCTCAATATACTTTATCTTGGAGCAGGCATACTCCTTGTAGCTCTTGCACTCTATTTTACCCATAAAGGTAACAAACCAGAACACTGACTCAGCAGACAGGGTATTTACCTCTTGCAAGGTCAAGACAGAATCTTCCGATGCCTTCAAGCTCTTTTTTAATTATCTCTTCTGCCTTTGCTTTTACATCCTCAAGGTTTGTTCCCTTTTCAAGGAGTATCTGGGCATTCGCCATCTGGGGTCTGTCAATGGGTGTGCCTATTCTGCTTAAAAGAAGAATATAGACCTCCTCAACTCCCTCTATCTCTTCATATAGCCTTTTTGCAATCCTGTGAGAAAGGATATTGTATATCTTTCCTACATGGCTCACCGGGTTTTTACCTGCTGCTGCCTCTGTCCCCATTGGCCTGTTCATGGAGATAAGGCCATTTACCCTGTTACCACGACCAACCTGACCCGAGTCTGCATCCTCTGCTGAGGTGCCAAGGAGGCTCAGATAGACCCCTCCGATGCCACGTTCCCTTTCATCAAGGGTATTGTAATGTATCTCAATGGAGCTGAAGTCTTTTGAAAATTTTTTTACAAACCTTTTCATCTCAAAAAGTATCTCTTCTTTTTTTAAGAAATACCCCTGTTCAGAGTCAGTATACTCTGCAATAAGTGGCATTGCCACAGTGAGTTCAAGCCTGTCCCTTCTTCTAAGGCCCATTACCTTTACATCCTCTCCTGTCTCTGGAAACTTTTCCTTAAATTTTTCAGAATTCAGATACTGCTCAAGCTCAAGCACAGCCCTCTCTGTTGATGAAAGGGGATAATATCCAACAGCAGCAGAGGTATCATTTGCCAGTCTTATCCTGCCAGGTCTCTGGAATATATCAGTGAGTTCCTCAGAACCCTCTGCAAGGACAATCCTGTATTTCATATGCCTTTCAGGATTTACAAACCTGAGATTCTTTTTGAGCCATTTTTTAGCTGTTTCAACCGCTATTTCAGAAACAGGAATTTTTTTACCACCAGCGATAAAGGTTGCCCTGTCACCTATGGTAAGCTCCATTGGCTTTATGACCTTGCCGCCACCAAATCTCTTTATGGTTTTACCAGCTGCAAGGAGCCCCTTATCAATATTGTGATGAAGGATGTCACCGAATTTTTCCAGATAGACCTTTGATAACTCTACAGAGATTGCCTCCATAATAGAGTCGCAGATATAGTCTGGATGGCCTCTGCCCTTTCTTTCCACAATCTCAACACTCTGCTCTGTGATAGATTTACCTTTAAAGGCCTCAATTATTATCATATCCTCTTAATATCACCTCAAGGTCATTTAGTGTTACATCATATACATTGCCACAGAATCTGCAGCTTACCTCAAGGTTCTCTCCTTTTTTTAGCATCTCTTCTATCTCAGACCTTCCAAGTGTAACCATGGCACCAAGAACCCTCTCTTTTGAACAGGAACAATAATATGTTACTTCCCTTTCATCAAGCACATCAACCGGAAGACCAACTGCCTCTTCAATAATCTCTAAAGGGCTCAGTCCCTCAAGTATCATTGAACTTGCTGTCTTTACATTGCTGAGTTTCCTTTCAATAAAGGATATCACCTCATCCCTCGCACCTGGTAGTCTCTGGATCATGAACCCGCCTGATGCCTTCACAGAATTATCTGTATCCACATAAACACCAAGACTTACAGCAGAGGGTATCTGCTCTGAGACATTCAGATAGTAGGCAAGGTCTGTTGCTATCTCACCTGTCTGTAGTGGCACGCTGCTCTGATAGACCTCTCTCAAACCGAGGTCTCTTATCACATTTATGAATCCTTTACCAATTGCCCTTCCTACATCAAGCTTTCCATCCTTGAGCCCCATGTGTATGTGGGGTCTTTTTATATAAGCCCTTACCCTGTACCGAGCATCTGCCTCTGCAATGATCTCCCTTATGGGACCATCACCCCTTATCTGAAGTGTAACCTTTTGATTCTCCTTCAGGGTGGAGGCAAGAAGGAGTGCTCCGCTTATTACCCTTCCAAGGGCAGCAGTGGCAGTAGGAAGGGTATCATGAATCTTTCTTGCCTTTTCAACTGTCTCTGTATCAATGAGGCTCACAACCATTACAGGGTCTTCCTTGAGCATTGCCTTTATGAGTATGTCCATGATTTAATTGTATCATATAAGAGGATGGAACACATCAGGGAATCAATAGAGATTTACAGGTCACCAGGTGAGGTCTTTGCCTTCTTAAGACAGATAGAGCCAAGGCTCAGGCTAAGTCCTGGCTATGAGGTCCTCAATTTTACAAAACTCACACCTGGTCCTATACAGAAAGGCTCTCATTACAGGGTAAGAATAAAAAGGGAAGACGAGGTCATTGAATATGAAGGTATGGTTACAGACTTCATTGAAAATGAGCTTATTGAAACACAAGACATAAGTGGAAGGCTTAGAGTCAGGATCATCCTCAGCAAGACAGAAAGGGGAACACTCCTTACCCATGATGAGGAGTTCTCAGTAAGAGGAGATGTCATTTATCAGGAAGAGGATGACAGTCATCTACCCTTCTGGAAAAGGGTTTTAAGAAGACTTATAGAGCTTGAAAGTGTAAGGATTGATGAGCATCAGAGAAGAATTGAGGAGATAAAAAGTGCCCTCAGAAAAAATCTCAAGGAATGGCTCAAAAGGATAAAGGCTGAGCTTGAGTCTGCAACTTAAAAATTTCGCCTATCAGATTGGCATCTCAAACAGAAGTTCAAAATATTAAACCCCTGTTTTTTCAGAACCTGCTATTGCCTCGGCAGATTACAGTGATAACAAAATTTTTATTCCAATTTTTAGTATTAAAAGAGTTATGGTATCATGATTAATAAATATCTCTAAGGAGGTCCTATGGCAGAACTGAGGCTGAATCTTATAACAAGGGAATGGGTTATCATTGCCACAGAAAAAGGTAAAAAACCAGAGGATTTTATAATAAGGGAACGAAGAAGGATTCCTGAATTTCTTGAGACATGTCCATTCTGTCCGGGCAACGAGGAAAAGACACCTGCTGAGATATGCAGGATAAGCGGAGAAAAGGGCTGGGGAATAAGGGTTATTCCGAATAGGTTTGCTGTGCTCACAAAAGAGGGTGTAAGAAAGAGGATAAACATTGGATTAAAAAAGAATGTGAACGGGATAGGGCTTCATGAGGTTATTATAGAGTCTCCTTCCCATAACCTCACCACCGCCATAATGCCTGTCGGGCAAATTAAAGAGGTAATCCAGACCTACAGGGATCGTTTTATAGAGCATTACAATGATATAAGGATAGAACATGTAATTATATTCAAAAACAGCGGCCCATCCTCTGGAACAACCATAGAGCATCCCCATTCACAGATAGTTGGTGTCCCTGTAACACCCCTTCAGATAAGGGCAAGGATAGAAAACTCTATGAGATATTTTGATGACACAGGTGAATGTCTTTTATGTAATACCCTTGGAGATGAGCTTGCTGATTCAGTAAGGATACTGGTAGAAACAAAACATTTTGTATCCTTTATACCCTATGCAGCCCTTTCACCCTTTCATATATGGATATTTCCAAAAAGGCACTCAGGCTCTTTTTCAGACATCAGGCAAGAAGAGATGTGGGACCTTGCCTTGAATATGAAGACCACCATGGCAAAACTCTATTATGGTCTTGGTAATCCAGATTTTAACTATGTCCTCAGGTCAGGAAGACCAGAGGATTCCTCTTCTGAATTTCTGCACTGGTATATAAGCATAGTTCCAAGGGTTGCCATGGCATCAGGGTTTGAGCTTGGCTCAGGTATGTATATAAATCCGTTGTTGCCTGAGGTGGCTGCAGATTTCTTAAAAAATATAAGGATACCTGAACAATAAGATGAAGCTTGCCTTAATACAGATGGATATTGCCTGGCAGAATAAGGATAAGAATCATCAAAGGGCACTGGATTTTATAAAAAGGGCATCTGGGCATGGTTGTGAGCTAATTGTATTTCCAGAGATGTTCACTACAGGCTTTTCAATGGATATCTCAAAGATTGACGATGGCTCTGAAACAGACTCATTGCTTTCAGAGGCAGCAAAACAATATGATTTATACATCATCGCAGGCCTTTCTGTAAAAGAAGATAAAATTGCAAGAAATATAGCAAGGGTATATAACAGGACAGGGAAAATTATTGCACAATACACAAAGATACATCCCTTCTCTTATCTACAGGAAGACAGATATTTTATAGCAGGCAGTGAAACAGTAATATTCGATATTAAGGAGATACCATCCACTGTCTTTATCTGCTATGACCTGAGATTCCCTGAGATATTCAGAAAGGTAGCAAAGGATGTTCATCTTATATTTGTGATTGCAAACTGGCCATCTTCAAGGATTGAACACTGGAAGACACTCCTAAGAGCAAGGGCAATAGAAAACCAGTGTTTTGTAATAGGCGTTAATAGAACAGGTAAAGATGGCAATGGAATCAGCTATCCGGGCTATTCTTGCATATATGATCCATCAGGAGAGATGCTTTTAGCAGGAGATGAAAGGAAAGAGTTCCTTGTAGCTGAGATAGAGCCTTCAGAGGTCCTGAGGATACGCACAGAGTTTCCCTTCTTAAAGGATATGAGACTTATGCCATAATCAGGGATCTGCAATATGAAAAATTAACTCACTTCAATCTATAACAATCCTGTAACCTGAAAGCTCCTCTGTTTCAGCAAGTCTTTGTGCTAAGCCTTCATCATTGAATCTACCATAGGCCATTGAATCATCATAGAGCCTCAAAATTTTTTCCTTTCTGTCTATCTCAAACTTGCCACCACCTATAATCTTCCATTCAGGTTCAAATATATCAAAGCGTTTTTGTTCACTATCATAGGCTCCTGCGAGGTTCATGTCCTTTGAAAAAAGTTCTACTATATTTGAATGGTATTTTTTAAACTCCTTAGGTGAGAAGACCATATATTCCTCCCCTTTATACCACAGCTGGACAAATTTACCACCATATTTATCAGGCAACCTTATACCCATAATACTGGAGTAATAAATCTCAGAATAATCCACTACAGTTGTCTTCATACCTCTTTATCCATTGCCTTTTCAAAAAGTTTTCTCTTTTTTGACGGAATAACCTTTCCTTTAAGCCTTGATACAGGAACAACCTCTCTTGATAGCTTCTTAATGGTCTTAAGTTTTTTTATTATCATTTCAACCATCAGTCATCACTTTTTTTATTATAGCCTTATTTTAAGTCCCTTTTATTACTTTAAAAACACAGGATATGATCCGATTATTCCACCTACTGGAAAGACTCTCACAGGCTGGGCCTTCTTGATGAAGAGGCAAGGACTTGCATTTCCTCTGGCTCCCGGGGAGGGATTCGAACCCCCGACCAAGTGGTTAACAGCCACCCGCTCTGCCTGCTGAGCTACCCGGGAAGCATTTATTTTTATATCAAATATGCACTGTTTTTGTCAAATTTTTCACCTTCCAGAATACCATAAAAGATTTACAACAAAACTTAAATAAAAAGGCAGGATGTAGAAAGCTATCTGGGATACCAGTTTTTATAATCCAAAGGCTTTAAAATATCTTGCCATCTCATCTACTGAAAATTGACCAGGGGCAGAACTGTCTGTAAGCCCTGCATAGGTAATCATAGAGCCAAGCACAGGGAAAAGCAGTCTTGAAGGTTTACCATGCTCACCCATGGATATGGTAATAATATTGTCATTTCTATGCCTTATCGTAAAAGATGCCATTCTTATAAGGTCTTCCCTGTTATTGGCAGTTACAGCTATCTTTACAATACCCGTTCCTTTTTCCTTTGCCCTCAAGAATATCTCTTCAATAACTGAGTCCTCTGGTGTTTCATTAAAATTATGATAGGAACCTATCAGGACTCTATTTTCTTTCTCTATTAAAGGCTTGAGCCTTTCAAAAAGACCTTCTGATGAAAGTTCAATGTCAATTATATCAACAAGTGGAATAATACTTTTAAAAATTCTGTATCTTGTATTATCATCAATGAATCTCTTTCCTCCTTCTTTTTCACTCCTTATAGTTGCTATGAGAGGTTTATCAAAGGCCCTTGCCCTGTTGATTATCTCTTCAATATTCTCCTCCTCAGTTAGATTAAACATATCTATCCTGAGTTCAAGTATGTCAGCACTTTCTACAAGCCCCTTCTGAAGTGCCGCTACCTCTGTAACAACACCTGCGATCAATGGTCTTTTAGAAAATATCGGGTGCCCTTTAAGTTTACCTCTAATCATGCTATTTATTATAATATTTCTATGCAAAAAGTTCGCTGTCATATATTTGTTGCGGGTAGGGTGCAGGGGGTGTTCTTCAGGGCCTTTACAAGGGATGTGGCCGAAAGCCTCGGCTTAAAGGGATGGGTGAGGAATCTTCCTGATGGAAGGGTTGAGGCGGTCTTTGAAGGTTCAAGAGAGGTTATTGAAGAGGCTTTAAAAAAGATAAAGATAGGCCCACCTGCTTCACGGGTTGAAAATATTGATATAAATTGGTCTGAACTCATTGAAAATATACCTGACTTCAGGATCAGATACTGATGGGTATCTATTCATCACAGAGTTATGATAGTTTAATTTCATCTGATTCTTTTTCATCCCTGAGAAAAAGGATACTTTCAGGTCAGGCCCTGACCAGAGAAGAGGCATTGAAATTAAGTAATATTGAGGGCGATGACCTATTTGAACTCTTTTCAGAGGCAAACAGGCTCAGGGCTTATTTCAAAAAAAATGAGGTTGACCTCTGTGCAATAATAAATGCAAAATCAGGTGCCTGCCCTGAAGACTGCTCCTTCTGTGCCCAGTCGGCAAGGCATAAGACCGGTATTGATGTCTATCCCCTTGTGAAAAAAGAAGTGGTTATAGCAAAGGCAAGGGAGGCAAGAGAAAACAGAGTAAGGAGATTCTGTATTGTTATCAGTGGAAGAAAGGCAGGCAGGGAAGACCTGATAAAGATTGCAGATATGATAGAAGGTATAAGAAAGCTCGGGTTACTTCCCTGTGCAACACTTGGACTTCTTGAAAGGGATGAACTCCAGTTTCTGAAAGACCATGGACTTGAAAGGTATCATCATAATCTTGAGACCTCTGAAAGGTTCTTTCCAAATATCTGCAGCACCCACACCTACAGGGATAAGCTCCGCACAATCGAGGCTGCAAGGTCTCTTGGTCTCAGTGTCTGCTCGGGCGGGATATTTGGAATGGGTGAGGACTGGGAGGACAGGATTGATATGGCCCTTGCCCTCAGAGAGCTTCAGGTGGATTCTGTGCCAATTAACTTTCTCATCCCTATAAAAGGAACTCCTTTGAATGGGGAAGATATGGTGCCACCTCTTGAGGCATTAAAGATTGTAAGCCTTTACAGATTCCTTCTTCCTGATAAAGAGATAAGACTCTGTGGTGGAAGGGCACAGGTCCTTGGAGAATTTAATTCCATGATATTCCTTGCAGGAGCTGATGCTATTCTTACAGGCAATTATCTTACAACAACAGGAAGGACCTATTCTGATGATATAAGGCTTATAGAGGCAATGGGTTTATATCCGAAGGGGATTAACTAAAGATTTTTGAAAAATCAAAGAAGAAGGTGCAATCTCCAAGTTCAAACATTATTTTATCGTCTCCTGCTTCAGGGCATATCACAGCAGATTACAGCAGGAATCTATGCCATCCTGAGCATTCCAAGTGGATTTGGTGAGTTTCTCCTGTATCCCCTTCCCTGGGCTATTATATCAAGGGGAAGGCTTATAAGGTCAGCAATGTCAATAGAATAATCCATTAATTTTTCATCTTTCACTGTCTTTATATAAGAACCGCAGTCATCGCAGAATTCTATCCTGTAGCCCTCTTCTTCCTCAATAATAAGTATATTGTCTTTTTTAATATCAAAATTTCCACAGAGGGGACATCCAAGCCTTCTATAAAAACCTGAATTATCACAGAAAGAGCAATGAAGTCTTCTTCTTCCATCCTCAAGTATTGAGGACATGGCAGGCCTTGCATTGCAAACAGGGCATCTTCCATCCTGCCAGAAAAGGCCATCAAGATTAAAGAGTCTTTTCATGCCGAGGAAAAAGGGCCTGCCAATAATAAACATTATCATCCAGAGTTCATCTTCATGATAGGGTAAGAGAAAACCTGAGACCTCACTGTGGGGAAGCCTTGTGAGGTCTATCTGTCTGAGCTTCATGGCCTCCATAAGAGGAGCAAGGCTCTCAAGGGGTATATCAAAGACCTGAGAAAATTTCTGAAATATCTCTTCCACAATATAGGGTGGATAGCCTATGTCTGTCTGGTGTAATGAATCCCTGTAAGATTCAACGATTAAGTCATTAAACTCCTTTACCTTTTTATAAAGGAGGAGTGTCTCTTTGAGGTGAGGTTTTCTCTCTATAATTTTATCTATTTCCATCAAGGGATCTCTGGATATTTTATCACAATCTCCTCACCTGTGAGTGCCTCCTCAAGAAATATCCTGAGGTATCTTTTCTCCTCTTCACTGAGTCCAAGGGGTTTAAGAACAGTATTACCCCTGCCCCCACCCTGATTGAAAAATTTAACCCGAATTACGAAAGGGTTGAATCTTAAGATGTTACATAATAGTGAACAGACATATAAAAACCCTTGAAAAATGTGCTCCTTTTGTGGCATAAGAATTTATGTTTAATAAAATCTTACCACAGAAAGGAGCACCAAAAAAGTGATAGACACAATATACCACAAAAGAAAGCCTGATACAAACAGAAATATAAAAGAGGAATTTACACTGAAGGATGCAACAGTATTTGGTGGATATAATCTTCTTGCTGATTTTATTCGAACGAAGAAGTTAGAGACAATCTTAGGGGAATGTATAGGTATACAGAAGGCTGAGTGGTCAGAGTATGATTTTCCTTTTGTATTAATATG
>JBKBPW010000031.1:0-16975 GCA_046292975.1 Thermodesulfovibrionales bacterium
GGTCTTGTCTGCACTATTGTGAGACTTTCAGGCTGCAATCTGAGATGTTCTTACTGTGACACAACCTATGCCTTTGAAGATGGCCATGAACTCTCTGAGGCAGATATTATTAATGAGATCAGTCTTATAGGGATTAATCTCGTAGAGATAACAGGAGGTGAGCCCCTCCTTCAGAAAGAGGTCTTTAGACTCATAGAGAAATTGATCAATGATGGCTATACCGTGCTTGTAGAGACAAACGGTTCCATAGATATAAGGGAGGTCGACAGGCGGGCAATAATAATTATGGATATCAAAACCCCAGGTAGTGGTATGGCTGATAAGATGAATTTTTCAAATCTCAATTATCTTAGAAAGGAAGATGAAGTTAAGTTTGTTCTTACAGACAGGGCTGATTACGAATGGTCAAAGGAGATAGTGACGAAATATAAATTAATTGACAGATGTAATGTCCTTTTCTCTCCTGCCTACGGGATACTTCATCCACAGGCCCTTGCTAAATGGTTGATAGAAGATAAGCTGGCAGTGAGATTGAATATACAGCTTCATAAATATATATATGGAGAAGGTGTGAGAGGGGTATGAGGCTTTGAGGCATACCCCTGCTATTACTTATATGTTTCTATCAGCAATTTAACATACTGTAAAACCTATCAAACAGGCACTACAATCCCCTCATCCTTTTCAGGAATTCCCTGTAAAGACTTACCTCATGAAGAAGGTTCTGACTGAAGATTTCAGGATTATTAATATCAGATAGTCTCCAGTAGCGAACCTCATCTATCTCTTCGGTATTGAATTTAATCTCACCCTCATAAAGGCAATGGTGGGAATAGACAAGTTCAGACTCGTAATTGTTGGAATGTATGTAAGAATAGATAAACTCAGGCATTATTCCTTTAATGCCAAGCTCTTCTTCCATCTCTCTGAGGACAGCCTCTTCAATTGTCTCTCCAGCATTTATATGGCCACCAACAGAGGTATCCCATCTACCAGGAGCTACATCCTTTCTCATAGACCTTTTTTGAAGAAGGAGTTCACCCCTACTATTAAATACAAGGACATGGGTTACCCTGTGAAGAAGTGAGGGATTACCATGGACCTTTGACCTGAGTTCCCTGCCTATTATCTCGCCTTTATCATTGACTATTTCAAGATACTCATCAGTCATCATGCCCTTTGCCTTTTCCTTTATGTTCCTTATTTTCTTATCCATTACAGAAAACTTTTTATCATCACTTTTCATCTTAATAACCTCAGCAGATGGATGCCATACTGGTACCTTATAGTAGTTACTTATTGAAAAAGAAAATCCACCTTCTTCATCACTAACAAAGAAATTGAAGTCAATAGCCTGATAACCGAACTCCGTACAACAGAATTACCAGTGTGCTGAGCATAGTTAATAATGTGGTCTTTTTCATCTTCCCTTCAATAATTATAATATACCTGGCAGCAAGCCCATGGGGCAGAGAGCTTCCAAAATATTAAATTATGCTATTCTAATCCATGAAGGTTGAGGATTTAAAGTCCTTCGGAGCAAATCATAATGTAGTAGAAGCCCTTCGCTCTGCTGGATTAAGGGAGCTTTATCCACCTCAAGAAGAGGCAGTAAGAAGAGGGCTTTTTTCAGAGGCCCGTTCATTTGTGATTTCTGCACCTACTGCATCTGGTAAGACATTAATAGCTGAGATGCTTGCATTGAAATTATTTTTTGAACAAAGTGGGAAGGTGCTTTATCTTGTTCCTTTGAGGGCACTGGCAAGGCAGAAATATGATGATTTTAAAATGAGGTATGAGAGAACTGGTATAAAGGTCATGCAGAGCACCGGAGATTATGACAGTGGTGATCCCTGGCTTGAGAGGGCCCATATAATAATAGCAACCAATGAAAAGGTTGATTCTCTTATAAGACATCATGCCTCCTGGCTTGGTGATATAAGACTTGTTGTTGCTGATGAGATTCATCTGCTGGGTGATGGTCACAGGGGTCCCACACTGGAGATAGTCCTTACCAGATTAAAAAATATGTATCCTCACATCAGATTTCTCTGCCTCAGTGCCACCATAAAGAATGCCTATGAAATTGCTCAATGGCTCGGGGCTGAGCTTGTAGAATCTAATTGGAGGCCTGTGCCTCTTAAAGAGGGTGTATATTTCAATGGAGCTGTAATATTCAATGATGGTTCAATAAAGTGGATAGAAAAGGACACCGGGCTTGAGGTAATTGATCTCAGCCTTGATACGATCAGAAAAGGGGGGCAGGTTCTTATATTTGTAAATACGAGGAGGTCTGCTGAATCACTTGCTGAGAAGGCCTCAAGGATAATTGCTCAGGAGATACCCAAAAAGGAGAGGCAAATCCTTGATTCACTTTCAAAGGAGATAATTTCTATTGGAGAGCCCTCAAGGCTTTCAAAAAGGCTTGCTGAATCTTTAAAGGGTGGTACTGCCTTTCATCATGCGGGACTTATTTCTGAACACAGAAGACTGATAGAGGATGCCTTCAGACAGAACAGACTGAGGCTGCTTGTTTCAACAACCACCCTTGCTATGGGACTCAATCTTCCATCAAGGTGTGTGGTTATAAAGGACTGGAAGAGGTATGAATCAGTGAGGGGGATGAGTCCTGTGCCTGTGATGGAGATAAAGCAGATGTCAGGAAGGGCAGGAAGACCAGGATATGATAACCATGGTGAGGCAATAATAATGGCAAGGTCAAGGAACGATGAGAGGTTTATAGTTGAAAATTACATAAAGGGTGAGCCAGAGGCAATAGAATCACAGCTTGCTGATGAATCTGTGCTTAGATTCCATCTCCTGTCATCAATTGCCGGTCTCTTTACAATGACAGTCAATGAGATAAGAGATTTCCTCAAGCAGACCTTTCTGGGATTTCAGAGGGATATTGAAAATATATTTAAGACAATAGAAAGGATCATTAAGTTCCTGATAGAGGAGGGGCTTATAACAGAGACAGCAGGTTATCTCAAGCCAACTGCTTTTGGCAAAAGGGTCTCGGAACTGTATATTGACCCACTTACAGGAGTTATTTTGAGAGATTGTCTCAGGAGCCCTCGTCCTAAGAGATTGATCTCAATTTTTCATATGATATGCCACACCCCTGACATGATGACCCTTGCCTTAAAGGATAAGGAGATAGAAGAGATGCTTGATGCCTATTATAGATATGAAGGAGAACTCCTGATAAATCCTGAAGAAGATTCTATTGAGACCATAATGTCTGAATTAAAGACAGCCCTGTGTTTAAGTGACTGGATAGAAGAAAGGACAGAAGATGAGATATGTTCTCATTATGCCATAGGCCCTGGAGACCTTCATGCCCTTGTTGAACTTGCCGAGTGGCTCCTTTATTCAGCAGAGGAGATTGCAAAGGTCTTCAACCTCAAGACCATTATCAAACCCCTCTCCATGCTGAGGTTGAGGATAAGCTATGGTGTTAAAGAAGAACTCCTTGAGCTTATCACACTTAAAGGCATAGGAAGGATAAGGGCAAGGAATCTTTATAACGCAGGATTCAGGACAAAGGAGGACATAAGACTCTCGACCTTAAAGAATCTTGCAAATGTTCCCAATATAGGACTTTCACTTGCAGAGTCCATTAAGAGGCAGGTGGAGGAGAGTTAAAATGTTGAAATTGAGCTTCCCAACTTGTAATCCTTTATATTGCTTCTAAAGCTGTCCTGATGGCACAGACGTTTCTCCTGTAAAAGGATTAAGGATAGTTGGCGGTCAATCTAATTCCTCTCAAAATAGAGACTTAAATTACTCTCTTCCGTGGGACGGGTGTATCGCCTGTGAGTGGATTTTAGAATCCTTTGTATTACTGATAGAGGCAACCACAGGGTTCAGATATTCAGCAAAGATGGTATTTAATTTGGTTCAATTGGTTCAAATTATCTTTCAAAGGATTGTAAAATAGCCTCCTGATCTTCTTCACCTCCACAGCCTTGTCATTCCTATGCTGACAATGACTTAATCATCTTATTAACATAGAATAACCTCAAGTTCCTTTGCCCTTACCTCTGCACCTTCTGTGAATTCCTTTCCTATAACTATAGCAATGGCAGGAACTTTTAGGGTCTTTTCTATGACCTTTGACCTCAGGGCTGCCCTTTCTACATCAGACCTGTCAGCCTTTATAGAGACCTCTGTGACAAGCACAACCTTTTTTTCTCTGTCATGTTTAAGGACTCCCTGAACAACCACATCTGTATTGAGGGTATCATCCCTTTCTTGCTCTGAGATAATTCCGCTGTCCATTGCATCATCAAGGATGTCTGCAAGCTCTTCTGGAGTTATTACCTTGCATTTTCTTATAAATCTGCCAAAATAGGAAGGTGCCTTTTCCCTGACCTTTCTTTCAAAATTGTCACCTTTAAGGTCAGCCACATCCTGCTTTAGCACAGCCACATCCTGTTTAAGGACAGCCACATCCTGTTCTATTTTATCTACCTTTTCTTTTAATGGCTGGAATTCTTCTTTTTTGAATTTTTCAAATTCTCCTCTAAAATCTTTAACCTCTTGCTTTAATGGCTGGAATTCTTCTTTTTTGAATTTTTCAAATTCTCCTCTGAAATCTTTAACCTCTTGCTTTAACGGCTGGAATTCTTCTTTTTTGAATTTTTCAAATTCTCCTCTAAAATCTTTAACCTCTTGCTTTAATGGCTGAAATTCTTCTTTTTTGAATTTTTCAAACTTAGATGGAAATGCAATAAGCTCCTCTGTGAGGATAATCCTCCTGAGTTCCTCAAGCCAGTCTGGTCTTTCCCTCAGGGCCTTAAGGATGTCTTCAAAGGTCTCTATCTTAAAGGTGCTCAGCATACTTTAGTTTATCATAATTTTGAATACAATGTCACAAGAGATATCATAGGATATAGACAATTGCCAATTGGAGACTGGGATTCCCGATATTTCCAATCTCCATAGGGTTCAAATTTTTGAAACCCTACTAATAAGAGGAAAAAACTGCGCAAATTGGGCTAAACAAATATTTTGTGGTATAATGAATTAGCCCTGGTTTGAGGGCTAAAGAAGAAGGGAGGATGGGCTATGAAAGTAGCGAGATTAGCATCAAATTTGATTACTGTGATAGCCTTTGTTTTTGCTATTACCGCGCTGGCCAGTTCAGAGGATACAGAGCTTATCAAAGGCAAGCTGGTAAGTGTGGATAAGGCAAAGAAAACCATTGTTATTCAGGATGAGAAAGGCGTGAAGACAACCATATTTTTTGAGGATGATGCTGTATTTTCAAGAATTGAGAGATTCAAGATCGAGATAGGAGAAAAGATCTCTATTAGGTATATCATTAAAAATGGTAAGAAGATTGGAACTTACATAAGGAGTCTCAGAGGCTGCTGAGGATGGGGCTTGCTGAGATAATAAAACTCTATGTTACAAGGGCAGACAGTGGTGTTCTATCAGTTAAGCTCAAGGATGAGCCTCATCTTCTAAAGGTTTACATAGACAGGGGTGAGGTCGTATATGTAACCCTGGGCACTTTAAAAAATGAAGAGTGTTTTTCAAGATTGAAGAATGCAGTTCCTGTTGAATATTTTTTTCTCAAAGGTGTAATGGCACCTCATAGAGTTGAAGGAGGTTGTACAGAGAAACTGATAGAGGCCCTCGGTTTACCTTTAGCAGGCGCATTAAAGGCAAGCACTGGTGTCACAGTATCCCCTCAGGATGTGCAGAGATTGGAGGCAGACTTTATTGAGCTCATAGGTCCTATCGGCAAACTTATAATAGATGAGCTTTTTTCAAAGATTGCTTATACCAGAGGGGAACCTATGTCTCAGGAGAATTATATAATGCTTGTGGATTCCCTTGCCAAGGAGTTACCAGCTTCTGAACAGGGGAGGTTCAGTTCAAAATACAAAATCTGAAGAGGAGAGGAGAACATGTTCAGGAATCTACAATTAAGAAAGAGTTTTACACTGATAATGGTTATAGTCTACATTGTTTCACTTCCATTTATAATTGCTATAAGTTATCAGGTTCTTTTAAAGAATGCTGAAAAAGAGAGTATTGAAAGGGCGCAGATGATGCTCAGGGCAATGGATGCCATAAAGGAGTATGTTGGTGGAACAATCAGACCTGTGCTTGAGGAATTTACAGATAAAGAACCAGTTGAACTAACATCCGGGTTTTATGTTATCAGGGAGATATCAGAGATAATCACAGAATCCGACAAACAGTATTCATTTAAATTTGCATCCATAAATCCGCTTAATCCTGTTAATAAGGCAAATCAGTTTGAGACTGAAAAGATTAATGAGTTCAGAAGTGGCAGGATTTCAGGTCAGTGGCGTGGTTTTATTGATACTCCACAGGGAAGCTCATATGTTATTATGATACCAATTGTGGTTGATAGTCATTGCCTCAGGTGTCATGGAAATCCTGAGATGGCTTCAGAGGAACAAAAAAAGCAATATGGCACCACATCTGGATATAACTGGAAGGAAGGAGAGATAATAGGCGCAAATACAGTATATGTTCCTGCAAATATACCAATCCAGAATGCTAAGAGGGCACTTGTTATTTTTTCCATTGTATATAGTTTATTCTTCATGTTAATTATATTTGGAATTGACAGGTTAATTAAGGCAAGTATTATAAAACCTATTGAGGAGCTTGTTCAGACTGCTGATGATATAAGCAGGGGTAATTTTGAGAAGGACTTTGAAGTGAAGGCAAATAATGAGATAAAGACCCTTGCAGATGCCTTTACAAGAATGAAGATAAGCCTTATGAAGGCAATGGATATTTTGAGGAAGAAATAAACCATGCCAAGAGGCAATGTAGTTGTTATTGATGACAGCGCAACTGTAAGAAAGCTTGCAGAGGTTGTGCTGAAGGAAAATGGTTATAATGTTTACACTGCCGAGGATGGAGAGAGAGGCCTTGATATTGCCCAGAAGGTCTCTCCATCCCTTATACTCGTTGACTTTGTAATGCCACGGATGAATGGCTATCAATTCTGTAAACTCGCAAGGAAAAATTCAGCACTTAAAGATGTGCCGATTATACTCATTACAGCCAAGGGCGAGGCTGTAGGTGAGAAGTTTACAGAAAAATTTGGTGTAGTTGATTATTTTATAAAACCTTTTCAACCAGAAGAACTTGTTGAGAAGGTAAATTCTATATTGAGCCCTGAGGAAGAGCTTGAAGGCGTTGCAGAGGTTGTGGAAGAGGCAGAGGTGCTTACGGAAAGTGCTGTTGAAGAGACCATAGACAGACTCCTGAGCAGGTATCTTTACAAAGAATTGCCTGTATTAATTCAGAGGACTCTCTCGGATATCCTCAAGCATTCAGGTGTTGTAAAGACCTCAAGTATAATACTCAGTGGAGATATCAGTGATTTCAGCCTTCCAGACCTTTTACAGCTCCTTGATGCCACAAAGGCTACCGGGAAGCTATCCCTCTATTCACCTCTTATGGCAGCAGAAATATACTTTGATAAAGGAAAAATCTACTACGGTTCAACAAGTAAGCAGGGTAAGAGCCTTCTTTCAGGTGAGATCATAGAAAAAAAAATGAATCTGTCAAGGGATGCCTTCTACAGGGCATACAGGACTGCAAAGAAATCAGGGATTCCGATACTTAGGGCCTTTGTTGATGAGAAGATACTCACAGAGGATGAGATCATGAAGATACTGGAGGAGCGCACAAGGGAGGCTGTTTATTCTTCTATGGAGCTTGATAGCGGAAATTTCTTTTTTGAAAAGATGCAGATACCGGGGCATCTCGCTGATGTGAAGGTGAGAATCCCGGCCTCTCATCTTATCCTTGAGGGGGCAAGAAGGGTAGATGAGAGAAAGTATGCTGCCAGGATGTTCCAGGATCCTGATATGATATTTATAAGACTGATGACAGATGTTGCTATGGAGGATATAAATCTTGATGACAATGAGTTAAGGATATTTTCCCTTATTGACGGAAAAAGAACGCTTAGTGATATAATTAAAATGAGCGGTATGGAGGAAAACGAGGTTAAACGAATTATATATACACTCACGAGGGCAGGAATCCTTAAGAAAAAGACAAAATAAGGAGGTATAGATGTCAAGGATTCTTATTGCAGAAGATAGTCCTACCGATATACAATTTATAAAATCTGTCCTATCACAAACAGGTCATGAGCTTGTGGTTGCAACTGATGGTGAAGAGGCAGAAAGACTGGTAAGGACTGAACCATTTGACCTTATTATTCTTGATGTTGTCATGCCGAAGAAGAATGGTTTCCAGTTATGCAGGGACATAAAGCGTGATGAAAAACTGAAGGGTATTCCTGTGATACTTCTTACTTCAAAGGATCAGCCAAGTGACAAACTCTGGGGTACAAAGCAGGGTGCAGATGAGTATCTTACAAAACCCTGTGAACCTCTTGAACTTCTCCTTACAGTGAAAAGACATCTCGGTGGATGAGACAAGAGAGATAGAAAATTCTTCTGAACAGGAAATTGAAAGGCCCTTATATTGTTTTTTCAGAAGGGGAGGCCGGAACTATTATCTCCCTGTGGATGCCCTCAGAGAGGTTGTAGAAATTAAAGAGGTCTTTCCAATTCCTCTTGCACCTGATTATATAAAAGGTGCCATCCCGTTAAGAGGAGTGGTTGTCCCTGTTATTGACCTTGCAAAGATTTATAATACTGAGGTATCAGATGAAGAGCCCGGCATGCTTATAGTGGTAGAGGCGATGAAGGAGGAAATAGGATTTCTTTCAGAGGGGTTGCCAGGTTTTGCTGGCTCCGATGAGACAGCACCTGAGGAAGCCCTTATTGAGATTAATAAATTTTTTGAGACCTACATGATCAAGGAGAATATCTGATGTCTTACGATACCTCGGGACTTCTTGAATTCTTTCTTCAGGAAGCTGAAGAGCACATCCATAACCTTGAAGAAGGGATATCCAATCTTGAGCAAATTGTTGATGCCTCAACTGTTGAGTCTCTTTTTAGGTCTGCCCACACGCTTAAAGGAGCAGCTGCACTTGTTAAACTCAATGCCATAAGCAGGATTGCCCACAGGATGGAGGATATCCTTGAGGAACTAAAGGATGGCCAGAGGAAGGCGGATAACACTATCAAAAAACTGCTCCTTCACGGTCTTGATGCAATTAAGGAACAGATAAGAAAGGTAGCCTCAGGAGAGAAGGAAACTCCACAGGTGGACGAAGAGGTTATAAGATTCATAGAAGAAGGATTAAAAAAACAGATTGCAGAGCCAATAAAGTCAGAGATAAAGTTAAGCCAGGAATCTGTTCAACAGGAGGGCTTAGAATCACAGGCCTCTGAGATAAAACCTGCTTTACCCACGCCTGAAAAGAGGATAAGCAGTGGTAGAAGGAAAGAGGATATTGAACTCTTTACCGGGAATTTTGTAAGGATAAACATTGCTAAGATTGAAAATATCCTTAACCTTATAGGTGAGATAACAATAAAGAAAAATTATCTCTTGCAGAGAATCAAAAAAATAATTGATATAGCTGACGAGATAACAGGCTCGGGTGCCAGACTTCTCAAGGAGGTCAGCTCCTTTGCAGACCGCTATTCCTATTCTCTTCCTGGAAGTGTCAAATATGTAGATCCCCTCCTTGCTGAATTCGGTGAGCTTGAATTTGACAGATATGATGACCTGAACCTTTTTTCAAGGAAACTACAGGAGATGACAGCAGATATAACTGAGGCACTTAAAGGTCTTTCAGAGTTCTTTGATACCTTTTCTGATGATCTTAAATCAATTGATAACCTGATCAAGCTTCTCAGATCTGAGATATCCGAGATGAGGATGATAGAGATAGGGAGGCTCTTCCAGAGATTTTCAAGACCTGTAAAGGAAATGGCTGAGCAATACAGAAAAGAGGTGGAGCTTCTTATCTCAGGTGGTGATACAAAGATTGATAAGGTTATCTTTGAAAGGCTTTTTGATCCCCTGATGCACCTTGTAAGAAACGCCATTATTCATGGTATTGAAAAGCCTGACGAAAGAAAGCAGAAGGGTAAAAAATCCTCTGGTGTCATAATGCTAAATGCCAGAAGGGAGGGCCCTTTTGTTTTTATAGAGGTCCATGATAATGGAAGGGGTATCACCACATACAGGATCTTTGAAGAGGCTGTAAAACTCGGCCTTATGAAACCTGATTACAAGCCATCAAAACAGGAACTTCTGAGTCTTATATTCATGCCGGGATTTACAACAGCCCTATCAGCTGACATGGGTTCAGGAAGGGGTATGGGACTTGACGCAGTAAGAAATCTTATAGCACAGATTAATGGTTCTATAGAGGTAGATTCTGAGGTGGGTATGGGAACAACCTTTACAATAAAGGTCCCGAGTTCCCTTGCAATAACAAATGTTGTGGTGGTAAGGATAGAGGGTGCAGAGTTTGTTATACCTATGAATTTTGTTGATGAAGTCACAGAGATTGAAATGGCAGGGGCAGTAGATAGATTTGTCCACAGAGGTTCAGAGATAGAGATAAAGAGGCTTTCTGATGTCTTAGGATATGGTCATAACGGTGGGGTCAGGGAATCAAGGAGACCTCTTATTATCTGTAATCTTACTGATAGAAAGGCAGGTCTTGTGGTGGATGAGATAGCAGGCCAGGAAGAGACCATTGTAAAACCACTCAACAAATTTCTCTCAGGACTTACGATCTATTCAGGTTCAACCATCTCTGGAGATGGAAAATTGAGATTTGTCCTTAATCCTTTGAGTATATTTAAGACCGAGGTAAAACCAGCTGGAATTGGGTTTAAGAAAGAAAAGAAAGAGGCAAGGAAATCTGTTCTGGTGGTGGATGATTCATTAAGTGTGAGGAAGTATCTCACGCTCTTCCTTGAGGCAAGGAAGTTCAGGGTCCTCACTGCTACCAATGGAGCAGAGGCTATTAATATGCTTGAAGAAAATGATGTTGACCTTGTTATAACTGACCTTGAGATGCCAGTAATGCATGGTTATGAGCTGATCCACAGACTCAAGACCTTACAAAGATGGAGAGATATACCAGTTATTGTCCTTACCTCAAGGAGTGCAGAAAAGCATAAAGTCAAGGCACTTCAAAGTGGAGTTAAGGATTATCTTGTTAAACCCTTTGAAGAAAGGGCAATGCTTGAGGTCTTGAGGAAATATCTGCCTGTTCAGGCTTAGAGTATTAGAAAGGCACAGGCATAGCCATTGAGTATCCTTTTAAAGTCCTCTCCTGATATATTAAGAAGTGAGAGGTTATTTTTTGAAACAGCAAGGCTACCTGTAAGCATATTCCTTGTTCCAATTAATATAGGATGTGTTAAGAGGGGGCCTTTGCTTATCCTTGCCAGTAGCTCTTCTCTTATAATCTGATGAATAATGCAGAAGGGATGTATGATTCCTTCATTTTTAAATACCTTTATGTATTCATTGAGAAAGGTCTCTTCTGTAATAGTAGGAAAGAAATTTACAAAGGGACAGGTTATGCTTATTAACAATTCCCCTCTAAGGGATTCATATCTCAGGAGTTTTCCGTCAAGCCTCTTTAAAAAGAGATTGTCTTTGATATCCTCTGATTCAGTGATATTATTAAGTTCATCTATGTCAATGGTGGATACAAGGTCTTGGATGAAGTTTCTTATAAAACCCCTTGCGAATCTTCTCAGGGATGAGACAGCGAGGGTAACATCTCCCCTCCGTCCAATTATTTTTTTACCTCCTCAATATGAGGGCTAAAGCGGACTGTGAGTTCAGTTTTCTCTGAATTGAATGGTTTCATTATTTCACTACAAAGGCACAGGCCCTACTATTAATAATAAGATTAATGGCCTCTTTTTCCATGCCAGCCATCTGAAGGCCAAATTCTGAATACACAATCTTCCCTGAACTGGTAGCCCGGCAGGCAACTGCTACAGAGTGAACAACTGAATTACCCTTTTTAATCCTTGATGCAAGCTCATCCCTGAATTTCTGATGTATTATGCAGAGGGGATGAAGAATTGCCTCATTTTTAAACCTGGCCATATATTCCTCGGGGATCTTTTTCCAGTATTCAGGAAAGCCATTTCCATTTTTAAAAAGTTCAAATAAAGGTGCCATGGGACAGTCCTTCAGTATAATTACCTCACCATATCTGACACCTTCTCCTTCAAGTTTTATAAGTGGTGATAGACCCATGTCATACTCCTCAAAGAACTCATTAATTGAGTGATGTCCATTATCTTTTGCAAGTCCATCGGCAATCTGCCTTGCAAGGAGTCTTAACCTTGCTGTCTTTAAGGCAATGTCAATGTCCTGTCTTGACAGGATTTCTTCAATCTCTTCCTTCCGTCTTTTTACTATATCTGTAATAAGAGGATAGATCATTCCATTCATGCCAGTTACCTCCTGGTTTTAAATTTATCTTAAGTGCTATGCCTCTATCCTGAATTTCTGGACAGAACCCATCAGTCTTTCAGATGTCCCTGAAAGTGTTCTTGCCACATCCCTGAAGTCATGCACAAGCTTGAGCATCTGGAGTGACACCCTCTGGACCTCTTCCATCGAGAGGACTACCTTAGAGCTCAGTTCTTTCTGACCTTCTGAAGATTCGTGTATCTCTGAAATTATGGTGCTGATTTTTTTGATTATATCATTAATCTCTGTAAAGACCTTTCCTGTCTCTTGTGCTATCTTTGTCTCTTTCTCAACAACTCCAGTAGCCTCTTCAAGGGTTCTTGTGACCTCCCCTGATTCTGTCTGGATTGCTCCAATTATATCACCTATCTGTTTTGTGGATTTTGCTGCCCTTTCAGCAAGTCCTCTAATCTCCTCTGCTATAACAATAAAGCCTTTACCCTGTTCTCCAGCCCTTGATGCCTCAATAGAGGCATTAATTGCAAGGATGTTTGTCCTGTTGGCTATTTCTGTAATAAGGCCTGAAATGGTTCCTATTTCCATGAGTTTTTCAGAAAGGAATTTCATCCTCTTATTGATTGCCTGTATGGTGACCCTGATGAGCTGCATTCCATCAATAGCCTCAATAACTGTTTTTGAACCCCTTGAGATTGCCAGAGTTGCGTTACCAGCTATCTTTTGTGCCTCTGCTGTTCTTTCACTTATTGCCATGGCTGAATGTGCTGCCTCATCAGTTGCCTCTGTTGCCTTTTTCACCTCAGACATCTGTGTCTCTGCACCCTTTTCCATTTCTTTAAGTATATTCAGTATCCTTGTCGCCTCTTTGGAGACTCCCTCAACTGAGTTTTTAACATCATTTACAAGTCCTGTAAGACCCTCAATCATGAGATTAAAGGCATCACCAAGAGAGCCAAAGACATCTGGTGTAACCTCTGCCCTGAGGGTAAGGTCTCCTTCTGAGGCAGCACTCAGTAGATTGAGGAAGTTGACGATATTTTCTTGCATCTTCTGTCTTTCCTCTTCTGTGAGGATGAGACCCTTCAGCCTCTGCTGGGTTTCATTGAATACCCTTGCTATCTCTCCAAATTCATCCCTTGACCTGACTTTGATCTCTACTGTTTCACCTCTACCAGATTTTTCTATACCAGCCATCAGGTCTTTAAGAGGGTTCAGTATCCTTGAGGACATGAAGAATGAAAGGATAATTCCAATTGATATGGCTATACCATAGACGATAAGGTAATCCCCTATCTCTTCTTTGATGAGTTCAAAGGTTGAGGATTTCTTAAAGCCAATGGTCAGAAAACCAAAGTCTCCGATAGGTGAGATTATGTTGTAATGTCTTCCAAAACCCTGTAGATTCACTTCCTCTGCTTTTGCCTTGCCTTCTCTTATTATTGCTAAGAGTTCCTGCGGGACATCACTTCCAAAGGTATGAGTTATGACCTTTCCATCAGAATCAGTAAATACTGCATAGAGGACATCCTTTGATGATTTTATCTCATCCGTGAGGGTTTTCAGGACATTAATATCTTCAGTTATAAGGAGGTCAAAGGCCCTTGAGGCCTGAGAGACAGTAAAGAGGTTATATTTTTCAAGAGAACTTGCTCCTATTTCTTCTGCCATCTCAATGGTGTGATAGATAAATACTCCAGTTGTTACGATAAATATCAAGCCTATAAGGGTCAGCAAGACCTTTACCCTGACAGAAAGTCCTTTCATAGCACTCTCCTATTTTATTGGAATATAATCAAGGTTTTTAACTATGTTCTGGCCCTGAGGTGTTAAAAGGAAATCTATAAATCCCTGTACATCTCCAGAAGGTCTCCCCTTTGTTAGCAGATTGAGAGGTCTTATGATGGGATAGGTTTTATTCTTCACATTTTCCCTTGAGGCATCAATGCCATCAAGCTTGATCCTTTTTATCATGCCAAGTTTTCTCTCCGCCCTCTCTGCAGAGCCTATTGATACATAGCCAATAGCTCCAGGATCTTTTGAGACCTCTATAATTGCCTCGCTGTTTTGACCAATGACTATAGCACCAGCTGTTCCATATTCCTTATCTTCTTTGAGTTTATAATACATAAGATTATCTTTTTTTGTTACCTCCATCTTGAAATGTTCAATAAATAATTCAAGGGTAGAGCGGCCAAAATCCTTACTCACAAGCTTAATCGGCATGTCAGGACCACCTAACTCTTTCCAGTTTTTGATCCTGCCTGTGTATATATCTACTATTTGCCTTGAGCTGAGGTTATCAAGGGGGTTCTTTTTGTTTAATATTATTGCTATCCCATCATATGCAATGGTATGGACTACCAGGTCAGGGTACTTCTTTTTTTCATCAGGATGAAGGTCTCTTGAGGCATTCCCAATGTCCACAAGCCCTTCACCGGCACCCTGAACTCCCTTTGTCGAACCTCCGCCCTCAACCAGTATCCTTATATTATGTTTTTTCCCATAAATCCTGGCTGCAATAGTTGTTATGGGCTGAACTGTGCTTGAACCTCTGATTTTTATAACCTTCTGGGCATAAAGAAGACCATCCGAAAGAAGATAGAAGGATAAAATACCTATGATTAACAACGAGAATCTCTTAAAATTCATTTAAGCTCCCTTTTTTAAAGTCATAGCAAATTATAGCAAAAATTATGAAAGTATTCAATTCCTGTTTGAAATACTGGAAATTGCCGATAGAATATCTACAACAAACCTTAAATAAAAAAGGGCAGGTTGCCGAAATGGCTTGAGGTGCCAGATCGTTGACTCCTACAGCGTGGGGGAAAAGCTTGCTTTTCCCCCACGAACCCCCGACATAGTGTAAGGTTCTTTTTCAGGCATTGGCACACCTTAATGTAATGCTATTAATAAGCTTACTATACCTTACTAAGCTCACCTTTTGGGTGAAAACCTTCTTTTACAGGATAAATAAAAATTGTCGCATTGTAAAGGCATTGAGGCAGCCTGCCCTTTTTCTATCGGCAATTTACAGTGAAATAAAAAGTTTTAGAAAATTTTTCCAGATCTTCAAGTTCGTTAACTATTTCTCCGGCATTCTATTACAGTGCTTCCCCAATAAAAAACAGGTTTTCTTTTCTCAGTGTTACCTTTACATCCTGTGTCTCTTTGATGTCGAGTTTACGAAAGGCATAGTTAGGAACATCTATCTCTATAGTCCTTGATGCACCACGGGGCTTAAACAGAATGGTATTAAAACTGCCTTTTTTGAAGATGGCTGTTATTGTCCCATGTAATAGGTTGTCCTGATCTGATTTATATTTGTCATGCCTTAAGATCATGACCTCCTCTGGTCTTATGCCGATAAAAAAGGGCTTTCCTATTTCTATTTTTTCATTCATATGGGCTGGAACAACAAGCGAGGTGCCGAGCTCCGGACAATAAACCAAAACCTTATCATTGTCGCAAGACATTTTTTCTGCCTTAAATATATTTTTAATGCCAAAAAAGTCAGCCACCTGAAAGGTAGAAGGGTTATGGTATATCTCATCCTTTTGTCCTGTTTGATGAATATGTCCGTCTATCATTATGCTTATGTTGTCTGCAAGGAAAAAGGTCTCTTCAAGATCGTGGCTCACCATGAGGATGGTCAAATCATATTTTTTTTGCAATTCCTTTAGCAAAAACCACAACTCCCTCTTCATACCTTCATGAAGGGCAGATAGAGGTTCGTCAAGGAGCAGGTATTTATGACCAGGTGCAAGTGCCCTTGCAAGGGCAACCCTCTGCCTTTCACCGCCGCTTAGATTAACAGCCTTTCTTTTCATAAGAGGTGATATTCCCAATGATTCCGCAATTTCCAGACCGGCCTCATATCTCTTCTGTTTATCAGAAACATTGCCATGCCTTATGCCATAAAGGATATTGTCTTCCACGGTAAGATGGGGAAATATCGCCAGATCCTGCGGCACATAAGAAAATCCCCTCTCATGCACAGGCAGATTTGTGATGTCTTTGCCATCGAGCATAATAGTTCCCTTTTTAATCCTCCTTAAACCAAGCACCGCCTCAAGGAGGGTAGTTTTGCCGCACCCCGTAGGGCCGATTAAAATATGGCATGAGCCTGTCTGGATATTTAAAGATAAATCTCTTATCGAAAATCCTCCGGCACTGACTGTAATCTCTTTTAATTCAATCATGATAGAATCGCCTTTCTGGTGAGGAGTCTCACTCCATACAAGGTAGAAAGGCCTATGGCAAGCAGTATTAGTATTAAAACAACTGTGCCTTCTATATCTGCTCCTGCAAGCCTCATGAATATTGCAATCGGCAAGGTCTCTGTCTTCATCGCCATAGAGCCTGCTATCGTGATTGTAGCGCCGAACTCTCCGATTGCCTTTGCCCAGGTAAGAACCGATGCAGCTATAATGCCGTTTTTACAAAGCGGAAGGGTTACAGTCAAAAATGCCTTAAAAGGAGAAACTCCCAGCGAGCGAGCCACATCTTCGTATCTATGGGGAATTTCATCCATTGCTGCCTTAATGAGCCTTGTGGCGATACCAGCAGTAGTTATGAATTGAGCAAGGATTATGCCGTATGCAGTAAATACGAACTGTGCGTAATTATTCTG
>JBKBPW010000032.1:0-15748 GCA_046292975.1 Thermodesulfovibrionales bacterium
GATATTTTTTTACTGTCTTAAATGTCTTGACTTTATTTAAGAGTACCCTTTCAAGCTCTTTGCCTGTGGAATCACCATGGGCATGAAGTATCCTTCTTTTTGAATGGGCAGCCTCCTGTGTAAAGGCAAGTTTCGAGCCCTCTTTGTCAAACTGGGCTCCCCATTCAATGAGTTCCATTATCCTCAGAGGACCCTCCTCCACAAGGAGCTTCACTGCCTCTGGATAACTGAGACCATCACCAGCCCTCAGGGTATCTTCATAATGAATTCCTACTTCATCCTCATCACTTAATGCAACAGCAATACCACCCTGGGCATATTCAGTGGAGGACTCAGTGGGGATGTCCTTTGTGACAATTGTTACCTCTCCCAAAGGAGCGAGCTCAATGGCAGCCCTCAGACCTGCTACGCCACTGCCAATTACAAGGAAGTCAGTGAATTCGATTTCCATAATAAAGAGTAAACAATTGGCTCTTTGATGTCAAGCTCTTGCACCCCGCACCCACTGCAGATGGACCCCGCACCCACTGCAGATAGTAAAGCATGTCCTGCTCACAAGGCCGTTCCGTCTGCAGTGGGTGCGGGGCACTGTGTTATAATTTCATGAATGAAAAAGACAAAGAGTATATTAAGATACCTTGCTATTGGGGTCTTATCCCTGATACTTATCCTTGTTTTTTTATTTACTTTAGAGAACCCCTATCTATCAAATTATCTAAAAAAATTAATCCTTCCTGAGCTTCAGTCTGCCACAGGCTATCCAGCAACAGCAGAAAAGATATATCTTCATATATTCCCTCTTTATGCAGGTGTAAAGGATTTGAAATTTATTGATGACAAGGGTGAGGTGACAGTCAGGATGGGTTTAATAAAGGTCTATCCAGAGCTTTCTTCATTTATATTTGGCAGACCTACTATAAGGAGAGTCTTAATAAAAGAGCCATCTTTTTTAATGAACAAAGACCGAATTGAATTTATTAAAGAAAATATCAAAGATTACCTCAGTAAAGGTGTTGGAGGAAGGAAGCTT
Organism: Thermodesulfovibrionales bacterium; assembly: GCA_046292975.1. Classification (GTDB taxonomy): domain Bacteria; phylum Nitrospirota; class Thermodesulfovibrionia; order Thermodesulfovibrionales; family CALJEL01; genus CALJEL01. Next base: position 1,031 of record JBKBPW010000032.1, read on the forward strand.
AAAATCAGTTTTATTGATTTATCAAAGGGTGAGTTTTTATGGCAAAGTTCCAACAAAGGGCATGAGTATCATATAAAGGGAATAAGACTCAATGTAAAGGTAAAAGAAGATATGGAGATAATCTCCTCCGCAGAGGAGATCCTGATACCTGAATTTAAAAGGTCTCTCAGGTACAGGACTCATCTTACAATTCCGTTAAAGGCAGCTTCCCTGGATAGGATAGATATAAAGTATCTTGATATCTTATCTGGAGGGTCTGATCTTAATATTTCAGGCAGCTTTTCCCTTAAGGAGCGGTCTCAATTGAAGATAGGTCTTAACCTATTAATGAAGGATATCATATCAGGTCTTTCCCTTAATGCAGCACCCGGCGATAGGGGTTTAGTTAAGGCCAGAGGAAGCATGAATGTAAATCCCTGGTCGGAGTCCGGGCTTTCAGGATTATTAAAAGGTATCACGCTTGAGATAAAGACATGGGGAGACCTCAGACTGGAAAATCTCATGGATGCACTTGCCGTAAGGGAGAAACTATCAGGCAGCTTGAGATTTGCTCTCAGTATTTCTGGTGATCCTCTTACGCCACTGATAGAGGGCGATGCAAGATTAATCAGCGGAAATCTATTTAATATTGAGGTAGATGATTTGAGGACAGAGGTTTCCTTTAGAGACCACATATTTACTTTCTCTAATGTTAGGGCAGAACTTTATGGTGGAATGGCCCTTGCAGAGGCAGAGATACCTGTACCTGTTCATGACTTCAGGCTTTATGTAAAGGCAAAGGGTGTCAGAGATAAGGCTGTTCTTGGGTTAATCGGACTTAAACTGGATATACCTGATGGATTTGTGGATGGTGAGCTGACCCACAAGGGAAAAAGGTTTTCTCCTGTGGGCTGGTTTGTTTATAAATCTACGGATTCAGTTTCTGTAAGAAAGGGCCTCAATCCCTTTGTTACCCTTAAAGAAATAAAAGGAGATTTTATCTATGACGGTGAGGAAAGGGCTATTACCTTCAGCAGCCTTTCAGCAGATTCTGAACTGCTTTCAGTTTCAATGAGGGGTTCATACAGGCTTGAAGATAAATATATTGATGGACACTATGATGCCAGGCTTGAGCCTGATGGGCTCAATAAACGGTTTGGTTCTTTTTTTAAATTTAAATCAGGCAGACTCACGGGTGAGGTAAAGGGTAATCTTCCTGAACCTGTTATTAAAGGTAATATTAATCTTATATCACCTTCTATAAAGGATTATGACCTTGAGCATATTACAGGTTCCTTTTTCTATACAGCATCAATATTTGAACCATTTCTTAAAGGATCTTCAAGGGGTGAGGAACACAGCCTTTCAGGTTCTGTGAGGTTTGATTCCCATGAGGTCTTTGATTTCTCAGCTCCTAAATTTGCTCTAAAAGCGCAATTCAAAAACCTCAGGCTCAAGCCCCTTCTTCCAGATCCCAGGATTATAGCTGAGAAAGAACCAACGATTGATGGTGAGGTTGCTTTTAAAGGAGATAATTTGTATGAAGAGTTTAATCTTAGATTTAAAAAAGCCACCTCGTCCCTTAACGGCGTATTAAATCTCACAAGATGGAAGGAATATAACTATAAGTTTTATTCTATGGTCTATCTCAAAGATCTTGAGTTAATTGATCCTCAGATCCTTGAGTCAAGAATTCATATCATGGCAACTGGCAACGGAACCCTTCCAGATATTAATGGATTTTTGAATATCAACTCTGATATGGTGACTTTTAATACAGTACCAGTGGGTGCTATCAAACTGGATGGTGTAATTGAGAAAGGTTCTTTTGCAGTGGCAGGCACTCTGCTTGATGGACTTGCTGTCCTCAAGGGTAAGGGAAATCTTAAGGCACCAATAGATTATGCCCTTGAGATTAAAATGAAGGATGGTTCTTATAAACCCCTTATTCAGGCACTTATAAAAGATGCACCCGAGGATATAGATTTTGGTTTGAATGGAAATATCAGGATACACGGAGAGGGTTCTATTGTCTCAGGTGATCTAAATCTTGAGAAGTTTTTAATTGCAGGATATGGTCATAGATTGAACAACAGGGAACCTGTTCATATAACAATTGACAGAAACATTATAACCCTTAAATCCCTGAGGATGGTGAATGAGGCTGGAGAGGTCTCACTTGCTGGGAGGGTTTATGTAGGCGATAGATATGACCTTGAATTCAAGGGTTCCTCCTATCTCTGGCCCTTTAAGAGATTTTCAAGGTCTATAAATACGCTCAGGGGAAAGGTTGATTTCAACATATCTTTATCTGGAAAATGGGAATCTCCCCAGCTTTCAGGAGCTCTTTCCCTACAGGATGGAACCATAGGAATTGAGGATATGCCCTATCATGTGACAGGGGTTAATTCTTCAATAAGATTTAATGGAAACAGGGTAGATATTGAATCCCTTCGTGGCAGGGTTGCCTGGGGTATTATTGATGCAAGAGGTGTTGTTTATCTCAGGGGATTCAGGCTGGGAAGATTTAACATTGAGGTGAATCTCCAGAATATTTCTGCTACGATCTCAGAGGACTTTACCATTTCATTTGACTCAACTCTCTATCTCAAGGGAGAGAGAGAGCTTCAGTTTATCACAGGCGATGTAAGATTAAAAAAGGCCTTTTACAGAAAATATATTGAATGGAGATCCTGGATGCTCAAGGGCACTGAGCTGCAGACTCCTGAGGTGACGATACCTTCTTACCTTGATGCAAAATTGAATGTCAGGATAACAGGTCCTTTATCAGAGGCATCTTCTGCTGTCATGATTGATAATAATATAGCCAGTGCAGCTCTTAAAGTAAATCTCCTTTTAAAAGGCACACTGAGGAGGCCTGTAATACTTGGCAGGATTGAGACCCTCAGCGGAGTGGTTTATTTCAGAAATAATGAATTGAAACTCTTAAGTGCAACTCTGGATTTTTCAGATCCTCAAAGAATTGATCCCTATTTCAGAATAAGGGCAGAGACCTTTTCAAGGGGTTACAGGATAAATCTGCTGGCAGAGGGTCATCTGAGGAGATTTAATCTTTCTCTTTCTTCAGAGCCCCCCCTTGATGAGGTGGATATAATAGCCCTTCTTGCTGTTGGTGAGACAGGGACAGCACTTAAAGGCTATGGTGGTGGTATAGGTGCTGCTGAGGCAAGTTCCTTTATCACAGGTCAGTTTCAGGAGACACTTGAGCAGAGGGCAAGACATTATACAGGCATAGACAGGGTTCAGATAAGTCCCTATGTCTCAAAGACAGGTGAGATTGGTCCCCGTGTAACAGTGGGTAAAAAGATCGGTGAAAGATTATCAATTCTTTATTCCAGTGCTGTTGGATCAAAGGAATCTGATGTGATAAAGGTAGAATATGAATTGAGTAAGAAGGTCTTGCTTGTTGGTGAGAAAGATGAGCGTGGAAGCATGGGAGGTGACATAAAATTCAGATTCCAGTTCAGATAATTTTTTCTTTAATTTCATTAATCTCAATCTTAATACCGTTATCCATGGCTTCTGCCTCAGTTGAGGTTGAGGGTCTTTATTCTATGGACAGGAAGGAATTGATAGACCTTCTTGGTATAGAAGGAGATGAGTTACCAGAACCTGAGATATTAAGAAATGGGATAAAGAGGGCCTTTCTTACAGGTCTTTTTGATGACATAAGGATTGAGAGAGAGCATAAATCAATAAAAATAAAGGTGAAGGAAAGAGAAATCATTGAAAGGATAAAAGTAGAGGGTAATTTTTATCTTTCCAGTGATGATATACTTGAAAATTTCTTATTAAAAGAAGGTTCTCCCATGAGATATGAGCTCCTTGATGATGCAAGGACAAGACTTTTGGAATATTTATCAAAAAGGGGATTTCCTGATGCTCAGGTGAGTTTTTCAGTAAAGAAAAGGATTTCAAGATTGATATTGACCATTCATCTCAAGGAAGGTGAACCTGTACTTATAAAAAAGATTGAGGGACCCGAGGAGGTGATACCCTATATAAGGCTTTCGGTTGATAAACCTTTTGATTTACTTCTTCTTGAAAGGGATATAAATTTTATAAAAGGGTATTTTAAGGACGAAGGATTTCTTAATCCCGATATAAGGGCATCTTTTGAAAAGGGGATTCTCAGGTTTTCTGTTAATAGGGGTACCAGACTTACCATTCAATTTCAGGGTAACAGTGCCATATCAGATAAAGAGCTTCTTAAAATAATGCCCTTTCATATTGCTGAAAGCCTATCTGATGAACTTATTGAGGAGGCAAAGGCAAAGATCCTCTATGCCTATAAAAAAAGAGGCTTTCCTTTTGCAAAGGTTGAGGTCGAGCAAAAAGGTTCATCAGAAGAGGTTTATCTTATATTCAAGATAGAAGAAGGGAAGAACTACAGTATAGGAAAGATTATCCTTTCAGGGACTTCTCTGCCTGAAGGACGACTTCTTCAAATAATAGGCTTAAAAGAAGGAGATTACTACATTCCTGAAAAGCTTGAGATAGCAATCGGAAGGCTCAGGAATTTTTATCTCTCTCTTGGATATACAAATGTGGTGATAGAGGAGCCCTCCCTTGATTTTGACCAGAAGACAGAGACTGTTTCAATTGCACTCAATATTAAAGAGGGGCAGAAGGTTTTAATAGATGGATTGATTATAAAGGGCAATAAAGAAATAGATGAGAGAGAGTTAAGAGAGGTCATCGGTCTTAAAGAAGGAATGCCCTTTAACGAAACTGACATAAATGATGCAAGGTTGAAGATCCTTGAGCTTTACTCATCCAGGGGTTATCTTGATGCTGACTGTGAAATTGAGATAGAGGATAAAAATGGTCATTCAAACATAATATTCAAGATTTTTGAAGGAAAGAGATATTTTTTTGGCAAGACCATTATAAGGGGAAACCTTAAAACCTCTTCCAGGGTGATTAAAAGGGATTTATCTTACAGGGAGGGTGAGGGCTTCAATCCTGGTTCGGTCTTGCAGGCAAGACAGAGACTTTACAGACTCGGCCTTTTCAGTGAGCTGGAGATAGAATCAGTCAAAAGGGATTCAGTTCAGGACCTCCTTATAACAGTAAAAGAGGCACCAGCTGGTGCTGTTGAATTTGGCATTGGTTATGGAGAATATGAGAAGCAGAGGGGATTCATTGATATAAGCTACAGGAACCTCTCTGGCATGAACAGGCAGATATCTCTTAGGGCAGAAGGGAGTTCTCTTGAAAGAAGGCTTATACTCAATTATTTTGATCCCAGAATTTTTGATTCAGCAACCTCCTTCAGGATAGTACCCCTCTATGAGGAAAGGAAGGAAAAGAACATTGATACTGGAGAGATTACTTACAGGCTGAGGCGTTATTCTGAAAGGACAGGTATTGAGACACCTTTTTATAGAAATCTTAAGTTTGAACTTTTTCATGAGTTTTCTCTTGTAAAGACCTTTGAACTAAAGCCAGAGATAGTCCTTCCAAGGGAGGATACAGGGACGCTTTCAATAAGCAGCCTTGTCCCTGGCCTTGTCTATGATACAAGGGATAATCCCTTTGATCCCACTAAAGGAATACTTACAGGTGGAAGACTTAAGATAGCTTCAGAATACCTTGGTTCTGAGGTGGAATTTTTAAAGGTAACAGTGGATGCAAGCACATACATATCTTTATCAAAGAGATTTGTCCTTGCCTTAGGGATGAAAGGAGGTGCAGCCTGGCCCTTTGGTAAGACCGAAGAGATCCCAATTGTGGAAAGATTCTTTCTTGGTGGCAGGTCTTCTGTAAGGGGGTTTTCGCAGGACAGTCTTGGCCCTAAGATAAATGACACACCTGTTGGAGGTGATTTATTTCTTCAGACAAACCTTGAACTCAGGTGGCGTGCCTTGAGGGCCTTTTCTATTGTGGTATTTCTTGATGGTGGAGATGTCTGGCTTAAAGATGAAGGCATCTCTCTTGGTGATATGAGATATTCAGCAGGTATTGGTCTCAGGTATAATACACCAGCAGGACCTATTAGACTTGACTATGGTCAGAAACTGGAGAGAGGGCCTGGAGAATCAAAAGGTGAAGTTCATTTCAGCATTGGCCATGCCTTTTAACGCCTTCAGCCTTGTATTGCTTCTTTGCGGTGTTATTATCCCGATTTTTTGTTTCTCCACTATAGTTCATTCCTCTGAAATCCTTGAGGCAACAGTTGCTGTTGTTGAGGATGATGTTATTACCTTAAGTGAATTCAATGAGAGGTATGAGGCTATGAAGAGGTCTTTCCCTGATATCTCAAAAAAGGAGGTGCTTCAGACCATCATAAACAGGCTTCTTCTCTTAAGAGAGGCAAGGCTATCAAGGATAGCTGAATCAAGGGGGCTTTCTCCTGCTGAGGAGGATAGGGTAATTGATGAATATATAGAGATAAAGATCAGGGCCTTAATAAGGATACCTGAAGAAGAGATTCAGAAATACTACGAGACCCACAGGGCTAATTTCAGTGGCAGACCTTTTCATGAAGTTGCTGAAGCCATAGAAAGACTTCTTATAGAAAAAAAGACAAACGAAATGCTTGATGAAGCTCTGAGGGATTTAAGAAAGAAGGCTTATATCTTTATTAATAGTGAGTTTCTGTAAAATTGCCATGCAGGGATTTCTTAGTGTATGGAATTTCTTACCCTGTAGATAACGACAACCCAATCCCCTTATTTTATATATGCCTCCGTAACATATCTTCGCATCATCCTGTGGCTGTTAAAGTAGTAGGCAATCTTTCCAATGGAGTTTTCCATGATCTTTGTCCATATATGTCTATTTTCATAAAACATGGGGATAATAACATTCTCAAGTTTATTATATAGATCTTCTGCGTCTCTTCTATCAGTATCAGGTTCAGGGTGATTTGCTGTTGGCATCGGTCCTATTGCCCATCCTGTATATCCTTCTATGTGGCCTTCTATCCACCATCCATCCAGCACTGAAAAATTTATCACACCATTGTGGGCAGCCTTCATACCACTTGTCCCTGATGCCTCGAGGGGTCTCAGGGGGGTATTGAGCCATACATCCACACCTGAGACAATCTTCAGGGCAATATCCATATTGTAGTTTTCAAGATACACTATCTTGATTGAATCTTTCAGAAGTTCTTTTATCTCAAATATCCTTTCTATTATCTTTTTCCCTGGTTCATCCTTTGGATGGGCCTTCCCCGCCATCACAATCTGGAGTCTTCCTGAGCCAATTTTTTTGAGTCTTTCAATATCATAAAAAAGAAGATAGGGTCTTTTATAGGCAGTTGCCCTTCTGGCAAATCCTATGGTGAGTATATCTGGATTGAACTCCTCTCCTGTTGTCTCCTTAATATACTGAATGAGCGTCCTTTTTGCCTCCATATGGGCATTCCAGAGTTCTTCAGAAGGAATCCTTCCTCCTCTTACAAGAAGCTCAGGCTCATTTGCCCAGCCCGGGATATATTTATCAAGAACCCTTTTAATCGGTTCCGATGTCCATGTATATGAATGGACTCCATTTGTTATTGCATGTATTTCATAACCAGGGAAGAGTTGCTTTGATACCTCGCCATGTTTTTTTGCTACCCCATTTATATACCTGCTAAGATTAAATCCGAGCCTTGTCATGTTAAGGAGGTCATCACCTCCAAATCTTTGAAGCACATGGAGTGGTACCACAGGTTCGAGTATCCTTTTTACAAGGTCATAGGGAAATCTGTCATGGCCTGCCTCAACAGGTGTATGGGTTGTAAAGATACAGAGTGATTTAACCCTTTCATCATCCCAGACAAGTCTTTCATCCCATACCTCTTCTATATCTTTTCTAAATCTCCTGAGGAGCTCTACTGTAAGAAGGGAGGAATGTCCTTCATTCATATGATACTTTTTAATCTCAAATCCCAGCTCCTCCAGCATCCTGACTCCACCTATCCCAAGGATAGCCTCCTGCTTGAGTCTGTAAGCCAGGTCTCCACCATAAAGATAATGAGTAATTTCTCTATCCTGAGGTGCGTTTTCATCAAGATCAGTATCAAGGAAGAATACAGGGACCTTTCCACCTGTAACACTTTCAACCACATATACCCATGCCCTTATCCAGACCTGCCTGCCCTCAATCCCCACAGATACCTTCTGTGGTAATTCAAAGAGGAGTCTTGAAGGTTCCCATCCGCAGGGTTCTTCTATCTGGATTCCCTTTGCTGTAAGCCTCTGTCTGAAATATCCCTTTCTACTTATAAGTGTGACTGCAATAAGTGGGAGGCTCAGGTCAGCAGCAGATTTAATTGTATCTCCTGCCAGGATTCCGAGGCCTCCGCTATAAGTAGGGATATCATTCCTCAGGCCTATCTCCATGGAGAAATAGGCTATTTTGGGTTCTTTTGTAAAATCCTCCAGTTTAAAGGCCATATAGTATGATACAATAAATTAATGGCAAAATTAATGATTGGCTGTAGCGGTTTTCATTACGCACACTGGAAAGGAGTTTTTTATCCTGAAGACCTTGATGAGCGATTCTTTCTTGATTATTATTCAAAGAAGTTTTCCACTGTTGAGCTGAATGTTACATTTTACAGGCTTCCTGAAAGAGAGGCCTTTGTTAAATGGTATTGTGAAACACCAGAGGATTTTATCTTCAGTCTCAAGGGAAGCAGATTCATAACCCATATAAAGAAACTGAAGTCCTTTGAAGAACCCCTTGATGTCTTTTTCTCAAGGGTAAAACTTCTCAAAGAAAAACTCGGTCCTATCCTCTGGCAGCTTCCACCAAATCTGTCTTATAACAGGGAGAAATTGAAGGCCTTTCTTGAGGGTTTGAGGAAATACAAAGTGAGAAATGTCTTTGAATTCAGAAACGAGACATGGATAAAAAAAGAGGTCTTTGAGATGCTTCGTAAAGAGGGCTGTGCAATATGCCTTGCTGACTGGCCTGCCTTTTTAAAAGAACTCCCATCAACAGCAGATTTTGTCTATATCAGAAGACATGGTCACGGTACTTATGCAGACTGTTATACAATGGATGAGCTCAAGGCTGACAGCAAGGTAATAAATAATTTTCTTAAAGAAAAAAAGGATGTCTATATATACTTTAACAATGATGCCAATGGATATGCTCCTCGGAATGCCCTTGAACTTCTGGGGCTTTTGAAGATAAAGAGACAGGCAGTTAAAAAGACGGTGTGCAAGAAAAGATAAGGCGAAAGGCCCTGTGAGGTTATCTTGAAGAACCAGGAGATAGCAAGGCTCTTTAATGAGATTGCAGACCTCCTTGAGTTGAAGGGTGAGAATCCTTTCAGGATAAGGGCCTACAGAAGGGCTGCTATGCAGATTGAGGGCCTTCCGAAGGATGTTTCAAGCCTATCAGAAGAAGAGCTCACAAAACTTCCAGGGATAGGTCAAGACCTGGCAGGAAAGATAAAGGAGTATATATCAACAGGAAGACTGGGATTGCATGAAGAATTAAGAAAGGAATTTCCCGAAACATTCCTCACATTGCTTCAGGTTCCTGGACTCGGACCAAAGACAGCAAAGCTGGTTTATGAGAAGATGAAGATTAAGAGCCTTGAGGAACTTGAGGAGGCAGCAAGAAGTGGTAAACTCAGGACACTTCCAGGAATAAGGGAAAAAACAGAAGAAAATATATTAAAGGGTATAGAGTTTTTGAAAAGGGGCTCTGAGAGAAAACCCCTTGGAAGGGTCCTTCCTCTGGCAATAGAGATTCTTGATTCAATTCAAAAGAAAGCACCTGTTAAAGATATAGCAATTGCTGGAAGCCTGAGGAGATGGAAGGATACTATAAAGGATATTGATATCCTTGTGACATCTCCAAAGCCCGATGAGGTCATGAAGGTCTTTGTCCATCTCCCTCATGTAAAGGATGTCCTGGCAAAGGGTACAACGAAGTCCTCTGTAGTGACAGAAGAAGGGATACAGATAGATCTGAGGGTTGTTGAGGAAGAGTCCTTTGGGGCAGCACTCCAGTATTTTACAGGCAGTAAGGCGCATAATATAAAGCTCCGTGAGATGGCCTCAAAAAAGGGATTGAAGATAAATGAATATGGTGTCTTCAGGGAATCAGATAATAAAAAACTTGGTGGTAAGACCGAGGAGGAGGTCTATAAGATACTCGGTCTTACCTGGATACCTCCAGAACTCAGGGAGGACACAGGAGAGATAGAGGCTGCACTTCAAGGAGGGCTTCCTGATATTGTCTCTTATGAGGATATCAAAGGAGACCTCCATGTTCACACAAAGTGGTCTGATGGAAGTCATGACATTGATACCTTAATCAAGGCAGCAAGGGAAAGAAATTACCGATACATTGCCATTACAGACCATTCAAAGGGTTTGGGAGTTGCAAAGGGACTTGATGAGGAGAGGCTTCTTGAGCAGATAAAGATAATTGATGAGATAAACAGTAAACTTACTGGTTTTAAACTCCTCAAGGGTGTGGAGATAGATATAAGAAGTGACGGGAAACTTGATCTCTCAGAGGATGTTTTGAAAAGACTTGACATAGTCGTAGCCTCCATACACTCGGGCTTTAAACAGTCAAAGGATCAGCTTACAAAGAGACTGCTTTCTGCTATAAGAAATCCCTGTGTAAGCGTGATAGCCCATCCAACTGGCAGACTTATTGGAGAGAGGGATGCCTATGAAATAGACATGGAGGCTATCCTTAAGGAGGCAAAGAAATACGGGGTTGCCTTTGAGATAAATGCCTATCCCCTGAGACTTGACCTGAATGACCATCATGCAAAGCTCGCAAAGGAATATGGCGTTCCTATTGTGATAAGTACTGATACCCATCTCACCCAGCATTTTGATTACATGAAATATGGCGTCTCCATAGCAAGGAGGGGATGGCTTGAGAGGAAGGATGTCCTCAATTGCCTTGAATATGAAGAACTGATTAAGAGGTTAAGGAGATGTTCTTGACAGACCCTTGATGGTTTGGTAGACTTATGAAGAAAGAAAGGAGACTACCATGAAAGAAACGGTGAAACATCTTGTTAAAAAAGTGACCCTTGAGCTTCTTTATGAGGTGGTTGAGGAACGAACAGGAGAATTAAAAAAAGGCATTGAGGAGATAAAAAGGAGACAGGAAGAGGACTTCAGGTATTTAAACAATAAAATAGATATCCAGATAGGTAATGTAAGGCAGGAGATAGGTAGTTTAAGACAGGAGATAGGTAGTTTAAGACAGGAGATGGGGCAGGAGATAGGTAGTTTAAGGCAGGAGATGGGGCAACTCAACCAGAAGATAGAGACAGTTGAAGAGAGGCTTAACAACAAGATAGATACTCAGATAAGATTGCTCAGGCAAGAGATGGGGCAGCTCAGGCAAGAGATGGGGCAGCTCAATCAAAGGATCGATACCGTGATTCAATTACTTGTTGAAATAACAAAGAAATAAAATTCATAGGAGTCAGATATGAAGATTAGAAGGTCAATTTCACTTTACAGGAAGGCCCTTGAGCTCATGCCAGGAGGTGTTAACAGCCCTGTGAGGGCCTTCAGGGCTGTTGGTGGAAATCCCTTATTTATAGCAAGGGCAAGGGGTTCAAAGATTTATGATGTTGACGGAAATGAATACATAGACTATGTCCTTTCCTGGGGCCCTATGATACTCGGACACAGCCATCCAGAGGTTGTAAAGGCATTGAAAAAGGCTATAGAGAGAGGCACAAGCTATGGTGCTCCAACCCAACTTGAGATTGAACTTGCCCAGCTGATTAAAAAGGCCTATCCATCCATAGAGAAGGTAAGGATGGTTAATTCAGGGACAGAGGCAACCATGTCTGCTATAAGGGTTGCAAGGGCATTCACAAATAGAAATAAGGTTATAAAATTTGAAGGCTGTTACCATGGCCATGCCGATGGCCTTCTTGTAAAGGCTGGCTCTGGTGCAACAACCTTTGGCATACCTGATAGCCCTGGTGTGCCAGAGGATTATGCAAAAAATACCATAACAATTCCCTTCAATGACCTTGAGGCAGTAAGATCAGTAGTAGAGTCTCAGTGGAGGGATATTGCCTGTATTATCCTTGAGCCTGTTGTAGGAAATATAGGCTGTGTCCTTCCAAGACCAGGATTTCTTGAGGGCTTAAGAAACATTACCGAGAAATATGGCATAGTCCTTATATTTGATGAGGTAATGACAGGCTTCAGGGTCTCCTATGGAGGTGCCCAGGCCTATTATGGAATAAAACCTGACCTCACCTGTCTTGGAAAGGTCATTGGTGGAGGTCTTCCTGTAGGTGCCTATGGTGGTAAAAAAGAGATAATGTCAATGGTTTCTCCAGAAGGACCTGTTTATCAGGCAGGAACCCTCTCAGGTAACCCTCTTGCCATGACAGCTGGTATAGTGACCTTAAAGATCTTATCCAACAAATCAGTTTACAGACTCCTTGAAAAAAGGGGGTCCCAGCTTGAAGAAGGCTTGAGGGATGCCTCAAAGAAGGCAGGGGTGGAAACAAGAGCCTACAGGGCAGGCACCATGTTCTGCACCTATTTTACAGGTCAGGATGTATATGATTATCAAACAGCAAAAACCTCTGATACAGAGAGATTCGGAAGATTCTTCAGGGGTATGCTTGAAAGAGGTGTGTATCTTGCACCTTCACAATTTGAGGCGGGATTTTTAAGCATTGCCCATAGTGAAAAGGATATAGACAGGACAGTCAGGTCAGCCTTTGAGGTGATGAGGAAACTATAGGATTGATTTACTGTAAATTACCGATAGAAAGATGCATTAAAGGATGAAGAGGTGAATGGGTGAATAGGCCTCTTCACCAATTCACCAATGTTCGTATATCCTCTATCTCTGCTGTCAAGTTGCTGTCGCTCTGTCTTCCATTCCTTGGCCTCGGTCTTTATATCTCCATGCTTATCCTGTGGGTCTCTCCCTGGGGACTCAAATGGATATCAACATTATGGTTTGTCAGCCTGTCCCTCTGTCTTTTAAAGAGTTCATTAAAGACAGCAGAAAAATTACTCTGGATACTTGCAGGTATAACCTTTATGGCTGAGAATATCCTCTTCATCTGGCTTGAAAGTATTGTTTGACATTTTTAAATTAATTGTTTTAAAATTTTCAGTTTATTTAACAAAATAATAAAGATTCAATGCGGGAGGTTCTATAAATGGCTGAAGAAAGTGAGAAGAAAGGTTTTCTGAGAAGGATCCTCAAACCCATCTACTGGCTCAAAGAGGGCATGCCACTAAAGGGAAAGATAATAATAGCTGTCCTTGCCCTGATTATTCTAACAGGCGGTGGCTATGTTGCCTTCAGATTTTATGACTTCACCCAGAACAATCCAAAGTTCTGCATAAGCTGCCATCTTATGAAACCAGCCTTTGCAGCCTGGCAGCAGAGCGAGCATACAGGAATAAACTGTCATGAATGCCATCACCTGAGTATACCTGAACAGAACAGACTTCTTATAAACTTCGTCCTTTACAGACCCACATCTGTACCACCAAGGCATGGAAAGATAGTAGTCCCCTGGAAATATTGTATTAAATGCCACTGGGAAAAGGATGAGCGTTATCCCAATGCACCAAGCATAGCAAAGTCTCGCTATCATGCAAAACATGTCTTTATGGAACAGGTGGAGTGCTCAAAGTGTCATGGCTATATAGTCCATAGATTTCTTCCAGAGGAAAAGTTCTGCAAAAATTGCCATCAGGACAGAGAAGTCCACGGTGGCATGGAGGCCCTTGCATGTATAAATTGCCATACAGACAGGACAGTTGACCTGAAGCCCGGCAGGAACAAATGCCTCTTCTGCCACAGCACAGATGAAGGCATAAGAAAGAGACTTATTGAAGATGGTACAATAGATGTAAAGTATTTTACACCTACAAAGGAGACCATCCTGAAGGCAAAGAAGATACATGTTCCAAAGGATGCACCAATGCAGTTTTATTGTTATGAATGCCATAAGCCTCACACAAAGGTAAAGCCTGATGTAGGAGATTGCCTCAGATGTCACCAGAATATCCCCTTTGTTGGCAAGCACGGCGGTCATCTTGAGATGCTCGGTAAGAACTGCATGAGCTGCCATAAACCACATTCATGGCGTGTTACCTCTGAGCAGGCAAAGACCACCTGTACCCAGTGTCATGAATATAAAGATCCAAAGGCATTTATAAAAGGTTGAGATCGAGGTTAAACAACAGGGTTAAGGATGAGGAGATTAAATCTCCTTTTTCCTTAACCTCGATTTCAAATTTGAGACTTAATCAAAAAAACGAGGTATCTGACCTATGCATGTATTAAGACCCCTTTTTGTCTTTCTTGCCTTTGTAGTGATCATACTCATTGTGAGAACCCTTTATGTCCCTAAAGATTTCGGAATACACGAGCGTGGTTATATGTATGGATGGCATAGAAGGTCAAATGAAGAGGAATGGAAGCAGGTCAAGGTAAAATATCAGGGGATGCAATATTGTAGTGGCTGCCATCCTGATAAAAACAAGGCACTTATGGAATCTCCACACAGTAATATCCAGTGTGAAAACTGCCACGGTCCAGCCATAGACCATCCATCAGATCCCCTGAAGTTATCCATAGACAGGTCAAGGGAACTATGCCTCAGATGTCACACCTATCTTCCCTATCCAACCAGCAACAGGGCAAATATAAAGGGGATAGACCCTGAAAGGCATAACCCTGGCATCGAATGCTCCATGTGCCACAATCCACATAAACCCAATCGGGGGAGGTAAATAT
>JBKBPW010000033.1:0-15662 GCA_046292975.1 Thermodesulfovibrionales bacterium
TTTAAGAACAGTATTACCCCTGCCCCCACCCTGATTGAAAAATTCAATAACCTCATCAAGGGTTTTAAATATCCCGTTATGCATATAAGGTGCAGTCCTTGATACCTCTCTTAATGTCGGGGTTTTAAAGGCCTTCCAATCAGATCTCACCTTTGTTATCAGATACCTGCCCGGGTCCTCTTTAAGATTCAGGTAGTCTTCATAATGATAAACCTTTGCAACAAACCTCCTTGTGGCAGCAATCCTTGGATCTTTTTCCATTTCTTCATTTTCAGGGACTCCAAGATTATAGAATTTATCATCGCTGAGACTCACTCCATGGTGACATTCAGAACACTTGCCCTTACCTGTAAAGATCTCATAACCCTTTTTTGCCTCAGGAGAAAGGGCATCTTTATCACCATTTAAAAATCTATCAATAGGCGCATTCTTTGACACAAGTGTCCTTTCAAAGGCAGCAATTGCCATCGCAATCTTCTGCCTTGTTATCTCTCCACCAAAAACCCTTTTAAAGGCATCAACATATTCAGGCACTGACCTTAATTCCTCTTCAAGAAAGTCAAGGTTCTGATTCATCTCAAAGGCAGACATCATGGGAAAGAGTGCCTGATCTTCAAGGGAGCTTGCCCTTCCATCCCAGAAGAGGTATTTACTGAAGGCTACATTTATCAGTGTTGGTGCATTCCTCCAGTTCCTCGTGGTTGGATAACTCAAAGAGACCTCAAGGCCATCCGTAAAGGCAAGGTCAGGTATGTGACAGGTTGCGCAGCTCATTGTTCCATCTCCTGAGAGTCTCCTGTCAAAGAAGAGCTTTTTGCCGAGTTCTATCTTTTCAGGTGTCTGGGGATTAGAGTTGGGTACAGGAACAGACCTGAATGGTTCAAGGTGTCCTGCCACTGCTATAGGAGGAATACTTATCAAGATTAAAAAGATTAAAGGATAGAAGATACAGACTACTTTATTTCTCCTTCTGTGCCATGACTTCTGTCTTTTATTTTTTTGCACCTCTCAACTCCTCCTCTATGACCTTTTTAAAGTATTCATAGGGTCTGTTT
The DNA here is from genome assembly GCA_046292975.1 of Thermodesulfovibrionales bacterium. Lineage (GTDB taxonomy): Bacteria > Nitrospirota > Thermodesulfovibrionia > Thermodesulfovibrionales > CALJEL01 > CALJEL01. The sequence goes on from JBKBPW010000033.1 coordinate 1,056, forward strand.
CCAATGACCTTTCTACCATTTATAAAGAATGTTGGTGTGTTATAAAGGTCAAGTTCAATTGCAAGTTTTTTATCCCTCTCAATTATGTCCTTGTGCCTCATCCTGTCAAGGGAATCTATGAATTTATTAATATCTAATCCGAGTTCCTTTGCGTAGCTTATCAGGCTTTCCCTGTCGAGCTGTGGAGACCTTTTTAATAGTAGCTCATGCATCTGCCAGAATTTACCCTGTTCATGAGCTGCCATGGCTGCCTCTGCTGCGATGTGGGAGAAATCCCTGTACTTATAGGGGTAGTGTTTTATAATCAGTCTTATCTTTCCATGGTATTCCTTCAGTAATCTCTCAATGGTCGGACCGACCCCAACACAATGGGGTCACTGATAATCAAGAAACTCAATTATTGTTACAGGTGCATCGGAAGGCCCGTAGGATGGAGAGCCTTCCACAGAGAGGCTATATCTCTTTTCCTGAGCATAAAGAAGAGCTGAGATTAAAATTAAGGTTAAGATTGAGATTAAGGAGGAGGCTCCTTTTCTAAATCCCAATCCTAACCTCATATTTCTTTGTCTCCACTTTAAATCCTATCCTGATTCATTCAAGAAATCTCTTTAAACCTTCAAGCCTCTCTCTGGTCCTTAAAAGTCCGAGATGGGTCTCATACCACCTTATCTCATGATCAGCAGGAAGATAGCCTTTCTCAATCTTTAACAATAACTCCTTTCCATTAATACCATGTTTCTCTTCTAATTCCTTTAATTCTTTCTCATATGCCTTTATTGCATCAAGGCATATCTTCACCTCTCTTGAGGTTGTAATCCAGACCTCATCGTAAATAATTGCCATTTAATATCCTAACTTCTGAACCCACTTTCCATGCCTTTTTCTTGCCCACTCCACAGGAACTGTTCCATAGACCATGATTCTGAATGTTCCGGGGTTTGCAAGAGTCCCAAGATAGATATGAAGTGGTATTGCAATCACAAGGAGGTCAAAGGCAATGTTATGGAGCAGATGAGAAATCAAAACCCATTCTCTAACACCAGCCATAAGCCAGATAACAAAACCTGAGGCAGCTATTACAATACCTGAGATAAGCAGGAATAGATAAAAGAGCTTCTGACCGGCATTAAGAAGGTCCTGAGGGGGCACCTTCACACCCCTTGAGAAATACCCTCCTGCCTTCTTGAACCATTCTATGTCTTCTTTGCTCCAACTCAATGCAACTGGTAGATAATGGAACACCGTTCCAAAAAGAGCTATTACAAAAACCACGCCAGACCAGTTGTGGATTGTCCTCATAGAATGGAAGCTTCCAAATATTGATGCCATCCACTCAAGTCTGAAAAGAAATCCAAATCCAGTTATTGTGAGGAGAAAGAAGCTCCCTGCAAGTAACCAGTGATTTATTATCTCAGAAGCTGTCGCCTTTTTAATATACTGTGTCATTTTTATTCACCTCCCTCATCTCTCTTTGGCCCAATGGCTATGTAATGCAGTGCTGCTGCTGCCACTGCACCGGCAAGGCCTATATAAGAAAGGGGCTTCAAAACCTTGTGCCAGAAGAGGACTGTCTCAGGTATCTCTGGTTTTTCAATCATCCCGTAAAGTTTTGGTGCATCCTTAAAGGCATAGAGCACACCAAGACCACCGAGGTCTGCCTCTCCATAAAGTTTCTGGTAGCCAGCCTTCTGTGCCCTTGCTATTAATTCATCCCTGTCTCCATAGGCAATTGCACCTGTTGGGCAGGTCTTTGCACAGGCTGGTGAAAGACCTTCAGCTATCCTGTCTGAGCAGAGATGACACTTTGATATCTTGTCTTTCTCATCGTATCTCGGCACATTGAAGGGACAGCCTGCCACGCAGAGCTTGCAGCCTATGCATTTGTTCTTGTCAAAGGCAACTGCACCCTCCTTTGTCTTAAAAAGTGCACCAGGTGCAGGACATATCCTGATACATCCTGCATCATCGCAATGCATGCAACGCTGGCTCACAAAAAGCCATCTTAGCATATTCGTCTCTGAAGGAACTTCCACATAACGAATCCTGTTATAAAGATTCGGGGTAAGGTCAGGTGGATTCTCAAAGGTCCCTTTATTTACTGTCTTTGTTGCCTGAAGCTGATTCCAGTTCTTACAGGCTGTCTGGCAGCCCCTGCAACCTATGCAGAGTTCTGGAGATATTAATAAAGCCTTTCTTGCCATCTTTTACCTCCTATGCCTTTTCAATATTGACCATGAATGCCTTTGTCTCTGGGATGAGTGTATTGGCATCTCCAATGGTCGGAGTAAGGAGATTGGAGCTATCACCACCACTTCCATCCTCTGGATACTGCCATCCAAAGCACCATGGAAGCCCTACCTGATGTATTGTCTGGTTCATAACCTTGAAGGGTTTGAGCCTTTCTGTCACTATGGCAATTGCCCAGACCTTTCCCCTGGCAGAGGAGACAATTACCTTATCGCCACTCTTTATGCCTTTTTCTTGAGCAAGCTCCTTGCTTATCTCAATAAACTGCTGCGGCACCATCTCAAGCTGCCATGGCAGATGCCGTGTAAGCACCCCTGTTTGCCAGTGTTCTGAGACACGATAGGTTGTTGCCACATAGGGATACCTTATATCACAGCTGAAGAATATATCCTCTTCAGGACCTTTTTCCTCAGGCATGTCATGGGGTCCTTTTACAGGATAAAAAAGTTTTACCGTTGGATTTATCCTGTGACTTTTTGAAAGTGGATTCTCCTGCAATGGACATTCAAGGGGCTCATAATGCTCAGGGAATGGTCCATCATTAAGTCCAGGACCAAATATAAGACCAACTCCCTCCGGTCTCATTATGAATGGATATTTCCCTCCCTCTGCTCCCATAGGTGGTGCCGGTCCATCAGGCACATCACCTTCCCATGTGCCAGGCTTGTTTGTCTGGGGATTTATCTTTGCTGGATTCCACCATATAACAGCACGTTTTTTATCCCAGGGCCTACCCTGAAGGTCAACAGAGGCACGGTTATAAAGAATCCTTCTGTTTACAGGCCAGCACCATGCCCACTCAGGGTATAGACCGAGATCATTTATATCCTTCTTTCCGCGCCGTGCCATCATGTTAATAACCTTTCCATCCTTCTCTGTGTAACTACCACTGTATATCCAGTTCCCACAGGAGGTCGTGCCATCTGCCTGCAGGGTAACGAAATTGGTACAGAGTTGACCTTTTTTACCTATCTGTTTTGGAGGTGTCACCTTTGTATCAAAGATATCTGCGAGGTAGTATCCATTTATCTCCTTTGCAATTAGGTGTGTATTGATCTTCTTTATCTTTCCATCTGGACCCTTTTCACCATAGTTCCATGTGAGATTGAGAATTGGTTCGGGGAATTTGCCACCTTCTTTCTGATAGAGCTTTTTAACCCTGAAGTAAAGCTCATTTATTATCTCTGCATCTGGCTTTGCCTCTCCTGGGGGATCAACTGCCTTGTATCTCCACTGGGCAAGTCTGCCTGAATTTGTGATGCTCCCCTCTTTTTCAACAGAAGAGGCGCAGGGAAGAAAGAAGACCTCTGTCTGAATCTCCTCTGGTTTCATGTCAGGTGCCTTCCAGAAAGAGCCTGTCTCATTCTCAAAGAGATTAACATTGACCATCCATTTGAGTTTTGAAAGTGCCTTTCTTACCTTTCCAGCATTGCTACCTGAGCAAGCTGGATTCTGACCCCAAGCAAAGAATCCCTCAAACTTTCCTTTAAGCATCTGGTCAAAGAGCACAAGCCATGAACCATTCTGTCCCTCATCAAGCTTTGGGAGCCATTGATAGCCAAAGTCATTTTCCTTTGTTGCCTTATCTCCCCATATAGCCTTAAGATAACTTATAATGTATTTATTTCTATTGGACCCCCAGTTTACACTCTTTGGATCCTTTGTCTTTGGAGTATATTTTTCAATGTATTTATTGAGGTCTGTAAGTGAAGCTGTTGGGACAGGAAGATAACCTGGAAGTATATGGAATAGCAAACCGTGGTCTGTTGAGCCCTGGACATTCGACTCACCCCTTAAGGCATTTATCCCGCCACCTGCCATTCCAACATTGCCCAGAAGAAGCTGAATTATTGCCATTGCCCTTATGTTCTGCGTGCCCACTGTATGCTGTGTCCATCCCATTGCATAGAGCTCTGTGCCAACCCTGTCAGGTCTTCCTGTTGAGGCATAGGTCTTATAGACCTCAAGTATCTTCTCCTTTGGAGCACCTGTTATCTGTGCTACCCTGTCAATGGTGTATCGGGAATAATGTTTCTTAAGAAGCTGGAATACGCAGTGGGGGTCCTTAAGTGTGGGGTCTTTTTTAGGAATACCATTTTCATCAAGCTGATAGGACCATGTCTTTTTATCATATTTTCTTGTCTTTGGATCATATCCTGAAAAAACACCATCAAGTTCACCCGGACCTTTAAATTCAGGATTCACAAGATAGGTAGCATTTGTGTAATTGACAACATACTCTTTGAAGTAAAGATTGTTCTGAAGGATATAGTTTATGAGTCCTCCAAGGAATGCTATGTCCGTGCCAGAACGTATAGGACAATAGATGTCTGCCTTTGCTGCTGTCCTTGTGAATCTGGGGTCAACTACTATGAGCTTTGCACCCCTTTCCTTTGCCCTCATAACCCATCTCATTGAGATTGGATGATTCTCAGCAGGATTGGCACCCATTACAAGTATTACATCTGCATTCTTAAAGTCGTTCCACTGATTTGTCATTGCCCCTCTACCAAACGACTCTGCCAGAGCCGCCACAGTAGGGGAGTGTCATATTCGGGCCTGATGTTCTATATAGACGAGACCAAGGGACCTCAGCCACTTCTGAAGTATATAACATTCTTCATTGTCAAGGGCAGCACTTCCAACATGGGCGATGCCATCGGTTCTATTAACGACGAATTCCTTTTCAACCTCTATTTCTGTGCCATCGGGTTGTTTCTCCTTTACCTTTGATTTTGATGTTATCTTGAAGGTCCTGTCACGGGTATCCTTGATCCTCCTTGCAATCTGGTCAAGTGCCCAGTCCCAGTCAACCTCCTTCCACTCCTTTGCACCAGGGGCACGGTACAGGGGTTTTGTAATCCTGAGAGGATTATTCACTATCTGATAAAGGGACTGACCCTTTGAACAGAGGGTACCTTCGTTTATAGGATGGTCAGGATCACCTTCTGTGTTTATAACCTTTCCCTCCTGACTGTGCACTATGATGCCGCATCCCACTGAACAGTAAGGGCAAACAGTGTAGGTCTCTTTTGCATTCTTTATCCTCAGGGTCTGAGCGTAAGATTTAAGAGGTGTGAGGTCAATGCTTAAAGAGCCAAGCAATAAACCTCCACCAGAGAGCTTCAGAAAATCCCTTCTTGATACTGACATAAGCTCCTCCTTTTTCATGTAATTTTAAGAAATGTAATGAATTTTTGTATCATATCTGCTGTTGTACCCAGCAGTAAGTGCCGGAGATACACTCGCTTGAGGCTAAACTCTTAAAGTGTCCTCTAAATGTGTATCATATGATGGATTGAAAGTCAAGGGATTTGTTTATTTATTTTTTTTATAAAACCTATTGCCACATGATTGCCTCAAAATAAGGGCCTGGCACTGTAAATCTTATATGGCCTCTCAGTGGTATCCTCTCAAGTATCTCTCCATTTTTTTCTATGTGAATAATAAAACCTATCTCATCATTCTCCTTAACTCTGAGGCTCAAAAATGGAATAGCAATCTCTACTATCTCATTTATACCAAACTCAATATCTGTTACTCTATGCCATTTATCCTCTTTTAATTCCATGAGGAGTGCCACATTTTCTCTTACCTCCACTCTGTAGAAGGGAGGAGCCAAAAACTTTATAACAAGAACCTTCTCATTTAATATCTCCTGAGGTCTCTTTTTTCCATCAAGCCTCACATAAAGATTCTCCCTGTCAAAGCCATAATATATCTTTTCAAAGAGAGGTTCTACCTTATGCATGCTTCCACCAGAACGTGCCACATCAAGTGTGGCAGCCTGTAGCCATTCAAAATAATTCGTAACAAGGCCATCAAGCCTTGGACTTATAAAGCCCCGTATTGTAATGGATGGCTCAGTAGCCCTATCCTCCCTGATGATAGGAACAAGCAGATACCCTGGAGGCTCTTTACCCATAAATCTATAAACTGCTATAAGATTATTTCTGAAGAGCTCATCAAACTCCTCCTGTGTTTCACTTATATGTTTATCACCATACCACCAGTTCCAGTCACTACCTTCAGCGATATAAATAAATTTCCATGCAACTGATGTATCAATACCTGGATGAGCCTTTTCAAACCTTACCAGTTCATCCCTTGTTAATTTGAGATAATCCCAGGAGAGGTTATCTTCTTCATGACCTATCCATATGCTGAAGTTTCCAGAGATCCAGGAGCCCGGATGAATCCTCTTAAGTCTTTCACTCCATATATCAGAAAACTCCTCAATATATTCCTTTATGGTAATGGGTCTTATTTCCTCTTGTCGGGAAAGGCCTCTGTAGAGGGACTCAAGAAAATCCCTTCCATCATTTTCATAATATTCCCAGGCATTCTCTCCATCCATAATAATTAAGACAAGGTATGGTTTATCATCAAGGCCCCTGTGAATTTCCAAGAGTCTTGAGATGAAATCCCTTGCAGCATCTTCTGGCCTCCACTGGGAATATACAAAACCTATAAGGTCCGAGAGCCTGTGATCCCTGAAAAAGAGCATTATATTCTCATAATTATAGGGTCTATAAAGCCTGAAAGGTTCCTTTATGTTTCCTGAAGAATCCCTGAAAGAAATCCCCAGGGAGGCACCAAGGACATCCTCATCTGATGCCATCCATCTGATCCCGAGCCTTGAGCATTCCCTTATGACCTCCTCACTTATTGAACCCTCAGAAGGCCACATACCAGATGGCCTGAACCCGAAGACCTGCTCAAAATAATCAAGACCCTTTTTAACCTGAGCCCTTACATCCTCTGGAGCGGCAAATCTATGGGAAGGAAGTTTTATCTGGGGCAGGGCAACCCTTGCACAGTGAGTATCATAAAGGAGTGGGAGTATAGGATGATAAAAGGGACTTATAGAAAGCTCTATCTGACCTCGTTCTGAAACCTCTTTATATTTTGGAATTATATTTTTTAATATCTCAAGGTGCTTTAATAGGATATATCTTTTTTCATCCTCACTGTAGTTTGAGCCCTTTCTTTCAAGTTCTTTTAAAACCTGATCTCCTTTTCTTATGGATGGGTCAATCCAGACTAAGTTAAAAAGTGCCTGAAGATCTCTAAGTTCCTGATCAGAAAAATACCTGATGAGCCTTGAAAGGCCTTCTTTAGTTACGGTCCTGCCCCTTTTTGCAAGAAGCTCCCTGTATCTTGCAAAGGGCCTTATCATTGTCTGCCAGTTTGCAAGAAAAAAATTTTCTAACACAAAGACCCGTTCACTATCATTAAGTTCTTTTGCATCCTTTAAGGAGAGTTCAAGAAACTCCTCCTTTGCATTACCATCTGTATAATCCTTTAATTGTTCAAGCAGAGATGGAACAAGATTGAAATTCTGTTTTATTGATGGAAATTCATCAAGAAGGCTTACCATATCAAGATAGTCCTTCGTGCCGTGTAATCTTACCCAAGGAAGTCTGTATGTCCCCTTAAGTGGGTCTTTGTAATAGGGTTGATGCATGTGCCAGAGAAACACAAGATATAAAGGAAACCTTTTCATTATAAAATGGTAGACTATCCCTGATTTTTATTTTTCATATTCAAAGATGTATTCATCAGGTCCTGCAAGACCGAGGTCTTCTCTTGCCTGTTTCTCTATATAGAAGGGATCACCTTTCAATGCCTCTATCTGTGACCTGAGCCTTTTATTTTCCTCAATTAAAAGGGCTATCTCAGACTCAATGGATATTTTTTTATTTTTCAACTCAATATATCTGAAAAGGCCATTGTCACCTATAAGATTTACTACGATATAAAGAAGTGCAATAACAAAAAGAGTATAAAATATCAGCCTCTTTTTTTTTCTTTCTGATATAACCTGTCTCTGGAGCAGAGTTCCTTTCAATGCTCACCCACACTGATAGGACTGTATCGCAGCCGAGCAGGAGTTTTTATTAGAGCAACAGCGCAGCAGAGCAGGAGGCAGTCTTTAGGTGAATGGGTGAATGGGTTAATGGGTGAATAGGCCACTTCACCAATTCACCTCTTCACCGATTCACCAATGTTCTATTGCTCTGCTGGTCTAAAATTTCCTGATGCACTGTTGCTCTATTGCCCTTACTGCTTTATTCTGCCTTCTGGTCTGATATTGTAAAAGGCCTTCATCCCTGGATAATAGGCAGTTTCTCCAAGCTCATCCTCAATCCTTAAGAGTCTATTATATTTTGCTATCCTCTCACCCCTTGAAAGGGAGCCCGTCTTTATAAAACCTGTGTTGCAGGCCACAGCGAGGTCAGCAATTGTAGTATCATCAGTCTCTCCTGACCTGTGCGAGATAACTGCTGTGTAGCCCGCCCTCTTCGTTATCTCTACTGCATCAAGGGTCTCTGTGACAGTGCCTATCTGATTAAGTTTTATAAGTACTGAGTTTGCGATACCAAGCCTTATACCCTTGTCTATAAGGGATGGATTTGTCACGAATATATCATCACCAACAAGCTGAAGCCTTTTGCCAAGCCTCTTTGTGAGGGATTCCCATCCAGACCAGTCAAGCTCTGAAAGGCCGTCCTCTATGGATATTAAAGGATACTTTTCTGCCAGGGTCTCATAATAGGCTATCAGTTCCTCAGGAGATATTGTTTTGTCTTCAAACTTATAAAGACCCTTTTCATAAAGTTCAGAGGCAGCCACATCAAGGGCTATATAAATATCTTCACCTGGTTTGTAACCTGCCTCTTCAATAGCCTTAAGTATTAGTAAGATAGCCTCGGTATTATTCTTAAGATTTGGGGCAAAACCACCTTCATCACCAACTGCGGTATTGAGGCCCTCTTTCTTTAAAATCTTTTTAAGGCTGTGAAAGATCTCCACACCTGCCCTCAATGCCTCACGGAAGGTATCAAACTTTACAGGCACTATCATGAATTCCTGAATATCAAGATTATTGTCTGCGTGAGCACCGCCATTTATGATATTCATCATAGGTACTGGAAGTGTCTTTGCATTTGCACCACCAAGGTATCTGTAAAGGGGTAGGCCTGACTCCACAGCACTTGCCTTTGCAACAGCCATTGAAACACCAAGGATTGCATTTGCACCAAGCCTTGATTTATTTTCAGTTCCATCAAGGTCTATTAACAGTTTATCAATGTCTGTCTGCATCGATGATTCCATACCCCTGAGCCTTGGCGCGATCTCATCCATTATGTTTTTTACTGCCCCCAGAACTCCTTTACCATGGTATCTCCTTCCACCGTCCCTTAATTCAAGTGCCTCATTCTGGCCAGTGGATGCACCTGATGGAACCTTTGCTATCCCCATAGCTCCACTATCAAGAATCACCTCAACCTCCACTGTAGGATTTCCCCTTGAGTCCAGTATCTCCCTTGCGAATATCTCCACTATCTCACCCATAAGTCCTCCTTCATAAAGACATTATGAAATATTTCTTTCTATCCTGTATTGTCCATAGATAATCAAATTATACCACATAAATAGAGCAACAGAACAGCAGAACTTTGAGGTGAATCGGTGCAATGTTCTGCTGCGCTGTTTTTGCCTGCTGTTGTAATAAAAACCTACTGCAAAGAGAACTGGTTCATTATTGCCCTTATCCTCTCCTCATCAACGGGCTCTCCCTGCAGTTCCTCTCTCTGAGATATCTGTCTCAATATCGTTTCAAGAAATATCTTGAAATGGTTTAACCTCTCAATAAATTTTATAGATGTGCGAGATGCCCCTGCTCTTTTATTGAAACCCTGAAATATTTAAGGATATCATCAATAAAGGCAGAAAAATCCTCATAATCATCATATCTGAGCAGTCTGAAGGTAAAACTCTGGAAATAATGAATATAATTTCTGAGTGCTCTTAAAAGAGCATCCTTCATTAAACCATTTTCAAGCACAGATGACACAATTCTGTGCATAACTGTAATATCCTCCCTCAGTTTAACTCGCACATGCCTTTAAAAGGGCTTATCCTCGGGAGGCCTCCCTTTTCAATGTCTATGCCATAATTGAATTATTTACCTTAATTACTTCTTTGGTGGAAGGTGGATAGCCCTGTTATGGACATCCTCTGCTGCCTCCATCAGGCCTTCTGAAAGCGTGGGATGGCTGTGAATCATTTCTGCTATATCTTTAACCCTGAGCCCTGCCTTTATGGCAAGGGCTGCTTCATGAATAATATCAGAGGCATGGGCACCAATAATGTGGACACCGAGAACCCTGTCAGTCTTTGCGTCCGCAACAATCTTGAAGAGTCCTGTTATCTCGCCCATTGCATGGGCCTTTCCAAGTGCCCTGTATTGAAAAGAACCTGTAACAATGGGAATACCTGCTTCCTTAGCCTGAAACTCCCTTAGTCCAACAGAAGCAATCTCTGGAGATGTAAAAATCGCTGCCGGCACCACAGAGTAATCTATCCCCTCATTTCCTCCGCAGGCGTTAGTTGAAGCAACTATTCCTTCCTTTGATGCCACATGGGCAAGGAGGATACCACCTGTCACATCTCCAATGGCATATATACCCTTTACTGATGTCTCCATCCTTTCATTAACCTTGATCTCTCCTCTTGGGCCCTTTTCTATCCCGATTTTTTCAAGTCCAAGACCCTCAGAATTAAAAGACCTGCCAATTGACACAAGAACCTTTTCTGCACTGAGTTCCTTTCCGTCAGAAAGCTTCAGAATCACCCCGCTGGAAGATTTAGTAACAGATTCCACCTTCACTGAGGTAAGAAGTTTTATCTTTTTCTTCTTCAGTTCCTTTTCCATAATATCTGAGATATCCTCATCCTCTGTAGAAAGGGCGCGGGGTAAAAGCTCCACCATGGTTATATCTGTACCAAGTTCTCTGAATATGCAGGCAAACTCGCAACCAATAACACCTGCTCCAATTATTACCATACTCTTTGGTATCTCTGTAAGCCTCCAGACATCATCACTGGAAAGGATATTCACTCCATCTGCAGGAAAGGCCGGGATACTTGCAGGCCTTGAACCGGTTGCTATTATAATAGAATCTGCTTCAAGGGTCTCCTCGGTGCCGTCCTTTTTCCTGACCCTCACCTTCTTAGGGTCAAGTAATTCTGCCCTTCCTTCAATAAGCTGTATATCTCTGCTTTTAAATAGAGACCTTATTCCTTTGACCTGTGTGCTTACAATCTTATCCTTTCTTTCCATTATTTTTTTTAGGTCAGGTCTTATATCTCCATTAATAACCAGGCCATACTCATCTGCCCTTCTTATCATGTGAAGGACCTCTGAGGATGCAACCATAGCCTTTGTGGGTATACAACCAAGGTTAAGGCATGTACCACCAACCTCCCTCTCTTCAATCACTGTAACCCGGGCTCCGAGTTGAGCTGCCCTTATAGCTGCCACATATCCACCTGGACCAGCACCTATCACCATAAGTTTCATTTAAAGATTAACCTCCTTACCATTTAATTAAACAGTTTGAACATTTTATTGTGAGCCACCTTCTTCCTCTATAAACCTCGCATATTCTCCTGCATCCATAAGCTCATCAAGTTCTGAAGGATCTTCTATCTCTACCTTTGCAATCCATCCCTTACCGTAGGGATCTTCGTTTATTATCTCTGGAGATTCTGCCAGATCTTCATTCACCTCAATCACCACACCTGTAACAGGTGCTATTACCGAGGATGTTGCCTTTGTGGATTCGATCTCTGCCATCTCTGTATTCGCCTCCACCTCAGAGTCAACCTCAGGTAGATCAATGTAAACAATATCTCCGAGTTGGTCCTGAGCGTAGTCGGTAATGCCAATGATTGCCTTCTTACCACTCAACTTAATCCATGTGTGTTCCTTATGATACTTGAGGTCCTCCGGAATCTTCATCACTGTTCCTCCTCTTTTTAATTAAAGCTATCAGCCTTGAGTATCTCACCCGTGCTGATTGCCTTTTATAAAGGGCAAGGCCCTTTTTGAATTTAGAGGCTTCGGGACACCCAAAAAATCTAATAATTTTTGGGGACCCCTAAGGTTATAGAAAAAGAAACAAATTATTTTTCTTGTATTGAATTCATATCATAGGTTGGATTGCTTTGTCAACTGTTACTATAGCTTCTGTAAATTGCCGATAGAAGGATGCATTAAATAGGGAGTACGCCTCAAGGCCTTGAAGTGCCTGTTCAATAGGTTTTACAGCACGGGGGTATTGCAAGCAATACCCCCATGAACCCCCGAAGATGGTTAAGTTACCTCGCACTATGTCGGGGGTTCGTGGGGGTAAACAGAAGTTTACCCCCACGCTGTGGGACCCAACGATCTGGCACTTCAATCCCCCGTGAACCCCCGAAGTCATAGGGTTGTTAAATCTCACAATATATCGGAGCCTCGTGGGGAATAGCTTGTCTTTTCCCACGCTGTAGGGCCTAACGATCTGGAACCTCAATCCCCGTGACCCCCCTTTGAAAATAAAAATGTGCAGGATGCAAAAAGGCTGTCCATCGATACCTTAATTAGAGAGCAGTAGATCAGCAGACGCATTTACCTCCCACTGATAGAAGGTAAATGTCAGACTGTTTTCAAAACCTCATCAAGCTCATCAAGACGGAAGGGTTTTTTAAGAATACCTATACCTTTGTCTTTAAGAATTGCTGATAATTCATTGTTAATAAAAGCTGAGCATACTATTACCCCTCTCTTATGAGTAATTTCACCCAGTTTCCCCAGCAATTCTGTGCCATTTCCCCCAGGCATTCTTAGATCTGTAAAGATAATATCAAAATCTCTCTTCTTCAACTCTTCAAAGGCTTCTCTTAGATCTCTTGCAATTACAACCTCGAATCCTCTTTTTTTAAGAGCCCTTTCAAGAAACCATAGGATAAGATATTCATCGTCAATTATAAGTGCCCTTTTCATCCTCTATCATAAATAGCAATTTTTATACCAAATTAAATTAATTTATAATTATAAAAAACCGAATTTTTGCATCCTGTACCTTACATCAACAGTTATATCCCTTATACCACCGATCCTCTTGAAGGTCTTGTTCTCTATAACCTTCAGGAGCTTTGTCTGAGTGCCAAGCTTCATATCTCCTATCTCATCAAGATATATCGTGCCACCATCAGCCAGTTCAAAAAGTCCTTTCTTTGCTGTCTTTGCATCTGTAAAGGCATCCTTTTCATAACCAAAGAGTTCACTCTCTATGAGGCTTTCTGGAAGGGCTGTACAATTTATCTCAAGGAAGGGTTTATCTGCCCTCTTTGATTGATAATGAATAACCTTAGCAAGGAGGTCTTTACCTGTTCCGCTTTCACCCTGAAGAAGAATGGTTGTTGCATCAGAGGCAGCTATCTTTCTTGCAATCTCTACTACCTTTTTAATCTCAGCAGATTCTCCAATTATACTTGAAAATTTATATTTTTCTGACAGTATATGTCTATAGGTTGACACATCCTTTCTGAGAGAGACGGTCTCCGCAGCCTTTGCTATGAGGATATTCAATTTATCCATATTGAATGGTTTTTCTATGAAATCATAGGCACCGAGCTTCACGGTCTTAACAGCGGTAGGCACATCACTGTAGGCTGTTATCATGAATATAAGTGCATCTCTGTTTATCTCCATCATCTGTTCAAGTACTGTTATACCTGAGACATCAGGCAGGTTTATATCAAGAAGCACTATATCAGGTGAGTCCTCTTTAAATATTCTTAATCCCTCCGTTCCTGTCTCTGCTGTAAAGACTGTATAGCCATCTTTTGACAGGCTCTGCTGAAGAGACCACCTGAGGAGTTTCTCATCATCTACGATAAGTATCTTTATATCAGCCATTGTTACTGTGCCGTAAATTAAATTTTTTATAGGGGAAGATAAACATTAAAGGTTGTCCCTTTTCCCATTATACTATCAACCTCTATCTTTCCTCCATGCCTTTCTATTATACCTCTACTTATGGTAAGACCGAGGCTGCTTATGCCAGAGGGTCTTGTGTAAAAGGGTTTAAAAAGGAGTTTGACCTCATCAGGAGGAATCCCTGCACCTGTATCCGAAAAGGAGATAATCTGGATCCTTCCCTGAGTCTTCATTTCTATCTTCAGTGTCCCACCCTGGGGCATGTTCTGGATTGAAGATTGGGCGATATTGAAAAAGGCCTGATGTATCTGGTCTGGATCCACATAAAGTTCCTCCACTTCAGGTATCAGGACATCTATGCTCACATTATTTTTTTTGCCTGTGGCTCTATGAATCTTATGAGTCTTTCAAAGACTGCCTTTGCCGGTACATGTCGTAAAACTGGTTCAGGTGTCTTTGCAAACAAGAGGAGATCCTTTACTGATCTGTCAAGCCTTTCTACTTCTTTAAGTATTTCTTTTATTATTGGCTGTCTTGAGTCAGATTCTGAAAACTCCTCTGAGAGGACCTGAATTGCTCCACTT
>JBKBPW010000034.1:0-15637 GCA_046292975.1 Thermodesulfovibrionales bacterium
CTTTTTTTTCAATATTTCTGCGGCATCCTCATCATACACCGCTACTATCTCGGGGAGGTAACGATTTATCTGCTCCAGGAGCAGAGAAAGATTACTCCTTGCTGCAAGGCCCAGTATACTGAACCTGTCCGGAGCTTTTTCTATCACCTCAAGGGTGCTTTTTCCGATAGAGCCTGTTGAACCAAGGATTACTATGTTTTTCATTCCGTAGTATATCCACTAAAATTACCTGATATACAAGTAAACAATAGGTGCAACCACAAGACTTGAATCTATCTTGTCAAGGATCCCTCCATGGCCCGGTATCAGAGAGCTTGAGTCTTTCACCCCGGCGTCCCTCTTATACATTGATTCAATAAGGTCACCTATTACACAGCCTATTCCTATTATAATACCAAGAATGAACAGGTCCTTGCCTGATATTATGGGTTTGAGGCTTATTGGTGCCGAAAGTAACAGTTGAGTTTGAATGTGAGAGGGTTTAAGAAAGATCATCCCCAGTATATAGGAACCAGCAATGCCTCCTGCTACTGAAGCCATGGCACCTTCCACTGTTTTATTTGGGCTGAGCTGAGGATAGAGCTTTCTTCTGCCAAGATATGTTCCTATGTAATAGGCAGAGCTATCAGAAAGCCATATTGTTCCATAGAGAAAGATTATCCATTCAGGTCCTATATGCCTGAGTCTGAGCTGAAAGGACATGAGCACAATTACATACACAATGCCTGCGATTGCGAGACCTGTGTCTCTGAGGCTATTTGATGGGTCTTTTATGAGCATCCTGTAAGATGCAATTATGATAAATGAGAAGGCAATGGCCTCCACGCTTAAATTTGAGGCCTGAGGAATATCTTTATAAAGAATGTAAAGGACAAGGAGACCGGCAAAGACAGACAGTATCGTAATCTCCTTTTTAAGCCTGAACATCCTGTAAAATTCATATAACCCGATCAGGGTAATAATAGAGATCAGTCCAAAGAAATATCCCTCAGGGAGTTTTGTAACATAAAGATAGAATAAAGGGATTAATATTACTGCAGTGATAAGTCGTTTCATAGGGACTCCTTTCACTTAGTGCGACAGTGCGACTGTGCGACTGTGCTACATAGGCTTAAGGCGTTAGGCGATAGCCTACAGCCTACTTCCTTCAGCCTTCAGCCTATAGCCTATTGCCTTCAGCCTATAGCCTACTTCCTTCAGCCTTCAGCCTGACGCCTTCAGCCTATTGTCTTCAGCCTTCAGCCTATAACCTATTTATGGTCTCAACAACCCGTCCAAATCTCCTTTGCCTTTTCTGATAGTCCTGAATTGCCTCCAGGAATTCATCCTTTGTGAAATCTGGCCAGAGTGTCTCTGTAAAGTAAAGCTCTGTATAGGCTGACTGGTATATCAGAAAATTACTGAGCCTTCTTTCGCCGGATGTCCTTATCATGAGGTCAGGGTCAGGTATATCTGCTGTATCAAGGTAGTTCTTAAAATTGTCCTCATTTAATGAATGAGGGTCTATCTTTTCCTTTAATAGTTTTCTTACTGCCCTTATGATCTCATCCCTTCCACCATAACTCAGGCAGAGTATGAGATTCATTACCTTTCCATCTTTTGTGGCATCTTCAGTTTCTCTTATTAGAGTGAGGATATCTCTTGGAAGCATATCCTTGTTTCCGATAGTTATAAGCCTTATACCCTGCCTTTTCATGTTATCCCTTTCAGCATTGAGATAGTTTTTCAATAATTCCATTAGAGTAAAGACCTCATCAAGTGGCCTCTGCCAGTTTTCAACAGAAAAGGCATAAAGGGTGAGATTCTTTATTCCGATCTCAAGGCAGGCCTCTATTATCTCTTTTGCCCTCTCTGAGCCCCTTCTGTGTCCCTCTGTTCTGGGAATGCCACGAAGCTCTGCCCACCTGCCATTTCCATCCATTATTATCGCAATATGCTGAGGAAGTCCTGCCATTTGTTACTCCTATTCACCCATTCACCTAATTTCTTTTGAATATATATAGCCTTGTCTGTTTAGGGTTCTCACCTTTTAGAAGGCTGCTAAGGCTTATTCCCATGAAGGGCTTTTGAAGGACATAAAGCCTGTCCTTTGTAAGATAAAAGTCAACTATAGCACCACCAACCTCCTTGATTTTTTCTTCTATCATATCTTTGCCGTCCCACCTCAGGCTTACTATTGAAGAAGAACTCCAGCCAATTCCCTTTGCAATTCCTGAAACAGGTGTTCGCCTTATCAGATATATCTTTTCATCTTCAATAATGAGTCTGTCCTTAAGTGTCCATTCCTCCTCTTTCAGAAGTGGTGACCTGCTTGCCTTAGGGAAGGTTGAGAAAAAACCTCCTGTGTCTTTTTCACTTCTCCAGAGGAGTTTCCCATCTTTATCATGAAGATAGATATAACCTCTGTCATCATATGTAAGGGTCATACAATCATTGACAAAAACAAAACTAAAGATATCATAACCCTGCTTGAGGCTTAAGTCAGGAGTTGAGGCTGAAACTAACAATAGCTGGCTCTTTTCTCCTACAGGACTCATGAACGAAGGTTTAAGCTCCTTTATTTCACCGCTTGGTCCATCATAGGGTGAATAGGGCTGAGTAAAGAGCTTTCCGTTTATATATCTAATAAACCCTGTTTCTTTATAAATGGAGCTGAATTCTCCATCCCTTAATTCGTATATATGAGAAGTTGCCCTATTGTCCTGAAGGGCCGATACTATTATCTCTGCCTTTCCATCTCCGTTAAGATCAGCATTATATAATCCAAGGACTTCACCTTTGAGCTTTATTTCATGGAGGCCCTTAAGTGTAACACCGAGGCTATATATCTCTATGGAATCATCCCTTGCAAGGATGAGCTCTTCTTTGCCATCTCCGTCAATATCTGCTATATTGATAAACCTGACACTACCTGGAAGCCTGAAGCTTAATAAAAGGTCAGAACTCTTAAGTTCCTCTTCATAGAGTGCCCTGTCCTTTTCCAGTTTTTCAATATAATCCCTTTGAAGTTCTGCCTCTGACTCAAAAAAGGGGTTTCCTGTCTGAGTCCATAAGGCCTTCTGAAGGAGTTTCGGTACAACTGTTTTGTTGCCACCATAAGATGAATCAGCAACTGGTACATCCTTAGATAACTCATGTGTTTCATCTTTCAGTGAAAGTATGATTACTATATCTGACAGGGATTTATTATTTACAATTTCAAACCTCCCGGTCTTCTTAAGTTCTCTTATAAAGTCATCAACAATAAAGTAATCAATTCCCTTTTCTTCTTGTACATAAACCTTAAAGGTCGAATTAGAAAGGATGATCCTTGAGCCTGGCTCGGCAACTCCTTCAAGCATCCTACCTTCTGAGAAATCCTCTTCAACCCTCACTATCTCCACCCTGCCTGTCTTTATATCTCCTGTCCAGATCTCTTCCTCTGTTACTGGATGTTTTATCTTTTTTGCTGTCACAATATCAAATCTCATATATTGTTTCATTCCATCTTTTAAGCCTGCTCCTATTCTTAAATAGTCTCCATCAATTGAGAGAACCTCTGCCTTTATATCCTTAAAAAATCCTGTAAGGTCTTCGATAAGTTTTTGAGGAGGGTTCTGCTCTTGTAACCATTGCTGAGCACTTACCTTATTACCTGAGGTAAGCAAAAAAAGAAGGAGCGCAAATATAAGGCAAACCATTGCAGAAAATTGGTGAATAGGTGAATAGGCTGAAGGCTGAAGAGCCCCGCACCCACTGCAGATGGTAAAGTATACCCTGTCGCAAGGCCGTTCCGTCTGCAGTGGGTGCGGGGAGGCTATAGGCTGAAGGAAATAGGCTGCGAGCCTCTCCCCCATCGCCTAACGCCTAAAATCCTTAAGCCTTAAGCCTTCAGCCTTAAGCCTTAAGCCTATTTTTTGTCGCATTGTAAAGGCCTTGAGGCAGCCTGCCCTTTTTGTATTGGCAAATCACAGTTCTGTCAATCTCTTGATTTCTCTGAGCCACCATGGTAAAAGTATGAGCCTCACGAGGATACCGATTATTATAAGAATCAGTCCTGCTCCGATAACATACACACCATTATCCTTCACCACCTCAAGAAGGACCCAGTAGGTATGTCCTGTAACAGTAAGGCTGTAGCCATCAAATTTCAATGGATTTCTTGAATCACCTTCTGTTATGAGTGTTCCTGCCTCCTGTGGATTTCTGAGTCTGAAAACCTTTAATTCATAAAATCTGTCATCAAGGTTATACTCTTTTGCTGTGATATTACCCCTTTTGATCTCCCTTGATGGAAGAAGTTTCATGGTAATTCTATAGGGAAGTCCCTCAAGAACTACATAATCTGTCCTTCCCACTGGAAGTATCTGGAGTGCAAGGTCACCTTTTATGACAGCCCTACCACCTGAATCTCTTACTTCAATTGATGGAGCAACATTGAAATTAAGTATATGAAAGAATACGCCATCAATCCTCTGAGGTGGATAGACTCTGACCCTATAGGTATCTTTAAAATCAGTTAGCAATACCACAGGCTCTCTTGTAAATATAGGTGACGGTGATTCCTGCTCTATATCAAGAAACCTCTCCTTTATCGAAGGCTTTACATCCATCACACCATATCTCTTTTGAGACCAGGGGATCTGGAATATATCTTCTTTTCCCGTGAGTATCTTTGTATCCATTCTAAAAGTAGCACTCAGGAAGAATCCTGAAAGGAATATAAGAATACCTGCCGGGAGTATGAACCAGAGAGATGCAAAAAAAAGATTCTTTTTTATCCTCAACCTGAATTTATAAATTATCTCAATACTGAGCAGGAGCATAAAAACCACAAAAAACACCTGCCAGAGTGGATTCTTTCCAAGGCCTCCCACAAATCCAGCAAAGGCCTCTTTTGACCAGGTGCTCCATGTAAGATAATAGATAAGCCATGCCCATAGCATGAGCCTTCTTAATTTAATAACCTTATCAATCTTTAAAAGCCCTCTCATTCTCTACTGATCCCTGAATGAACAAGTCTCCATTTCTTCAATATCTCCTGAACCTCTATCTTTATCTCTTTCTCCATCAGAATAAAATTAACTGGTATAGGATTACAGCCACCTGGCTCACCAACTGTATTGAAGGAAATTGGTGTATTGCAGTAAATGCATATAAGATGCTCCCTTGCCTGTCCATATCCTTCTGGAGGACAAATCTCACAGGCATCAAGACATACAGAGAATCTTCCATCCGGTCTTCTGAAGACAAAAAATCTGTAGGTCTCGTCATCTTTCCTGAGAATAAACTTATGGATATTCCCATCGCCAAGCTCACGGCCAGGCTCTTTTAATTTAACTATTACAAATCCCCCTTCCTCAATAACAGGGATTGGCTGGGGTATATAAAGCCCTGGACCTGATTCCCCTTTAAAAAACCATAAAAGGGAAACAAGGAACACAAATAAAAAGATCGGAACAGCCCTCTTTCTGTTTAAGAGCATAAACTCATGGATATATCTTCTCCTTTCTGCTCCTTTAAGACCATCAGGTACCTGTTCAGGTCTTTTTAAAAGTCTTGAGACAATCACCATGGGAGGAATTACAAGGATGCAGAGCGTTGCTATCATTGTAAAGGCCTCTCCGAAGGCGAGGCCAATAAAGTTCCATACTGTAGTCTTGAGCAATGGATGATCAGGAACCATGAAAAAGACAAAAAGCTGGTGCACAAGGTCATGAAAAAATTTCATCAGACCCCTCTGGACTGATGGTATGAGTGAAAGCTCAGCATATCCTCCTGTCCCTCCAAGAAGGAGTTTTATTGCTGAAAGGCTGAAAAGAAGGCCTGTAAAAGATAAAAAGGGAGAAAGCCTTGACCTTATCTTTTTTTCAAAAAACAATAAAGAAAGACCGGAGAGGAATCCTGCAATCCCTGCTATGTAAACTCCAGCAAAGTTCTGCCTCATTGCCGATAGGTCTTTAAGGAAAAAGGAAAGGCTCATAACATCAGGGGCATAAAGGAGCATTATAAGGAATATATAGAATAATTTAAACTCCCTCTTCAGAAACCAGTCAGCTGAAAAAAAAGCAGCTATCAGTAGTAGTCCGAATAAATAGGCAGAGGCCCTTCGTATCTGTTCTTTGTAAAAGGCATCAAGTTCAATAAAGGTGCCTCCAATAAAGAATAGCACAAACCATAATATCAAAATAAACAGATGAAGAGGGCCTGTTTCTTCCTGCCTTGAGCTAAGATAGGAATTAACAAGAAGCCAGGAAGCACTTATTGCAATGCTGCTCTTAATTGCTCCTGTAAATGCCTCAGGAATGAACAGGCTCATCCTTTATTATCCTTCCATCCTCCATTGTAAGAAGCCTTTTACCCCAGCCTGCTACATAGGGATCATGGGTGACAAGGACTATGGTAAACCCTTCATTTTTGTGAAGCTCTCTTAGCAGTTCAAGGATGACCCTTGTATTTTCCCTGTCAAGATTTCCTGTTGGCTCATCAGCAAGGAGTATCTTTGGAGAATTTATCAATGCCCTTGCAATGCATACTCTCTGCTGTTCACCACCTGAAAGTTCAGAGGGCCTGTGGTTAAGCCTGTGCCCAAGACCTACCATTTTTAATGCATCAGCAGCCTCTTCTTCATCAACAATACTGTGGAAATACTGGGCAAGCATCACATTTTCAAGGGCTGTTAAATAGGGTATGAGATAGGATTGCTGAAAGATAAAACCAATATTTTCCCTCCTGAATACTGCAAGCTCATCCTCTTTCATTGTATTTATTTCCCTATCATCATAACTCACAAAGCCTTCAGTGGGATAATCAAGACCTCCAAGGATATTTAATAAAGTAGATTTTCCGGAGCCCGATGGTCCCATTATAGAAACCCATTCATTATCCTGAATATCCATGTCAACTCCCCTCAGGGCAACTGCAGAGGGATAGACCTTTTTAAGACCCTTTACCTTTATCATATCTCTCCTCTCAATATAATTGATGGCCTGTAAGCTGTAATCCTCATGATTGGTGCAATTGCAGAGGCAATGGAAAGTAAAAGGCCTGCAGATATGGCAAGGGGAATGCAGAAAAGAGGAAACCCTACTGCCCGGTGAAAGGCACTCAGTGCTATCAGCTCAGCAGAGGCAGTACCAATGAAAAGACCTCCCAGAGAACCAAGTAGCCCGGCAATAATTGCCTCAAATATAAAGAATGTCTGTATCTGTCTGTTTGTAGCTCCAAATGTCTTCATGATGGCTATGTCTATGAGTCTTTCAAATATGGTAGCAGCCATTATCCCTCCCACTGTTATAATGGAGGCAATCAACACAACAATGGTAACAATAAAAAGGAGAAGCTCTATCTTCCTAAGTAATGATTCCTCTGAACGGGCTATCTGTCTTACAGTTTTTATTTCAAGCCCGGAATATTCTTTTTTTAGATTCTCTATCGTGATATCAAAAACTTCAGGGTTGACTCTGAGCATTATAATGCTTACTCTATTTTCAAGACCGAGCAATTTCTGCAACTCCTTTAGTTCCATAATAAGGGCATTATCTTCAGGTCCAACCTTTTCAAATATACCTGAAATCTTCCACCTCGCCTCTGAAGCACCGCAGGGAATTGATAGTACTATTTCTTCATCTTTTTTCAGGTCCCCTGCCTTTGCAAGCCTGCTGCCTGCAAGGACATAACCCTTCTGTGCCTCTCCAATGACCCTGAGTTTTTTCATATCTTCAAGGGGCATCCCGATCATATTAATATCCACTTTTTTAAAACATGCCCTTGCATAGAGTTCTGGCAGAACCTCATCTATCCCCTTCATACCAGAGAGTCTCTGGACTATCTCTTCATTAATATACTCGGACGAGGTGATGAGGGCATTTGCACCATAGGCCTTTAGTTCACCTGAGAGTCTTTCTCTCATACCTTTACTTAAAATGATCATGGATATAAGTAATCCAACAGAAAGAGAGACTGCAAAAATCATGAGAAAGACCCTCTGTAGTCTTTCCTTTATTGCCTTCCCTGTAAAGAAAAAAAGTGAGCGATATCTCATTCCATACCTTTAAGTACAATTGCAGGTCTTAAGGAGAGTGCCCTTCTCAGGGGAAGAAAGGCACCAGCCATGTTCATTAAAATTCCACTTATAAATGCAATGGGTAGAAGAAGGGCCCTGTTCTCAAGGCCTGTTCCAAAAACCTCTGTGCCAATAATATTTGAGAGAAACAGTGAAAGAAAAAACCCTCCAAGAGATGCCAGAATACTAACCACTAATACTCCTGAAAGAAGAAGCATGCTTATCTTCAGCCTCCCTCCACCCAGGGCCTTCATAAGACCTATCTCCCTTGACCTCTTTAAAAAAGAGCTCATCAGTGTGGCAGATAAACCCATTGCACTTGCAAGAAGGGTTATCAGACTCAGAAGATATACTGCAAGTTTTAATTTTTTTAGAATATCGCCCTCTGCCTCTGCAACCCTCCAGACAGGTCTTGCAGAAGAGCCCTTAATAACCTCCTCTATCTGCTTTGCAATGGATGTGACATATCCTGTGCAGTACCATTTTTCATATTCTGCCGGGGTCATCTTTGAAGGATCTTTATAGGCAAAGTCATCCATTGGTGTTGTCAGGGCACTTATCCATATGTAAGAAACCCTTCCAGCAAGTCCCTTTATCCTCTGCATTTCTTCAAGATCTGTGACAATAAATTCATCCTCCCTTGACCCTGTGCTCAGGATTCCAGTAATGGTAAATATCTCTTTTTCCATAATCACCCTGTCACCGGCTTTTAAACCCAGTCTCTCTGCAAGGGCAGAACCAACAAGGCATTCTTTTTTAAAGGGAATCTTTCCATCTACATACCACCATGATGCAACAGTGAATATACCTGCCTTCTGAGAACCAGCCTCTCCAGGGACAGGAAGTTCTTTATCGAACCATGTACCAAGACCATTCAATCTATAAACCTTACCATTAATATTTACATCAAGAGGTGCTTCAAGAAACGGTACAATACCTATAATATTATGCCTCCAGAATATAGTCTTTATCTTAGGAATATCTGATTCCATGAGGTAAAGAGGCTGTCCTGCGAGGCTCATGAGACCTCTTACTTCAGGCTCAACAATTATGTTTGCTCCAAAGGACCTTAATTCTCTCTTTACTTTTTCTTCAATTTCAAGTGAAAGGGAAAGCATTGTGGCAATTACAGCAGTGCCAGTTACAGTGGAACAGAATATTACAGAGACAGCCTTTTTTTCCTTTTTAAGGAAGTTTATTATAACCCTGAAGAACATATATTAATTTTAACACAAAGGAGAAGAGGTAAATTCATGGCTTCCTGACATGATATAATATTTCAGAATTATTTTAACAGGAGGTGCTTCATGAAAAAATCAATTCTGATGCTTCTGGTCACATTATTCCTTGGTGCCTGTGTATCATCAAAGCAATACAAGGCAAGACTTGCTGAGATTGACAGTCTCAAAGGCAATATGTCACTGCTTGAAGAGACCATTAAACAGAAAGAGGCTGAAAAGACAGCACTTGAAGCAGAGCTTTCAAAACTCAAAAAGGAGCATGAAGACCTGAAAAAGCAAAGGGATAGCCTTCAGGAAGAC
The DNA here is from genome assembly GCA_046292975.1 of Thermodesulfovibrionales bacterium. Classification (GTDB taxonomy): domain Bacteria; phylum Nitrospirota; class Thermodesulfovibrionia; order Thermodesulfovibrionales; family CALJEL01; genus CALJEL01. Next base: position 9,586 of record JBKBPW010000034.1, read on the forward strand.
AATGCAAATCTAAAATACCTCCTTGAGGCAAAGAAGGATGAGCTATCAAAGGCAATTACAGACCTGAGGGCAAAGGTCTCTGAAAAAGAGCAGAGGATAAAGGAGCTTGAAGCTGAGATAGCAAGGCTATCTCAGGAAAAGCAAAAGGCAATCGAAGAAAAGGAAAGGACAATAGCAGAGCTCAAAGGCACATACAACAAACTCGTAAATGAACTTCAGGAAGAGATTAAAAAGGGAGAGATAGAGGTCACCCAGCTCAGGGATAAGCTTACTCTTTCAATGGTTGAAAAGATACTCTTTGACTCAGGAAGTGCAGAGATTAAAAAAGAGGGCAAGAAGGTCCTTGACAGGGTGGTTGAGATATTGAAGAATGTAAAGGACAGACAGATCAATATTGAAGGCCATACAGACAATGTACCTATAAGTCCAAGGCTTGCACAAAAATTTCCAACAAACTGGGAGCTTTCAACTGCAAGGGCAACAAATGTGGTGAGATACCTACAGGAAAAAGGCATTGACCCCGCACTTCTCAGTGCAACAGGTTATGCTGAATACAGACCCGTTGCTCCTAATGATACAGAGGAAGGAAGGGCAAAGAACAGGAGGATAGAGATTGTCCTTGTTCCCCTGGAATTGAAAAAGGCAGAATGAAGATAGAATTAAGAGAAAAAAGGATAGAAGAACTCTACAGCCTTCTCAGGGAATGCAGGCTCTGTCCAAGGAATTGTAAGGTAAACAGGCTTGAAGGTAAAAGGGGATTCTGCAGAACTGGTTCAAAGCCAGTAGTGTCAAGCTGGGGGCCTCATTTTGGAGAGGAGAGGCCCCTTGTTGGAAGACATGGCTCAGGCACCATATTCTTTACCTATTGTAATCTTGGATGCCTCTACTGCCAGAACTGGACAATAAGCCATCTTGGAGAAGGAGAAGAGACCACTGTAGAAAGACTTGCAAACATAATGCTCCTGCTCCAAGCTGAGGGTTGCCACAATATCAATCTCGTTACTCCAACACACCAGACACCAATGATAGTTGAGGCAATATATATTGCAAGGGACAGGGGCCTTGAGATACCAATTGTTTATAACTGTGGTGGTTATGAATCAGTGGAGACCCTGAGACTCCTTGATGGAATTATAGAGATATATATGCCTGATATAAAATACATGTCCGGGGAATTTGCAAAGAAATACTCACTTGCACCTGATTATCCAGAGATTGTTAAGGCTGCAATTAAGGAGATGTACAGACAGGTTGGCGACCTGATAATTGATAAAAGGGGTATAGCAATTAAAGGCCTCCTTGTAAGGCACCTTGTTCTTCCAGACAATATTGCAGGAACAGAGGAGGTTGTAAGATTCATTGCTGAGGAGGTATCAAAGGATACCTATATCAACATAATGGACCAATACAGGCCATGCTACAGGGCCTTTGAATTTTTAGAGTTATCAAGAAGGATCACCCCTGAGGAATATAATTCTGCCATAAAGGCTGCCATTAAGGCGGGTCTTAAAAGGATTGATGGAGTGACAGTTTGAAGATAAGGTTCCTTGGAGCCACTAAGGAAGTCACAGGTTCCTGCTTTTTACTCGAGATAAATGATTTAAATATCCTCATTGAATGCGGTCTTCATCAGGGAGAAGGAAATCATGAGGAAAACTCAAAACCCTTTCCCTTTGATCCTTCTCAGATAGATTATCTCTTTCTCACCCATGCACATCTTGACCATTCAGGACTTATACCGAGGCTCGTAAAGGATGGATTCAGGGGAAGGATTATCACCACTCCTGCCACAAGAGACCTTGTTGAGCTACTCCTCTTTGATGCAGCCCATATCCAGGAGGCAGATGCAGAATGGGCAACAAGAAAGGCATTAAGGAGTGGAAGGCCTCCTGTAAGCCCTCTTTATACAGTTGATGATGTAAGACAGGTTCTACCACTCTTTGATATAAAGCCCTATGATAAGATATCCCATCTTGGCAGTGGCATTAAATACAGATTCCTTGATGCTGGCCATATACTTGGCTCAGGGACGCTTGAGCTCTGGTATCAGGATGGGCCTAAAGAAAAGAAGATAATATTTTCAGGAGATATAGGTAAAAAGGGAAGTCCCATTATAAAAGATCCTGAGATAACAAAAGAGGCAGACTATATAGTAATGGAGGCAACTTACGGAAACAGACTTCACAAACCTCTTAAGGAAAGTATAAATGAACTTGTAGATGCCATAAAGACCACATTCAAAAGGGGAGGAAATGTCTATATACCCTCTTATGCAGTTGGCAGGACTCAGGACATTTTATATATCCTTAACAATCTCGTCAGAGAAGGAAGGCTCTACAGGATTCATGTCTACCTTGACAGCCCCCTTGCAGAGGAGGCAACAAAGGTATATCTTGCCCATCCAGAATGTTTTGATGAAGAGGCAATGAAACTCTTCACCGCAAAGAGGATAGGTGATTCAATGGTCCTTCACTTTGTAAGGCGGGCAGAGGACTCAATGGCACTGAATAAAATAAGCTCAGGCATCATAGTTATCGCAGGTAGTGGTATGTGTGAAGGTGGCAGGATAAGACATCACCTCAAGCACAACCTCTGGAGACCAGAGTGCAGTGTGATATTTGTTGGTTTCCAGGCAAAAGGCACACTTGGCAGAAGGATTGTGGAAGGAGCCTCCACCGTCAATATCCTTGGAGAGGAGATTGCTGTGAGGTCATCGGTATACACAATAAATGGCTTTTCAGCCCATGCAGACAGGGATGGGCTTATTGAATGGCTTGGAAATTTTGCTGATTCACCAGAGGTATTCCTTGTGCATGGTGAGGAAGAGGTCCTTGGCTCCTTCAGAGATTTAGTCACAGAAAAATATGGCCTTAAAGTAACCATCCCTGAAAAGGGCGAAGAATTTAATCGGTAGTTTTCTGAAAAACTTTAGCCTTAATCCCCTTTGAGCATACCTGTAAATCCTTTATTTTTTCGGAACCTCCTAAAGTTTCACTTTTATCAATCCGAATCTAAAAGTGAAGGCCAAAAAAGGGAAGAAGGAGGTGATGAAGACAGTTGAAGCTCCCGAGGCCGGATATTTAAAACCCGGTAAGAATTACCGGAAAATTCTCAGAAGGAGGTATTTAAAATGGCAATCAATGATATCACCCTTACCGCTGGAATGCGGAGTAACCTTTTAAGTCTTCAGAAGACAGCAGAGCTTTTTGACAGGACACAGATAAGGCTCTCAACAGGTAAAAAAGTAAATTCAGCACTTGATGACCCTGTAAATTACTTTGCAGCAAAGGGACATATGAACAGGGCATCTGACCTGGCAGCCCTTAAGGACATGATGAACGAGGCAATCCAGACTGTTAAGGCTGCTGATGCAGGGCTCTCAGCAATTGAATCCCTCATATATCAGGCAAAGTCCCTTGCACAGTCAGCCCTTCAATCAAATGATGCTACAACAAGGTCAAATCTTGCCGCGCAATATAATGAGATTCGCACACAGATAGATAATGTGGCTGCTGACTCAGGCTATCGCGGTACAAACCTGATAGACGGTGGAGCAGACAACCTGGTTGTTGTTTTTAATGAAGATGGTACAAGCACCCTGACCATAAATCATCAGGAAGCCACATCAGCGGGTCTCGGGATTAATGCTCCTGGTAATGACTGGGCAAGTGATACGGATATCCAGACATCAATAGGTGAGCTTGATGATGCTATTGTCACATTAAGACAGTATTCTCAGACACTCTCCTCTAACCTCTCAGTTGTCCAGACAAGGCTTGACTTCACAAACAATATGATTAATACCCTTACAAAGGGTGCTGAAAATCTGACGCTTGCTGATATGAATGAAGAAGGTGCAAACATGCTAATGCTCCAGACCAGGCAGGCACTTGGTGTGACAGCCCTCAGCCTTGCATCACAGGCAGCTCAGTCAGTCCTGAGGTTGTTCTAAATACTAAAAGGGCAGGGGCTTAAGCCCTTGCCCTGATAAAGGGTGCTGCCATGCCTGTAAAAGGTATTGGAGAAAAGATCCATCAAGCAGTTTCAGTGAGGTCTGAAAAGAAGGGGCAGGATGATTTCTCTTTTAATAAAGTCCATGAAAAGGACTATACTGTCAATTTAAGGAAGGAAAGTTTGAGCCTTAAGGATATAGACGGTATAAAGACTGAACTTCATGACTCACTCCGTTTACTTAAAGAGGATTACAGGCTCAATGATCTCATAGAAAGGATATCAGAGAATCTCTTTAGCATGAACAAGGTATTTCCTCCCTATCCGCCTGGAAGTGAGGAGAGGGTAAAGATGCTCAAGAGCCTTACAGGCTTCAGGATATTGATAGAAAGACTAACCGTCCCTCCTGAACAGAAGGAGGAGGTAATAAGACTCTCAGCAGATCAAGCAGAATTAAAAAGCATACATATTAAGAACTCCCTTTCCATGGAAAAAAGCGGGGTCACCGCAGATATCTCTATCTTAAAAGAGCTTTAATATGCCACTTAAGATAAACCTTAAACCAGGGGAGAAAATAATCATAGGTGGAGCAGTAATAAAAAATGCTGAACGGCCAGCCACACTTTATATAGAAAATAAAGTTCCACTATTGAGAGAAAGGGACATCATGAAAGAAGGGGATGCTGTTACCTATTGCAGCAAGATATATTTTGTCATACAGCTCATGTATATTGACGGTAAGAATATGCTTGATTATCACAATATCTACTGGAGGCTGGTGAGGGAACTTGTTGAGGCAATTCCAAGGACAGCAGGTATTATTGACCAGATAAGTCAGAAGATACTTGAGGAAAATTATTATCAGGCATTAAAGCTTACAAAAAAACTCATGGAGTTTGAAAAGGAGGTATTGAAGAATGTTAAAAGCAGGTATTGAGGCTTACAGGGATGTGCAGAAGGCCACGCTTTCAGGCAGGGAACTTGAGGCATCTGTTCTTGTTAAGGCAGCCCATCTGCTGAAAGAGTGTAAGGACAGATGGGATGACCAGGACAGGGATGAAAAACTTGATAAGGCATTAAGATATAACCAGAAACTCTGGAGTTTATTTCAGACAGAACTCTCAAGACCAGACCATCCAATGCCAAAGAATCTAAGGGAGGACCTCCTGAGCCTGAGCCTCTTCATTGACAAAAGGACCTTTGAATTAATGGCATCACCCTCTCCTGAAAAACTTGATATTCTTATAAAGATAAATCTCAACATAGCTGCTGGACTCAGCTCAAAGACCTGATGTGGAAATCCTATCAGCTATAGGTGAAGGTCTCTTTTCAATCCTCGGTAATAGGTTAAGCTCCTTTTCAGGTCTTTCAGGAACAGCCCTTTCAAGGGCAATTGACCTCTACCAGAGTGGTGATTATGAAGGATCTATAAGAGCACTGAGAAGGACTATTGCACTTGATCCTTATTCAGAAAACAGCATCAAGGCCTATGACTTCATGGCACAGGCCTTCTTGAAATTAAACAGAACAGAAGATGCAGAAAAGGCCTACAAAGAGGCAATAAGACTTTCCCCAGGGGATGATTCCCTTTACTTAAAGCTCGGTAATCTCTATTTCCATGAAGGAAAAAATAAAGAGGCTGAGGAGGCATATGTAAAGGCAGTAAGATTAAACACATCATCAGAAAACCTCTATCCACTGGGACAGCTTTATCTCACTCAGGAAAGATATAAGGAGGCTGAAGAGGTCTTTCAGAAAATTTTAAGTTCAGAACCAGAAAATTATGGTGCCCTTTACTCCCTCGGTCAGGTATATGTAAAACTTGGCAATTACAATGAGGCAATAAAGAATTTTAAAGAGGCAATTAATATAAAATGGGACTTTGCATATGCCTATTATGACCTCGGAGCACTCTATGCTAACATGAATGAATTCAGTCTGGCAGAAGAGCAATTAAAGATACTTGATAATCTTAATAAAGACCTTGCAGAAGACCTGAGGGCTTATATATTTAAGGTAAAAAAGCCAGGGATATATTTTGTGGACATATCAGGTGCCTTTGATATGAAAAGGGGACCCAGCACACCAGTGAGTTCCCTTG
>JBKBPW010000035.1:0-15385 GCA_046292975.1 Thermodesulfovibrionales bacterium
GCAGGTTTTATGTATTCTTTTTCTTCTTCATTATATGTTCAAGAAGGATGTCATCAAGGGAACGCATGGTTTGACTCTTAGTTGATGGGGTCTGTTTTTCAGGTCCTGAGCTTATCCCTCCATCTTCTCTTTTAGACTCTTCTAATAGGGAACGGTCGGGTGTGGATTTACCTGATTCTTTCGTAAGACTGATATTTCCGTTCCCTGAATCCCGAGCCTTTTCAGGCTGAATAGATCCGAGGCCTTCTGCTGATATGCTATGACCTTCCTGAAAGGTTGGCTTCTGGCCTGTTATTATATCATCAAACCTTCCTGAGAAAAGGTCTGAGATCATTGACCTGTGCTGTTCTGTCATAAGCTGTTTTATCTTCTCTCTGAGGAGCGTAGATATTGACCTTGTATCTTCAGGAATAAGCTCTTTATAGCTGGTCTTCTTTGAAGCAAGTATTACTCCGCCTCTGTAAAGAAGTGTGGTTATGACCGGATTTCTAAGACCGCTGTCCTCTGTCTGAACATGAAAAACCTCTCCCTTATATTTAATATTTGTATTAAAACCTGTAAGCATATTATAGAATACCACAAATAGCAATAAATAGTGCTACAGGGCGACCGTGCGATAGCGCGATAGTGCGACAGTCTGTAGGAATATTTAAATTTCCATAAATATACGGTCGCACTGTAGCACTAAGTTGGCACTGTAGCAGTGTTGCACTAAAATTTAGTTCTGCTCTACTTCTCTAAAAATACAAAGCCTACAAATAACAGCAGAAGGAGCACAATTATTATAGTTGCACTAACTCTACCAAGCCTTTTATCTATCCAGGGAATAAAAAAAAGACTCATTATTGCCAGAAAGGGTATAATAATCCCGCCCACCACCGAGAACCCACCGGGGAAATATCTGAGAAGACCGAAGAGCCAGAGATAATACCATTCTGGCCTGGGTTGATAAGGAGATATAAAGTTAATCTCCCTCCCGATGGATGGAGGGAAAAGAAGTGCAAGGACAATATTGAGCTCTATTATTATAAATACAAAGAATAAAATCTCAAGTAGATAATCAGGATAAAATCTCTTTGGAGTCACAATGGCCTCGCTATTCCAAGTTTTCTGATCATGTGGAAATGCATCCACAAAAGTAATATCATTAGAAGAGGGACACAAAGGGTATGAAGGCTATAAAATCTTGTAAGGGTTGCACCTGATATATCAGGTCCACCCCTTACGATTATTAAAAGTTCTTCACCCAGAAGAGGTATCAATGAAATTATATTTGTTCCAACTACAGTTGCCCAGTAGGCCTTCTGATCCCAGGGGAGCAAATAACCAGTAAATCCCTCCACCATTGTAGAAACAAACAGGCAGACACCTGAGAACCAGTTCAGCTCCCTTGGTGCCCTGTAGGCCTTTGATATAAAGACCCTGAGTCCATGAAGGATCAGGGATATTATAAGTAATGTGGCTGACCATCTATGAAGTCCCCTCATAAATCTACCAAAAAGAACCTCATTGTGAAGTCTGACTATACTCTGAAAGGCCTCTTTTTCAGATGGTGTATAAAAGAATGTTAGAAAAATCCCTGAAAAGGCTGAAAGCAAAAAGGCAGTAAAGGCTATTCCTCCGAGACAGTATAGATAACTTAATCCCTGTGGTACAGGTCGTTCGAAGAAATTTCTGTGGGGGTCTTTAAGGCCAAATCTCTCAAGAAACCAGTCAAAAAAACGCATCAAGACTGTTACCTCGCCACCTCAGCTACACCCTTAAACCTACAAATACCCTTTCGTCCTCTATCTTTAGAGGAAGTTTCATAAGGGGCAGGGGTGGAGGTCCACCAATCACCTCTCCGTCCATGCTGTATCTTCCACCGTGACAGGGACAGACAAATTCCTTTTTTATCCTGTTCCATTTCACAATACATCCCAGGTGTGTGCAAACAGGTGAAAGGGCAATCCATCCATCAGATCTTTTAACTATATAAATATTCATAACTTGTACCTGACTCGTCCCCCCAAAAATATTCCGATTTTTTGGGGACCCCGTTGTTCTGCTGTCCTGTTGTTCTAAATTAAGTTCAAATATCTTGATGTCTCTTCTTGGAAGCTCATCAAGATAGGAGATAAAAAAATATTTAATCTCTTTTCTCTGAAGTCTAAAAGACCCGAGAGAAAAAAGAAAAGGTACCACCAATATGCCTGCCACTGTAATAAATAACTTTACAGCAAACCTCAAAAAATCCCTTCTTCTCATTGTAATATTTTCTTCAGCCTTAAGCCTAAAGCCTTCAGCCTATTCACCTATTCACCCACATTATCCCCAGTTGTTTGCTCCTTGAGAGAGGTATTCATCATTTCTATCAACTCTTTGCCAACCTTAAAATGAACCGCCCTTTTCATCGGAACTTCCACAGATTCACCTGTCTTTGGATTCCTCGCTATCCTTGGGTTTCTGGTCTTTACCGTGAAGTTACCAAAACCCCTTATCTCAACCCTTTCACCCCTTTTTAATGCATCCTTAATACTATCAATAACGGTATCAAACATGATCTCCACCTGTCTCTTTGTAAAATCTGTGCACTTCTCTGCAATTTTCTCTACCAACTCTGACCTTGTCATAAAAACCTCCTTATTGTTTATATGTAATGCGTTAGGGAACAAACATATATTTTATTTTGACAGATGAATACTCATTTATGAGCTGCTCGGGGAGTTTATTTTTGAGTAGAGTTTTAAGGGAAAATCCTTCCTCCCTTGTAACTATCTCTGGCTTTCCCTTAATACCTGCGAGTTCTGATGCCTTCTTAATAGCATCCTCTATATTGCCAAGCTCATCAACAAGTCTCAGAGCCAAGGCTTGCGAACCAGTAAATATACGACCATCAGCAATCTTTCTTATCTCATCAGCAGGTATGTTTCTTCCCTCTGATACTGCCTTTATGAACTGTTCATGAACCTCATCAAGTACAGACTGCAAGATTCTCCTCTGCTCAGGATCCATTTCCTTAAAGATAGAAGCAAGGTCTTTGTATCTTCCGCTCTTTATGACCTCTGTTTTTATTCCTATCTTGTCCATAAGACCTTTTATATTAGGTATCTCCATGATCACTCCGATGGAGCCTGTAAGGGTGCCTGGATTCGCTATTATCTTTGATGCAGGTGAGGAAATGTAATAGCCACCTGATGCAGCTACAGCCCCCATTGAAACAACAACTGGTTTTTCCTTTACAGTCTTTTTTATTTCTTCATAAATCTCCTGCGATGGAGCCACAGCACCACCCGGGCTATCAACCCTGAGCACAATCGCCTTTATGGCTTTATTATCTCTGAAGTCCTTAATTTCTTCTATGGTCTCCTTTGAACTGAAGATAGGCCCCTCAACCCTTATAAGACCAATCTTTTGCCCTGATGCCCCTTCCTTTTGAAGAAGCGTCATAAGAAGACTGAGGATTATCAATGAACTTATTAATATAATGATTATAAGACATGTCTTTTTCATTCTTTTACTCCATTGCAAGGTCAAGAGTGAGGCTGATTTTTAACCTCTGGCTTCTGACCTCTATCTTCTGACCTCCGTAAACTGAGGCCGATCTTCCTCTCTTCTGTGTCAATCTTTATTATCCATGCGGTAAGTTTATCACCAGACTTAAGAGAACTTTTATCCATATCCTTTGGAATCTCTGATGAAAATATAAGACCTTCAACAATATTATCAATATCCACAAATATCCCGTGCTCTGTAACCTTAATAACCTTCGTTTCCACCTCATCCCCGATCTTATATCTCTCAGGTATTATCTTTATCCATGGGTCCTCAGTAAGCTGTTTAAAACCGAGTGATAATTTTTCTTTTTCCGGCTGGATATTAAGAATAACAGCTTCAATCTTCTGTCCTCTCTTAAGAATCTCTGAGGGGTGGGATATATGCCGCGTCCAGGAGAGATCCGAGATATGGATAAGCCCATCAATTCCCTCAGGTAGTTCAACAAAGACACCGAAATCTGTAATACTTGAGACCTTCCCTTCTATCCTGTCTCCTGGAGCATATTTCCTTGCTATAATCTGCCATGGATTTGGTTTTGCCTTTTTTAAACTTAGTGATAACCTTCTCTGTGCCTTATCAATATTTAAGATAACTACATCAATAACATCACCCACTGATACATATCGTGAAGGATGTTTTGGTCTATTTGACCAATCCATCTCAGATACATGAACAAGCCCATCAATTCCATCTTCAATCCTTATAAAGGCTCCATAATCAGTGATGCTGTTCACCTTCCCTCTAACCTTCTGGCCTATCTGATATTTCTGGTCAATGTTCAGCCATGGATCTGGCTTTTTCTGTTTATATCCGAGTGTAATCTTCTGAGAATCAGGATCAAATTTTAAAACTATCACCTCTACAGTCTCTCCCTGCCTGAAATATTCTGAAGGATGATTGATCTTGCTCCAGGATATATCAGATATGTGTAGAAGTCCATCAATTCCACCGAGATCAATAAAGACTCCATAATCAGTAATATTTTTTACTGTCCCTTTTACAATTACGCCTGGTTTTAATCTCTCAAGAAGTGATTCCCTTGCCCTCTTTTTTTCCTCTTCAAGTACTTCCTTTCTTGAAAGGACTATATTATTTTTTTTTCTGTTCAGACTCAAAATCTTGAACTTACTGGTGATGCCGATAAATTCATCAGGGTTTTTCGGGAAACGGAGATCAACCTGTGATAAAGGTAAAAATGCCTTAATGCCTGATATATCAACAGTATATCCCCCTTTTGTCTTTTCTATAATCTTTCCTTCAATGTATCCACCTGTCCTCTGGGCCTCATCAATCAACTGCCATGCCTTGATCCTCTTTGCCCTTTGCCTGGAAAGAAGGACTATACCATCCACATCAAGTATCTCTTGAATAAAGACCTCTATTTCATCTCCCTCTTTTATTTCACCAAACTCAGCAGGACCTATTTCCTCTTGGGGGATAAAGCCCTCTGATTTATAACCTATGTCAACAATAATACCATCCTGCCTTTTAGCTATAACCTTGCCTTTAACTACTTCACCCTCCTGGATAGTATGAAAATCTCCTTCAAGAAGTTCCTCAAATGGTGGCGAAGTAACAGCAGCCCCATTGTTTTCTCTAATGGCTGCGTTATTGAGATTTCCCTCAGCCTTTGTCATCTTCTTTCTTCACCTCTGTTAATTTATTTATTATATCCTCAATTATCCAGTCAGGTGTTGAAGCACCAGCTGTTATACCAACAGAGTCAACACCTTCAAACCACTCATCTTTAAGCTCATCAGCAGTCTCTATATGATAGGTTCTTACACCGAGTGATTCACAGAGCCTTGCCAGTTGAGTTGTATTTGCACTGTTGTGACCACCTATAACAAGCATAATATCAACACTTCCTGCCAGTTCAGCTGTCTCCTTCAACCTCTGGGCGGTTGAATTACAGATTGTATTATAAACCTTCAGTTCTTTGCAAAGGGTAATTGCCTTTTCAAGCAACCTCTGCAACTTCTCCACCGGCTGTGTTGTCTGAACAACTACTCCAACCCTCTTCTTTAGTCTTACTATCTCTTCTGGCTCTGCTACAACTATTGCATCAGACCCAGCATAACTCTTTATACCCACAACCTCTGGATGATTTGCATCTCCGAGTATAAGCACCTGATAACCTTCCTCATGTAAGAGTTTAGCATATTGTTGAGCCTTTTTTACAAAAGGGCAGGTTGCATCTATAACCTTAATACCAAGGGAGTTAAGATATTCATTTGTTTTCCTATCAACTCCATGGGTTCTTATAACCGCTGCCTTTATATCAGATGGCAAATGGGATATCTCAAAGGGATTAATCCCCTTTGCCTTTAATCTTTCAATTACCTGGGGATTGTGAATAAGTGGACCCAGTGTATAAACTCCGGAATCCGTCTGAGCTGCCTTCAGTGCAAGCTCAATAGCCCTCTTTACACCAAAGCAAAATCCAGCCATCTCTGCCCTTTTTATCTTCATGTTTGATGGGAAAGCCTCCTCAGTTCTTTATAAACCTCCTCAGTAACTCTCTTTTCATAATGCTCCTCAGTCTCATCGTGCATTTTTATTATAGGTCTACCAAAGATTATCTTTATCTTACAGGGTCTTGGAAGCCTTGCTCCCACAGGAAGGGCCTTATGGGCACCCTTGATATAGGCAGGCACAACAGGCACTCCAGTCATTGCAGCCATAAGCCCTACACCCCTTTTTAAGGCCATGAGTCTTCCATCCTGACTCCTTCCTCCTTCTGGGAATATCACGAGAAGCCCGTTTTTTTTAAGGATTCTTATTGCCCTTTTAAGCGTAGAGGGGGTAGGCCCTTCCCTGTTTACACCTATGGAATAGGCATTGATTATAGAACCAAAAACAGGGATCTTAAAAAGACTTACCTTGGCAATAAAAGTTGGTCTCCTTTTTAAGGCTGCTGCCATAAGAGGTGGGTCAAGATAGCTTGTATGATTTGCTGCTATGATAACGCCTCCTCTTTCAGGTATGTTATGAATATCCTTGACCTCTAACCTGAATAAAAGCCTAAAGAAAAGAAAGGCTATGTATCTTATGATTCTATCTATCATTCTTATAGTGCGACAGTGCGACCGTTGTACTGTCGCACTTTGTAATCTGTTGCACAAATTTTCCTACTGCTCTCGTACCCCTTGCTGTTCCATCTTTTTTAAAATTTCTTCCACGACCTCTAAGGGGTTGAGACCTGTAGTATCAATTATTATAGCATCTTCTGCAGGTTTAAGAGGCGCAAGATCTCGTGAAGAGTCTCTCTCGTCTCTCGTTTTGATTGATTTTTTTATTTCTTCCAGACTGACCTCTAATCCCTTATCTTTTAATTCCTTCCATCTCCTCCTTGCCCTCTCATCAATAGAGGCTGTAAGAAAAAATTTTTTCCCTTGCGGAAAAACCACTGTTCCACTATCTCTGCCCTCAGCAACCACATCTCTATTAGAGGCAATCTTCCTCTGGAGGTCTGTAAGAAATTCTCTCACCACCTTTTTTGTTGATGTGACGGATGAGAGTTCGCTTATCTCAGGTGTCCTTATCTCAGAACTAACTGCCCTTCCATTCAAAAATACATTATTTCCATCATAAGATATCTCACATTCCTGAAGAAGCCTCTCAATGGTCTTATCATCTGCCTCAATAGCATTCTTTTCTTTGAGATAAAGGGCTACAGTCCTGTAAAGGGCACCTGTATCAAGAAAGAGATAACCAAGTCTCTTTGCAAGCATTCTTGCTGCTGTACTTTTTCCAGCACCAGCAGGCCCATCTATGGTAATCACCACGGACATTAATAATATAATACCCACAATTATAGAGCAGTAGAACATGTGTGAATGGGCCGCTTCACCTCTTCACCAATTCACCACTTCACCAGATTTTCAAGCACAGAAAAAAATCCCGGGAAGGATATATCAACACATTCAGGATTATTTATCACGGTCTCTTCCTCTGCAATAAGACCTGCTATTGCAAGGGACATGGCAATCCTGTGGTCATTATAACTGTCCACCTGAGCACCTTTTAAAAAACTCTTTCCTTTAATAGCTATACCATCAGGATATTCCTCAAGCTCAACCCCCATCTTCTTTAATTCTGTTGCCATTGCCTTTATCCTGTCTGACTCCTTTACCCTGAGTTCCTCAGCACCCCTTATCTCTGTAACCCCCTCTGCCTGAGTAGCAAGGACACAGAGTATCGGAAATTCATCTATCATTGAGGGCATAAGTTCTTTGCCCACCTTTACTGCCTTAAGGCTTGAAGCAGTTCTAACATAGATATCTCCGACAGGCTCTCCTGAGACATCCCTCATATTTTCAATCCTCACCTCTGCACCCATATCTTTTATCACATTAAGCAACCCTGTTCTTGTTGGATTTACACAGACGTTTTTAATTAAGATTTCTGAATCAGGGATAATCAATGCCCCTACAATAAAAAATGCAGCAGATGAGAAATCAGCAGGTATTGTTATGTCAATGGAATTTAATTTTTTATCCCCCAGCCCTTTTACTTCTGCTGTATATGGTCTGTCTTCTGTCCTCTGTCTTCTGTCTTCTGTCCTTATATCTGCTCCCATTGCCCTGAGCATCCTCTCTGTATGATCACGGGATCTCTGGGGTTCTATAATCTCTGTAACTCCCTCTGCATAAAGTCCAGCAAGTATCAGGCAGGACTTAACCTGTGCAGAGGCAACTGGCATCTCATATCTAATTGCCTTAAGGCCACCACCCTTGATTGCCAGGGGAAGATATTTATCACCCTGCCTTGCTGATATAACTGCACCCATCTGTCTTAGAGGATTAATAATCCTTGCCATTGGCCTCTGCTTTAAGGAATCATCACCTGTAAGCACAGAAAAAAAGGGATTACCAGCAAGGATACCTGAGATTAGCCTTGCAGTTGTTCCGGAGTTTCCACAGTTTATAACATCAAAGGGCTCCTTAAGACCATGAAGTCCTTTACCATGGATAATCAAGGCTGAAGGCTGGGCTTCTGTTATCTCCACTGCCAGCATCCTCATAGCATTCATTGTACTTATTGGATCCTCTGCTATAAGGTGATTTCTTATTATGCTTTTTCCTTCTGCAAGGGATGCAAACATAATGGCCCTGTGGGTAATGGATTTATCAGGTGGTGGCGTGAATTCACCTTTTAAGGATTTTGCTTTATGGATGATGATCCTGTCCATTTTAAAAAGGGGCTTTGCTCTCCTTTTTAAGAAATTTTAATAAAGCCCTCTTTGCAAAATTAAAACTCTTCAGATCTTTTACAATCCTTACAGGAATGGCAAGATAGGACTTAATGGGTTCAAGGATTGTTAAAAGTTCAGGGTTTTTAATATGTATCTCCCGCGGGATAAAACTATAAGTCTCAAAGGACTTCGTCAGGCTATTAAAAGAGTCTTGATAAAAGCGAGAAGGTATAGAAAGGGCATTTCCAAAGATAAACCTGCTTTCTTTGTCTACTATAAGTAAATGCAGTGGTATGCAGGGTCTATTTTTATCAGGATCATTGACTATCAAGTCAGTAGTGTAAAAGGAATCTATCTCCAGTATAATATCAGCTGTCTTGCATTTCTTTTTTATTCTCCTTAAGGCAATCTCATCTATAATAAAGACTGAATCCTTCTCTGACTGTATATCCTCCGGAAAAATCCAGCTATCTTCCCAGGCTATACCATCAGTGTTTTTTACAGGCATTCTTACAAGGATCTGCCCTTTCTTAGGTGATTTTAAGATTGTCTTTTTATCTTTGAATCTTAAACACATATTAATAACCTCCCCTAATAGGGAGTTCAAAAAAGAGACTTCTTTTTGCGTCAAAAACCAAGGGATATAAAATGGGATGTGATCCCTAAACTGAGGATAAATATTAGGGCTCTTTGTATCTATCACTATACTTTTCATAACTTCAATATCTTCCTGTGCAAGCTCGTAATTATTTACAAAGAGGATACTGATGCAATCCTGAATATCTATCATCTCATTATAACTAACCCCTCTTCGCAGCTTCCTGTAGCTCTCAAGACCTGCTTTACCCCTGTAAACTATTAACCCTAAAGCTTCTTTCCAACTCCCTATAATGCAACAAAACCCTATAATCCCAGATTCAGGATCACAGACACCAAAGATATCTGTTTCTTCCATATAGGTCCATGGCTCAAGCCCTCTAAGGGATAGAGTTGTTTTATATAACTTTTTCCATTCCTCTAAAGATGGCTCCTGATTCATCCTGTAACTCCTACCTTATCCTCTCCCTCAACTGCCTTGCCTTTTGAAAGTTCTCCCTTATTGCCTCGGCCTTATTGTTCTTGAGATATTCATCAATCTTTTCAATCTCGGCCCTGAAGACCTCAAGGAACCTCAAAAGGTTTTCCCTATTATAAACCACTATATCCCTCCAGAGTTCTGGTGAACTCAGGGCAATACGGGTTGCATCCTTGAATCCCTGACCGCTATATTTTATAAATTCATCATTAATTTCTCCAATTGTATTTACAAGACTGTATGCAATTATATGGGGCAAATGACTCACAGCACCATATATCTCATCATGCCTGTAGGGATCCATAAGTTCTACATGACAACCTATATTCTTCCAGAGCTGGCTTATCCTTTCAAGCGAATTCCTATCAGTCCTGTCTGTAGGAGTTATAATGCATCTTGCACCCTCAAAAAGCTCTGCCCTTGCATCATCAATACCTGATTTATCACTTCCTGCTATTGGATGAGTGCCAATATAAAAGACCCCTTCTGGCATGAGAGATTCAATTTCATAAACAAGTCTTCCTTTGACACTCCCCACATCTATAATTATTGAACCCTTTTTAAGAAAAGGACTGATATTTTTTACCATCTCAAGGAACACACCAACAGGTGTTGAAAGGACTATAAGATCAGAATCCTCACATACCTCTTTGAGGTCAAGACTGTAACTGTCAATGATTCCTTTTTCCTTTGCCCTCAGGAGATTCCTTTCGTTTCTTCCAAAACCATAGATTTTTTCGCACAACCCCTTTTTCCTGATTGCAAGGCCAAGGGATGCTCCTATAAGCCCGACCCCTATTATTGATGTTTTATTGAAATTTATTTCCATTGAACACTGGTTCACCTATCACTGGCTCTACTGGCAGTTACAATTTTTACCTGTCATCTTCACAATCCATTGAGGACCTTCTCTTAATAGCTCAACAGTGCATCCAGACATACTCATGAATGCCCTGAGTCTCTTGGCATCCTGCTCTGATTCTATAAGTACCTCTATGATTTCATCGTCAGGGCATGAATTTCTAAGGATATCTCTTATCCTTTTTAGTGGCTCATCCTGACAAAGCCCTCTCATATCAAGACGCATAAAGACCTCCTTTAGGATTCAGGTTCATCTATCATGGCTTGGCTACTTTGAGATATACCTTTCTGGATTCTTGTAAGTAACCATCTCTATAACCTCATGGGAGATATCTATTGTCTCAAGAATAACCCTTGCCCTGTTTATTGGATAAAGACTTCCTCTCAACCTGCCTTTACTGTTATAGCTTGCTCCCTCAAGGTCTCCAGCACCTACTATGGCATCAGATATTGCTATTATTTTATCTGATGGTTTGATGGAAAATACAAGTCTTAATATCTCTGGAGCTATATGAATACCATCACATATCAGTTCTACATAAAGGTCTTTATCCAGAAGGCCAAGACCTGTGATGCCAGGCTCCCTATGATGAAGGGGCCTCATGGCATTAAAGAGATGGGTTATGCCTGTAGCACCAGCAACCTTTCCCTCAAGGGCCTCTTTATAGGTTGCACCAGAATGGCCCATATGAACCTTTATGCCCAAAATTCTACATTCCTCTATTAGTTTTAGGCTTCCTGGAAGCTCAGGTGCTATGGTGATAATCTTTATGATATCCTCATAGCCATCAATCAATCTTCTTAAGCCCTCAGGAGTGGAAGGTAGAAAATATTCCTTTTTAAGGGAACCAGCATATTCTGGATTAAGAAAAGGACCTTCAAGATAAGCTCCAAGGATCTTTGCACCAGGCGAACCTTTTTTTATCACCCTCTTTATGACATCTAATAGAGCCCTCATCCTCTTCAGTTCATCAGGCATTATCACAGGCAAAAAGGCCTTTATACCCATTGAACCATAGAGGATAGAGATATTTTCTATTGCCTCATCTGTAGCGTGAGAGATACCCCATCTACCAAGTCCATGTATATGAAGGTCAATCATGTGCTAAAATAATTTTAGCCGAAGTGGCGGAACTGGCAGACGCGCCAGATTCAGGGTCTGGTGGTCGCAAGGCCGTGCGGGTTCGAATCCCGCCTTCGGCACCATTTCACCAGACTCATCATCTATCATCATCTAATATAATATCCATAAAGAGTATAGATAAAATGTCCTTCGATGATAAATTCATCCATGTTCCATTCTGATGGCAGGGGCCAGTAGGGTGCTCCATCCATCAATGCCTTCATAGCAGCATCATCAAGTTCCCTGTAGCCTGAAGTCCTTACAAGCTCCACCCTTCCAAGACTACCGTCTTTTTTTATTGAGAATCTTATATAAAGATCTCCGTAAATACCTCTCTGAGCTGCAGAAAGAGGATACTGCCATATTGACTCTATCTTTTCTTTCAATCTATTCATGTATCCCTGATACCTGAATTCCTTTGTATCAAAGGTTATCTCAGGTGGCTTTTCTTTTACTGCTCCCCTCTTTACCTGCTCTTTAATGACATCCCTGTCAAATAATTTTGCAAGGGATCCTGAGCTGGCAGATGGTCCAGAAGTGATAGCCCCTGGAAGTTTGATTAATTCTTCAGGATTTCTCAAAGGGGTATCTGAAGGTTTTTCATCTTTATTAATCCCTGATTTAGAATTAGAGGATTCCTTTCTGTCACTTTCACCACCAAACTCATACCCCCTGCTCCTGATAATATCTCTATCCTCCTTAGCTGTTTCTTTATGAATCCTGCGGACAGGAACAGGTGGTGAAGTAAGAGCTGGTTTGAGACCTTGAAGCTCCTCTGGAGTAACAACCCTTGCAAACAATGGAGGCTCCTTAGAAGGAGCCTTTATTGAGAAGGTATAGACCAGTCCTGCCATTATAAAATGAAATACAAAACTCAACAGAAGGAAGAATAAAATTTCACTATGATCTAAAACATAGGCTGAAGGCTTTAGGCTTAAGGCTGAAGGCTTAAGGCGATAGGCTATAGGCTTAAGGAAACCCTTCATCCTATAGCTTAATTTTTTCAGCCTACTACCATCAGCCTTCAGCCCATTCACCCATTCACCCATTCACCTATTCACCTATTCAGCCTACAAATCTCCTGAACAGTTTCACATAGGAATTAAGACTCTTTTTATCAACTGACTTTCTGAGCCATAATTCCATTGCCACCTCTTGAACCTCAGGTATCCTGTGGAGGTCTATCAACCTTTCCACTGCCCTATCATTTCTTAAAAAATATCTCCAGAAGAATTTCATAAGAGAAAATCTCTTGAGGTATTTCTCCTTCCAGAGTTTTTTATACTCAGAGGGCTTCTTTTCTATTATAGCCTCTGCTGCCATCTTTCCTGAAGCCATGGCATAGTATATACCCTCAAAGGTAAGGGGCATTACAAGACCTGCTGCATCTCCAGCAAAGAGGATAGAAGAATTATACTGAAGGTAAAGATTCCTTAATGACCACAGGGGTATCCTGTATCCCCTTAAAAAACCATCCACGGATAACCCTCTTTTTTTACAGAAAAGATAAAATCTATCTTTAATACCATCTCCTTTGAGGCTCCCTGTGCCTGCTGATAAGGGAAATACCCAGGAATAAAAACCTGGGGCATACTGAGAACCAAACCAGAATTCACACTTGTTATTTTTAATTTCAGAGAACCTCATGCTTAATGTAAAGACACTATTAACTGGCTTGAGTCTAAGGGATGCCCTTGCCTTAGAATTGACGCCATCAGAGACTATTGCATATCTGGAGGTTAATTCAACAGGCTCTCCATCACTTCTCCTTAAAAGCACCTTCACAGAAGGAGATGTCTCAAGGAAACTGACAAACTCTGCCTCAATTAGTCTTGTCCCTTTTGAGACTGCCTCTCTTCTCAAGAGGGAATCGAACTCAGCCCTGTTCACGATTGAGATGTTTCCACCTCTGAGGGTTATGGAAAGCCTCTTTTCAGATGGAGAGATTATCTCTATGGAATCAACCTGACTTTTTACAATATCCACAGGGATCATGAATTCCTTAAAGGCAGGGGACGGAATACCTCCACCGCAGGGTTTGCTGTTAGTCAGACTTCTCTCAATAAGGACTGTATCAATCCTGTGATTGCTGAGTATCCTTGCTGCAATAGCACCGGCAGGACCCCCACCTATTACCATTACATCTGAGGATAACTTCACCATGACTCAGAAGCCAGGAGGGAATGGACAGTAAATCTTTGCCCTTTTTAATTCCAGATCTTCCTGATTGCTGTCAGATGTCCCCTTTGTAACAGAATTACTATTTGCTTTTGCCTTTTTCCTGAGCTTTTTCTTGAGATAATAGGCTGATATCTTAAAAAATAATCTTCCAACTGAGCCAGAGATGGTTCCATCCCTGTTCTCACTCCAGGAATAAACCTTGTCAATGTCATTTACAGCCACGATAAGATAAATGTTACCTGGTTTCATTGTCTTGATATCATCCTGGCTTGGTATTGGCAATCCCTTTGTCTCACCAAACTGGGTGTGGGAATGAAAGTCTCCAATTATCTGGAGCTTGTCAAATCTCTCAAGCACCTCCTCTATCTTCTTCTGGTTCTTATCACCAAGGATTACACCTTTTAGTCTTCTTGAGGCTGTCTGAAGGCTGAAGGCATGCTCAATAATGAATCTATCCTCCAGCTTGTAGCCGAGGAGATAACCAAGGCATTCCTTCTTATAAACCTCAGCAGCACTGAGTAGAAGTCCAAGAAATGTGCTCTCAGAAAGATATACCTTCAACTCTTCTGGCACCCCCAAATGCCTTATATTTTTAGGAATCCCTTAACTTCAGCACTATGAACTCTTCTTTGGAAGTCTCACTGTAAGTACTGCGCAGGGTGCCTTTCTGACAACCTGCTCTGCTGTGCTACCAAAAAATATCTTCTCAAGTCCCTTTCTTCCATGAGTACCTATTACAATCAGGTCTATTTGATTTTTCTCAGCATATTTTACAATCTCCTCATAGGGCACACCCCTTAGGACCTCCCTCTGGACATTCATGCCCCTTAGTTCCTCCAATCCAAATCTCTCAAGCTCCTTTTTCGCAACAGACTCAATCTCACTGTAAAGCTGGTCAAGATTCACATGGGGTACATGAAGACCTGATGCCTGATTAATGTCATAGATAACATGGATCATATAAAGACTGGCATTATACTGCTTTGTGAGCTCCACTGCATAGGGTAGGGCATTCTTTGAGCCCTCTGAAAAGTCCGTTGGCAATAAAATTTTTTTGACCATATTAAACCTCCCTCAAAAATTTTGCTGCATCCTCAGGCGATGTCTGGAGGATGTAAAAGCCAGAGCCCCATTCAAAACCACCTGTCCTCTGGAGCCTTGGCATAAATTCTATATGCCAGTGAAAGTCATCTCCAAGGGTATGCCAGTGATTCCTCCTTGGAATCCTGTTCGGTGCTGTATGAAGCACATAGTTATAGGGAAGGTCTCCAAAAAGTGCCTTCATTTTTCTTAAAATCTCCCTCATTATATTACTGAGATCATCAAGTTCTTCTTTTGAGCTTTCCTGGAAGGCGCAGTTATGCCCCTTTGGCATAATCCATACCTCAAAAGGAAACCTTGGTGCAAAGGG
>JBKBPW010000036.1:0-15119 GCA_046292975.1 Thermodesulfovibrionales bacterium
TCAATTCTTTTGTAAAGTTTCCTATCTCTATCATGCCATCAATATCAAGTTTATCCATGCTATCAGTTATCCTGTGATAATCCTCATGAGGTCCTGAAAATATCTGAATTGCTGGAATGCCTGCTTCCTCAAAGCTCTTCTGGTCGCTGGAGTCAAGCTCCTCTTTTACAAGGTCAAGGTCGATACCTGATATTAAAGAGGCTTCTTTAAGGATCAGTGGCCACTCCTTTGCTGAAGAAGCACCGATGATGAAAGGCCTTTTGTCTTGAAGCCTTCCCACTGTATCAAGATTGATCATGGCTATACATTTATTTAATTCAGCATGCTCCACAAAATATCTTGAGCCAAGTCTCCGATCTTCCTCACCTGTAAAGGCAATGAATATTAAATCTTTGTTAAAGCCCGGTAAAATAGCATTTTCTTCTGCCATGATCCTTGCGAGTTCTAAAAGTATGGCTATTCCACTTGCATTATCATCAGCACCTGGATAGATTTTGCCATTATCATCTATTCCGAGATGGTCATAATGGGCACCGAGGATCAGGCATTCCTCTGAACTGCTTTCAATTTTACCGATAACATTGGCAAAGGTCTTTTTATCATCATTCCATATCTGAAGATACTCACCTCTGTATCCGGGCAGAAGGCCAGCTTTTTGGAATGACTCTTTAATAAATTCTGCTGCTCTTATAGCCTCATCCGTGCCAGCCTTTCTTCCCTTGAGGTCAGCAGAGGTAAGAAATTTTAATGTTTTTTTGATGGATTCCTTTGAAAAGACAGGGATAAGGGGTTTATTCTGGGGTGAAGCTACAGGTCTTTCATCTTTATCAAGGATAATACTCATGGGATTTTTCTTTAGCTCCCATCTTCCTTTCAATGTATTTACAGCATTATCACCTTCAAAGACAAGGTAACTGTATTTGTGATAATGAGGAAGCTTTCTTATTAATGCCCTTAATGTTGATGTTTTTTTTGAACCTATAAATAATAGGGGTCTTTCTCTGTCCACAGGATTCTCTCTGACAAAGACAAAGGATTCTTTCTCAGGGTCTATACTTCTTTCTGAAAGTTCATATTTACCATCTCTTGTTTTTATATAATCCTGGTCAAAAAAGACTTTATTAAGAAATCTATTTTCCCATCCAAGGATGATAAGAGAACCTTCAGGTAATTTTTCCATATCACTACTGGTACCACCATCGTCCTCAATCACCTTTATCCCTTCAGGGCCTGAATTTTTAATTGTCCTGATTGCCTCTTCCCAGGCTTCAGAGAGTTCTTGATCTTTCAAAGATGGTTTTATAATCACAACCTCTTTTGAGCCAAGCACTGCACTTATAGCAGGGGGTATCTCTTCTCTGGAAAGTTTCCTGAATACATGAAACTCAGGGTCAATGTCAATCCTTACAGGTATTCCATCAGGCCTTTCAAGAAAGGTCTGCCTTTTCTCAGTCATTTTCAAAAGGGTCTCGTGGATTGAGCCTCCTTTAAGGAATATCCTTACAGGTATTTCAAGTTTATAAAACTCATCTTCCTGTGTCTGCTCCAGAGTAAGCCTGAGTTCTTTTTCTTTTATTTTAATCTCTTTAATCTCAATCACGGGTGCACCTTTTTTCTTTGTCCACAGTTCAAAGAAGTCTTTTAAATTCGTTCCTGAGACCCTTTCAAAACTCCCTCTCAGGTCATCAAGGTCTGCATATTTAAACTTATTTTCCCTGTAAAAATCCCTGAGCCCTTCTATAAAGACCCTGTCTCCAAGTTTCCTTCTAAGCATGTGGAAGAAAAAAAGAGATTTACCATAACCAACTGCCTCTGTGGCTCCTGAGTGCCTGCTTCTGAATTCTTCAATAGGGAAATCTCTTTCGTCAAGCACATAGTCCCTGTATTTCTGAAGGGTTGTAAACCTGTATTCCCTGTCCTCACCTTTGAGCTCTTTGAGGAGATGATCTGATAAATAGGCAGTAAGTCCTTCTGTCCAGTTTCCCCTGCCTTGTCTTGGCCACACACTGTTTCCCCACCAGTTATGGAGTATCTCATGGGGATAGGAGGAATCTATTATAAATGGAAGTCTTAAGACCTTTGGACCGAGGAGTGTGAATGAAGGCATACCAAAGCCTGATTCAAAGAAGTTCTCCACAAGGGCAAATTTTTTATAGGGATAGGGACCTATGAGGTCTTCATAGAGTTTAATATATCTGAAGGTGGCACTTATATATTTTTTTGCAAGACCTTCATCAGGTGTTCGCAAAAACACCATTGCCTTTATGCCGTCAAGCTGCTCTTCATATCTTACAAATCTATTCGCAATGAGATATATCTCCTCCTGGGGATCAGGAGAATTCCATGAAAGGGCTCCCTCTCTATCAATCTCTTCTCCCTGACTTATTCCATACCATCCTTCTGGGAGTTGAATAATTAAATAGAATGTGAAAGGACCATTTTCAATCTCTGGATACCAGAGTGAGCCACCATGAAGAAATACACCTTCCCCTGAGATTATACCTCCTGTGTAACTGTATCCCCTTGCCTGTTCTCCTATTGTCTTTACAGGTTCATGAATCATTCCTTCATATTTGATAGTAATGCTCCTCTGAGGTGAATCAAAGACTATCTCAACCTTCTTTGCCTCAGGTGTCTCTGTAATATTAATTGATGCCACTGGAATTATCTCTTTTATATTCAAGTTTTTGTTAATATAGAATGGAATCCTTCTTTCCGGCTCTGGAAGGTTAATGGTATCAACGGCTATTAAATAGCTTTTTTCAGGGATAATCTTTACATAAAGCTCATGATGAAGTAATGTATTTCCATAAAGCATAGCCGGGAAAAAATGGATTAATAGAATTAAAAAGAGGAGCTTTCTTATCATTCCAGCCAGTCTGCGATAAAGACATCAGTTTGTCTTGGTTTATCAGGATTTCGATTCGAGGCAAAGACAAGTTTTTTACCATCAGGACTGAACATGGGAAAACTATCAAAGACATTATTATAGGTTATTCTCTTGAGTCCTGTGCCATCCATGTTTATTATATAAAGTTCAAAATTCGGTCCATATTGTTTTATATTCTCACGCCAGTCATCCATATTGCTTGAGAATATTATCCTTTTACCATCAGGATGCCATGAAGGAGCCCAGTTTGTCGCTCCATTATGAAGAATTCTCCTTTTATTTGAACCATCTCTATCCATGACCCAGAGGTCAAGGGGAAGGGGCACTATATAATTACCTTTCATGGAATCCCTCCAGAGATTGAGTTCCACCTCTGTCTCTGGATACCAGACCCTCCAGACAATCTTTTTTCCGTCAGGAGAAAACCAGGCACCACCATCATAACCAAATCTATCAGTAAGTCTCCTTACATTTGTTCCATCTGCATTCATGATGTATATGTCCATGTCCCCGTTTCTTTTTGATGTAAATACTATTTCCTTACCATCAGGTGAGATAATTGCCTCTGCATCATATTCAGGATTTTCGGTCAATCTCTTGAGGACCGAGCCATCTATATTTGCTACATAGATATCATAGGGATAGAGAGGCCAGACATATCTTTTATCCTTTGGTAATTCCCGTTCAGTACATTCACCTTCAATATGAACTGTAGAGGAGAACAATATCCTCTTTCCATCAGGAAAGAAAAAGGCGCAGGTATGGGCTCCTCTTGAAGGGCTTACCATCTTTTTTTCTGTACCATCACTGTTCATTATCCATATCTTATCGCATTTGTATCCTCTGTCTGACTGATAAATCAATTTCCTTCCATCCAAGCTGAAATAGGCCTCTCCATTGTCTCCCTCGTAGGTGAGCTGCTTAATATTTGCAAGATATTTCTCTTCCTGGGGGATCACAGGAGAGACAGTAAAGACACTCAATAACAGCATGAAAATAAATCTTTTCATTCAAAACTCCTTACACATATTTTAAAGGGAACTCCATCAGGCCTGTGCATGAATTCACCAAGCCTTATAAGTTCTGGTGCATAGATGCCCTGAACCCTGAGTTCTGAAGTAATGCAGTATTGAGAAAGGCCAGGCTGGATAATGAAATCAAAACCTTCTACCTCATCTTTTATTTCAAATCTAAATGATATAGTATCACCGAGCCTTCTAATTTCATTCAATGGAGATACATTAAATCTCTTTACATCAATTATGATTCCATCTTCAACCCTGATGCGACCTGAAAATATTGTTCCATCAGGAAAAGGCCTTGGAGCACTGTAGGGCCTTGCAAATCTTATATGCCAGGTATTAGCGGTCTTCCAGTAATAAATGCCACCTTCTATCTTCATATCTATCCGTGGCTCACCCTGTATATATCTATCATAGGGCGGACCGAATCCAGGTGGCACAAACTCCTCTCCAACCTCTCCAACACCGGCAATGGTTGCACAGCCAGAAAGGACAAGAAATAAAATCATTAAAGGCATGACATCATTAAAATGTTTTAGTATAAGCGCCATCTGTTTCATAATATATAATGTAATAGCCCTTTTTAAAAGTCAAGGAGAACTGATGCCTGAATTTGCTGTCAGTGAAGAAAAAAACCGTTGGCTGAAAGGGAAGATGCAGTCCCTTAATATTAAGGAAGGTGATATTGTTGAGAAATTTGTCCGCTCCTCTGGAAGGGGTGGTCAGAAGGTCAACAAGACAGCTACCTGTGTTTATCTAAAACATATCCCTACAGGCATAGAAGTAAAATGCATGGAGACCCGCAGTCAATCCATAAATAGATTCCTTGCAAGGAGAGAGCTTATCTGGAGGATTGAAGAGCTTTATGGTTTGAGGTCATCAAGGAAGGATAAACTGGAGAAGATCAGAAAACAGAAGGCAAAGAAAAAGAAAAGGTCATTTGAAAAATATGGAGGCACGAAGGATTAAAGATGGAACAGAATTCTTTAAGGCTTCTTGAGTTCCAGAGGGTACTTGAGGAGATTGCCCTTTATGCAAAAAGCCCTGCCTCAAAAAGGCTTATCCTTTCCATCATGCCTTTTAATGAGAGAGCTTATATAGAAAAGAGATTTCGTCTTATTGATGAATTAAGAAGACTCTTTTCTGAATTAAGAGAGGTTGCTATTGATGAATTCGAGGATATATCAGGACATTTGCAGAAATTAAGACCAGAGGGTTCTTTGCTTGAGGCAAAGGAGCTTTATATCCTGAAAAAGGTCTTTGTAAATATTGAGAGAATCAGGGACTGGCTTAAGAAAGGAAAGGATACCTTCTACCTCTCTGAGTTTATATCTAAAATTGCTGATTTTACAGAACTGATTGATCTTATTGACAGGTCTGTGGATGATGAAGGGAATATCCTTGATTCAGCCTCTTTTGAATTAAAAGAGATAAGAAATAGAAAGAGAAATATTGAAGGAAGGATCAGAAGGAGGCTCGATGAGATAATCCATGACAGACATTTAGCACAGGCTATTCAGGATGAATATATAACCCTTAGAGGTGGCAGGTGGGTTATTCCTCTAAAGGCTGATTTTAAGGGAAGGATTTCAGGAGTAATCCATGATGTCTCAAGGACTGGTGAGACCCTTTATGTGGAGCCCCTTGAGGTTATAGGCCTTGCCAATGAACATGAAAATATTATCGCAGAGGAGAAGGCAGAAGAGATAAGGGTATTGAAGGCAATATCGTCTCATCTGAGGGCAGCCCTGCCCATAATAGAGAGCTCTTATGAGCTTCTCATTGAGTTTGACCTTCTAAGAAGCGTAGCCTTATTTTCTGAAAGGTTAAGACTTATTGAACCTGAAATAAACAATGAGTTCAGGCTTAAGTTATTGAAGGCAAGACATCCCGTGCTTATTTTATTAAAAGAAAAGGGCCTTATAGATGAGGTTGTTCCCCTTGAACTTGAACTGGGAGATCCTCAAAGGATAATGGTTATAACAGGTCCTAATGCCGGTGGAAAGACCATTGCGCTAAAGACAGCAGGACTTCTTACACTAATGGCCTTATCAGGGATTCCTGTGCCGGTTGAGGCAGCAAGCCTTCCACTTGTGAGGAATGTGCTTGTTGATATGGGTGACGAGCAATCTATTGAGGAGAATCTCTCTACCTTTTCTGGCCATATAAAGAATATATCAGAGATAATTAACAGGGCAGATGAGAGGACCCTTGTTCTTCTTGATGAGCTTGGAAGGGCAACAGATCCATCAGAAGGTGCTGCCTTATCCTGTGCAATCCTGGAGGAGCTGAATAAAAAAGGTAGTATGGTGATAGCAACAACCCATCTCCTTGAGGTTGCTGCCTTTGCTTATAAGACCGAAGGTATGGTAAATGCCTCCATGGAGTTTAACGAAAGACTTATGAAACCTCTTTACAGATTAAGAACAGGTGAGCCAGGTCAATCTTACGGAATCTATATAGCTGAGAGGTTTGGACTTCAGGATGCCATTATTGAAAGGGCAAAAGGGCTTATTGGAAAGGGCAGATTAGACCTCCAGCTTATGCTTAAAGACCTGAGAGAAAAAAGGGAATTTTATGAACAGGAGATAGAAAGGTTAAAGACTATTGAAAAGGAGATTAAAGAAAAGGAAAGGACCCTTCAAGAAAGAGAATCAGAGATAGAAAAAAAGAAAGAAGATATCTTCAGAAAGGCCTATGAAGATGCAAAAGAATTATTAAAGGAGACAAAGGTCTTTGTTAATAAAATGCTTTTGGAGGCAAAGAAGAGACCAAAGGAAGCCCTGAAAAATCTCAGAGAAAAGGAGAAAGAGATTGAGTGTGTTCTAAAGGAATTTAAAAAAGATCAGGAGGTCTTTATACCTGAACCTGGCTCAAGAGTTTATATCAAGAGTCTTGGTTATGACGGAACTGTTACAAGGATTGAATCTGATAGGGTTAGAATTATAGCTGGCTCCTTTGAGGCAGAGGTTTCTCTTAATGATATAGAGAGGCCAAGGGGTATATCAATAAAGACCGCGGGAGAGAGGTTCACAGAAGAATCTGTGGATGAGTCAATAAACCTTACAGGCATGACAGTAGAGGAGGCTATCTCAAGACTTGAACCCTATCTCAATCATGTATCCCTTGCAGGTCTTAGTGAAGTAAAGGTCATCCATGGATATGGGACTGGCAGACTCAGAAAGGCTATAAGAGAATATCTTAAAGGACATCCTCTTGTTGATACCTTCAGACCCGGGACTAATGAAGAAGGTGGAGATGGGGTAACGATAGCAGTAATGAAATAATTCAAATCCATTCATAGGAGTATGAGACGAAATTGGATATGATATAATTGCCTATGACCCTCAAAGATCAGTTTCTTCTATCTTTTGAAAGATTCAGAGACAGAATTGCCTTTATTCAACCTGTAGCCCAGGATGACAAATATATCTGGAGGTCTTTTACTTACAGAGAAATAGAAAGACTTGTCTCAATCCTTACAGCCTATCTTAATGATAAGGTTTCACCAAGAGAGAGAATTATCCTTTATGCAGAGAATTCAGTTTACTGGTGTATTGCTTACATGGCAATAATCCTGAGGGGTGCCATAGCAGTTCCTCTGGATGTGGAATCAGATAGAGAGACTTTTGAACTTGTTATGAAGGACTCTGAGGCAAGGCTTGTTTTTTATTCAGAAAAGACAGCCTCCATTGTGAAGGACTACAATGGATTTAATATCTCAAGGATTGAAGAATTACCTTTACCTGATAAATTTGAACCTTTTGAGCCCTCTGAAGATAACATAGCCTCTATAATCTATACCTCTGGAACTACAGGAAGACCAAAGGCAGTGATGCTCAGTCATGGCAATTTCAGTTTTGAAATAGAGGCAGGAAAAAAGACAGGTATTATAAAGGATGACGAAAATGTCCTCTGCATCCTTCCTCTGCACCACACCTATCCCTTTGTATGTAATTTCCTTGTTCCATTCTGCCTTGGTGCAACTGTAACATTTTCACCCCATCTGAGGGGTCCTGAGGTTTTAAAAACTATAAAGGAAAGAAAGATCACTGCCCTTATTGCTGTGCCTCAGGTCCTTGAGCTTATGAGAAACAGGATTATGGAGCGATTAAAGGGTTTTCCTTTCTTTATCAGATTGCCACTTTTTTATCTTAAGAAATTCAGTTCCTTTTTGAGAAGAAGAGCTGACTTTAATCTTGGTAGATATATATTCTTTTTTCTTCATCTGAAAACAGGTTTTCAATTCAGGTTCTTTGCCTCTGGTGGTGCAAGACTTGACCCTGATGTAATGAAAGACCTTGAGGCATTCGGTTTTACTGTTATTGAAGGTTATGGTCTTACAGAGACCTCTCCAGTTGCAACATTTAATCCAGTCAAATGTAGAAAGCCCGGTTCTGCTGGTAAGCCCCTTGAAGGAGTTGAGTTGAAAATCATTAATCCTGATGAAACAGGAACTGGAGAGATAGCCATAAAAGGACCTCTGGTTATGAAAGGTTATTTTAAAGATGAACAACTCACAAAGGAGTCCTTTCAGGATGGCTGGTTTCTTACAGGAGACCTGGGATATATTGATAAAGAGGGTTATCTCTTTATCACTGGAAGAAAAAAGGATGTGATAGTCCTTCCTTCTGGCAAGACCATTTATCCAGAGGATGTGGAGGAGAGATACAAGAGGGCAATTCCTTTAATAAAAGAGATCTGCCTTCTTGATAATATGGAGGCTGTGATTGTGCCTGATATTGAATATGCGAGAAAAGAGGGTATAGTGAATATAAATTCTGCTCTCAGGTGGCAGATAGATGGCCTCTTAAAAACCCTTCCTTTATATATGAAGATAAAAGGGTTCAGACTTCACAATGAACCCCTGCCGAAGACGAGGCTTGGAAAATTCAGGAGATTTCTTATTAAAGAGATGATGCTTAAAAAATCACCTGTATCAAGAAGGCCAGATCCAGGCCTTCAGACCTCCACAGGAAGGAATTTAGTTGAAGTGATTAAAAAAATTGTTCCGTCAATTGAGGAGCCTCATCTCACAGATCATCTTGAGCTTGACCTTGGAATGGATTCCCTGAGGCGTTTAGAACTTGCAACCTCACTTGAAAGGAGATTCTCCCTATCTCTCAGAGATGAGCTTACAAGCAGATGGCATACAGTGAAGGATGTTTTTGATGATATTGAGAGATTAAGCAAAACCCCTCAGCAGATTGGATTCAACCTTGAAAAAGAGAGAGGATGGATATTCAGGACAATTAATTTCATTATACTGGCATTAGCTCATTTTTTTCTAAGGATTATTTTTAAACTTTTCTACAGGCTCAGGGTTTATGGAATAGAAAACCTTCCACAGGCACCATTTATTATCACACCAAATCATACAAGTTATCTTGATGGATTTGTATTGTTTGCTGCACTACCTTTCAGGCTCTCAAGAAATATTTATTTTCAAGGTCTCAGGAAATATTTTCCTTTTAAAACAATGGCTGAGCTTATAAATGTTATATCTATCAGTTCAGACAGGGATCTCCTTGAGGCAATGGCACATTCAAGGCAGGTTCTCAAAAAGGGCAGGGTCCTCTGCATATTCCCTGAGGGTGGCAGGTCCTTTGATGGAGAGATAAGGGAGCTAAAGACTGGCTTTGCACTTTTGAGCATTGAAGAGAATGTTCCCGTTGTACCCCTGATAATTGAAGGGACATACAGGATTCTTCCCAGAGGCAAGGTCATACCTCGCTGGAGCAAAATAAAGATTTACATTGATAAACCTTTTATGCCTCCTTCAGACCTTTCAGAGGCAGAACTCTTCAGGGACAGTCTCAGAAACAGGATGCTTGAGCTTAAAAAGAATCTATCTTCCCTTTGATAACCTTGCCACTGCGCTGAACAATTCTGATATTACATAAAGCCCGAGGAATATCAAAAATGTATAGGCAACTCCCCTTACTATAAAGGTAAGTCCCTGGATGAAGGTCTCTCCATGAAGACCGGAAAAAGGATAGTAATGATTAAGAATCCTGAACAGTGGAGATAGATGGTGAAGACCCTTCTAAGAAAATCCCCCCTTTCAAGAAGGCCGGACAGATACTTAATAAAAAGATATTTCTCCATAATATCCTCCTACTTTTTAATTTATTTTTTAACATATTACCATATTTGCCAGAATAAGTTTTTAAACTAAAGAATTCCTTGATGCTTGATCGGAGTATAACTTTTTTGCCTCGCTTTTATTACCTCGCAGCTTACTGCGGGATAGTTCATTAGGTAAATTGTGGCCTTGACTGATTGGTCTGAGCAATTTTACAATTAATACCATGTTTTATTCAAAGATATTCATACCAACTCTCAGAGAGGTTGGACAGGAGGCCGAGGCAATCAGCCACAGGCTTCTTCTCAGGGGTGGATTTGTAAGGCAGCTTGCCTCTGGGCTTTATATTTACCTGCCACTTGGCTGGAGGGTTATGCGAAGGATAATAAAGATACTCAGAGAGGAGATGGAGGCAATAGGTGCACAGGAGATTACCTGTCCTGTGCTTCACCCTGCTGAACTCTGGG
The DNA here is from genome assembly GCA_046292975.1 of Thermodesulfovibrionales bacterium. GTDB lineage: Bacteria > Nitrospirota > Thermodesulfovibrionia > Thermodesulfovibrionales > CALJEL01 > CALJEL01. The sequence continues at coordinate 10,465 of JBKBPW010000036.1, forward strand.
AGGCTACTGGAAGATGGTTTGAGATTAAGGATGAGATGTTCAGACTTAAGGACAGGGGTGGAAGGAATATGTGTCTTGGAATGACCCATGAGGAGGTAATGGCATGGCTTGCTTCAAAAGAGATAAGGTCTTATAGAGAGCTCCCTCAGATATGGTATCAGATTCAGACAAAGTTAAGGGATGAGGCAAGACCAAAGGCCGGGATCATGAGAACAAGGGAATTCATTATGAAAGATAGTTATAGTTTCGATATTGATGAGAAAGGTTTGAACCACAGTTATGAAATCCACAGAAAGGCCTACCACAGGATTTTTGAGAGGTGCGGTTTAAAATTTTATGAAGTCGAGTCAGACCCTGGAATGATGGGAGGTGGTCAGTCCCATGAGTTTATGGCACCGTCACCGGCTGGAGAGGATGAGATTGTACTCTGTGACAGTTGTGGATATGCAGCAAATATAGAGGTGGCTGATTCTGTGCCTCATGAGACTATTAAAGAAGAAGCAGTTTTTGAAGAGGTGCATACGCCTGACAGAAGGACAGTGGAGGAGGTTTCAGAATTTCTTCGTGAATCTAAGGAGGGATTCATCAAGACCCTTGCAATAATGGCCCCTGAGGGTATGGTACTTGCGCTCTTAAGAGGTGACCAGCAACTGCATGAAAAAAAGCTTCAGAAGATAATAGGTCCTTTCAGGCAGGCCTTAAGAGAGGAGATAATGGAAAGGCTTGGCACTGAGCCGGGGTTTATTGGACCCCATGGTCATGCTTTGAGGATAATTGCAGATCCTGTGCTTAAGAAAGGCACTTATATAAGTGGTGCAAATAAGAAGGATTATCATATAAAGGGTTTAAAGGCAGGTATTCATTTTAAACCTGAATGGCACAGCATACATATAGCAAAAGAAGGAGAGGGTTGTCCTAAATGTAATTCTTCCTTAAGGATTGAAAAGGCAATTGAGATAGGTAATATATTTAAACTTGGCACAAAGTACTCAATTCCCTTAAAGGCCTTTTATCTTGACAGTTCAGGACAGCAGAGGCCAATTATTATGGGGAGTTATGGAATAGGCCCTGCAAGGATTATGGCTGCTGCTGTTGAACAGGGCAATGATGCAGATGGAATTATATGGCCAAAAAGTATTGCACCCTTTGACATAGAAATTCTTCCCCTGAGTTCAAGCAATATGGTGATGGAGACTGCAAAAAAGATTTATAATTCTCTCATTGAAAAGGGATTTGATGTCCTTTTTGATGACAGAGATGAGAGGCCTGGTGTAAAATTTAAAGACGCAGATTTAATAGGCATACCCTATCAAATAATAATTGGCGAAAGGGGTTTAAAAGAAGGTTACATTGAGATCAAGGAAAGAAGGACAAAGGCCATCACAAAGCTCTCCCCTGATAGCATCCATAGATACAGGTTCTAATACGATTAGATTTCTTATTGGTTTTTTGAGGAATAACAGGATAGAAAGGGTCTATTCAGACAGGAAGATTACAAGGCTTGGGGAATCCATAAAAACCACTGGAATGATAAAAGAGTCAAGGATGATGGAGAGTATTGAATGCCTTAAGGGCTTTAAAGAAAAGGCAATAGAGTTTGGGGTGAATAAAATTTCTGCAGTGGGCACCTCTGCCTTAAGGGAAGCCAGAAATTCTTATGAGTTCCTTGAGATGGTTAAAAAGGAAGCTGGCATTAATATCAGGGTCATCAGTGAAGAAGAAGAGGCCTTTCTTACCATAGAGGGTATAAGGTCTGGTCTTGAAGTGCCTCAGGAGTTTATTGCCTTTGACCTCGGTGGTGGAAGCACGGAATTCATAATAGGGAGAGCTGGTTCTCTTGATATGTTATCCATTCCCATGGGTGTTCTTAAGCTTTCTGAGCTTATAAAAAACTATCCACCCTCTGCTGAGGTTATATTTGAGATATCTTCTAAAATAAAAAGGGCCTTATTATCCTATGGGCTTCAGAATTTATCTTTCTCTGTAAAGCCTCAGATATTAATAGGCACAGGAGGTACCGTTACCACACTTGCCAGTATTGACCTTTCTCTTGATAAATATGAGCCAGAAAGGATTCATGGTCATAGATTATCCCTATCAGGTCTTAAGGAACTCCTGAAGAGGCTTTCAGATCTTACACTGCAGCAAATAAGAGAACTGAAGGGGATTGAGAAGGGAAGGGAAGACATCATACTTACAGGACTTCTTTCAGTAATAGAAATTATGAAATTATTTTCAAAGGAGACACTTACGGTTAGTGATTTTGGTATCTTAGAGGGTATAATAAAATATGAAGCCCATTTTTCTTCAAAAACAGGTATTTAGTAGAGTTTAAAGGGATGGGTATTACTATTAATAACATGCTTGAGTTAATAAGCATACCTGTTGTGATAGTAAGGCATGACCTTACTGTAATAGATTTTAACAGGGCCTTTATGCTTATATCAGGTGCAGGGAAGACCTCTTCGGGTATGGATGTGAGGGATATAGGCCTATTCAGGGATATAAGGTTTGAGCTTACAGAAACACTTTTACATGAAGGCAAGACAAAAGGAATATATGTGTATCATGGAGATTTTGTTTTTGAACTCTGGATCGATAAGAACAGGGCACAGGAGATTTATGGTGAAAAGGTTTATATTATATACCTCATTGATGTAACAAGATTTATAAATGCCGAGAAGGAACTCCTCAGAAAAAACAGGGAGCTTATAATTGCAAATTCCATATCAAATATATTTATATCATCTTCTGATACAGAGGAGCTTTATGGACATATCCTTGAAAAATGTATGCTCGTAGGAGATTTTGGCCTTGGCGCTGTTGTCATACCCTTAGATGAGAAAGGAGCCCTGATGGTTAAGGCTTATAGAGGGTTTTCTCTTGCCTTTCAGCGGGCTGTCCAGACTGGTCAGCTGACTGATTTTATAATATCAGCAGAACCGCCCATGCGGGTTTTTGAAAGTGAAGAGATCAGCAAAAAGGATGTCTTTGTCAAGGAAGGGATATTATTTCTTGTGGTAGTTCCTCTTATCAGTAGCGGGACCATACTTGGTTATCTTCTCCTTGGCAACAGAAAAGAAAGGGTCTTTGATCTTGAGCTTGCCTCTATCATATCCCTTATTGCGAATAATGTATCACTTGTTTTTGATAAGATAAGACTTTTTAAAGAAATGGAAAGGTTATCCATTACTGATGCCCTTACAGGGCTTTTTAACAGGAGATATTTTTATGAAGCCCTTCAAAAGGAGATAGAGAGGGTAAAGAGATATAAGGCAACCTTTTCCATTGTCCTTATAGACATAGATGACTTCAAAAAAGTCAATGATGAATATGGCCATCTTGCTGGTGACAGGGTTCTGCAGGTTCTTGCGGATATACTGAGAAAGGCACTGAGAAAGGTTGATATAATTGCCAGATATGGAGGAGAGGAATTTATACTACTTTTACCAAACACTCAAAAGGAAGATGCAGGTATCATAGCAAACAGGATAAGAGAGAAGATCTCAAAGACTATATTTGAATGTAATTCAGATAAAGGGATAGAGGTACTCTGTCCTGTTACAATAAGCGGGGGTATCACCACATGCCCTGATGATTTCATCGATGCTGACAGACTCCTCAGTGCTGCTGATAAGGCAATGTATGAGGCAAAGTCTCTTGGTAAAAACAGGATAGTCCTGTTTCATAAAGAGCCAACTATCTTTGAAACAGAAGGAACAAAATGAGTATAGGAGGGTTTAGATGAGGCAGATCTTTTCGAGACCTTATAGCCTTAAAGAAGTTCCTTTCAGATACTGTCCGGGTTGCGGTCACAGTATTGCCCACAGGCTTGTTGCTGAATGCATTGATAAGCTTCAGATCTGGGAAAGGGTGATAGGTATCGCACCTGTTGGATGTGCGGTATTCGCCTATGATTATTTTGATTTTGATGTAATAGAGGCAGCCCATGGAAGACCTCCAGCGGTAGCAACAGGTCTGAAAAGGGTGATGCCTGACAGGATTATATTCTCCTACCAGGGAGATGGAGATCTTGCATCAATAGGTATGGCTGAGATCATACATGCAGGAGCCCGTGGAGAGAATATAACAGTTATCTTTATTAATAATGCAACCTATGGGATGACAGGAGGGCAGATGGCGCCCACAACACTTATAGGTCAGAAGACCTCAACAACCATTCAGGGAAGAGACAGGATTAAACATGGTTATCCTATAAGGGTTTCTGAGATGCTCGCAACCCTTGAAGGTACAAGGTTCATTGCAAGGGGCAGTCTTGATTCAGTAGTCGATATAAAGAAGACAAAGGACTACATAATAACAGCCTTTCGAAATCAGATGGATAATAAAGGATTCAGTTTTGTGGAGGTTCTTTCACCCTGTCCAACAGACTGGGGCATGAGCCCTTCTGAGGCAAAGAGGTGGGTGAAGGAGGAGATGAAGAATTATTTTAAAACAGGTGTATTGAAGGCCTGAGGTTTTTATCAGGCTATAAATCGCTTATAGGAAAGGGGCAGGCTGCTCAAGCTTTTTAAAAGTGATGATTTTTATTATGTAACAAGAGGTCTTTTACCAGATGGTTAACTAAGATATATAGAAAGTGTATTATGAGCATTACATTAAGGTATCGCAGGTAAAGCCTTTTCGGCACCTGC
>JBKBPW010000037.1:0-14954 GCA_046292975.1 Thermodesulfovibrionales bacterium
TAAGGTTTGTTGTAGATATTCTATCGGCAATTTACAGTACCAATGTTCTGCTCCGCCTTTTACAATGGGTCAACATAAGCCCTGACATCAAGTCCCTCTTTTTTTAAAAGACTCAGGACCTCTTCAAAGGTCTTATTAGATATTGTCTTTCCTATCCTCAACAGATAGACCGCTTCCTGGGCAATTGCCTTTTTCCTTTTTCTTAATCTTATCTGCCTTACTGAACTATCCTTGATGCCTCTTAACATTGTAATTACTCTATCATGGTCAATAGGCCTCCTGGAAAAGAGCCTGAGTATTACAAATCTTGAATAGGGTGGCAGATTGTGGAGTTTTCTCATCTTCAACTCAGAGATAGCAAAACCTGTATAATCAAGCCTCCTTATATACTCAAAGACCTTATATTCAGGCATCCTTGTCTGAATTATTATCTTTCCATCCTGCCTGATTCTCTCCATAAGATAATAAACCTCGTGAAAGAGCCTTTCAGATGCCCTGTAATCAGGTAAATTAAGAAGGATATCTGCATCAAGAATTACACCAAGAGAAAAATTATAATTGATATTTTCTATACCTTTTTTTCTTGAACTCGTTGATATGATAATACCTTCCTCTGACTTTGCAGGCAGGAAACTTAGTTTATCTTTCAGGGCCTCTTTTATCCTTTCAATTCCTGCAGAGATATGTTCAAGTCCTGCACCGTTACAATAACTACACAAAGAAGGGATCTTCTTGATAGTATCACATAACCTGCATCGAAGAATCTCTTTTTCCTTATAATAGACAAGGATACCACCACATTCACATCTCAGGACATTTTTGCAATCCCTGCAATAAATAATTGAATACCCTGTCCTTGGAAATGATAAAAGGACCCTCTCATCTCTTTTAAGAATATTTTCTATAAGTCTTAAAAGACTCTGAGGGAGTATCTCCAATCCTGATGAAGTTTTTTTACTTATCTTGCTGATAACTATAGAAACCCTGCCTCCAAAAACCTGACGATTTTTGGGGGAACCCTCTTTCAATATCTTGTATTTACCAATCCTGCAATTGTAAAAGGATTCAATAGATGGATGTTCTGAGGAAAGATAAACCGGAATCTTTTCAATATAAGCCCTCATAACTGCCACATCCCTTGCATTAAAATAAGGAGCCTCCTCCTGTTTATAAGAAAAAGAACACTCGTCAATAACAATAATCCTAGATGGCTGGAAAGGTGCAAAAACAGAATTTCTTGTTCCTATAACAATGGGCTGGCAGTCATCATAAAAGGCCTTTAGAATCCTTATGTAATTCTCTTGAAGCACGGACCTTTTAAGTCTACTGTGATAAAGGACTGTTCTCTCACCAAAAGACTGGAGCAGGCCTTTATGGAGTTCCTCTGCAAATTCCACTGTAGGTACCAGGATAATTGCTCCATCTCTACTATTTTCTTCTAATAACTTCAATAATCTACCTGTCTTTAAGATATCCTCCATAATAAGGTGAGCACTATAACGGGAAACAGGCCTTATACTGTTTTTTAGATCTATTGTCTCCTGTATATTAAGCCTTTTTTTATTAAACATAAAGGAAGGGATCATACTTCTGAGAATAACACCCTCTTCAGCCATATAATACCCTGACATCCATTCAAGAAGCCTTATGAGGCTATTGTTGAGCAGGGAAAACCCAAAAACAATCTTCCTAACAGGAAGTGCCTCTCCCTCAAAGTTCACTCCACACCTAAGGACAATTCCTCTTAAAAAAGCCTTTCTTAAAGGTGCTTCCACAAGCATACCAGGCCTTATCTTATCAGTTAGCTCTTCTGGTACAGAATAGGTCAATGCACCAAGCCTCACTGGAAAAACAATATCGCAATATCTGGTTTTGCTATTCATAAGAATATTATGTCATAATAGATACTAAGATGACTAAAAAATTAATCTTCCCCATAATCATGGTGATTGCCCTAACAGCCTGTGCCACTGTGCAGACTGCGTCCTTTAAAGAGGAAAAACTTGAATTACCTGATGAGGAATTACTGCAGCTCCTGTCAGGTGAGGAAAATCCATATTTTTATTATATCCTTGCTTATCAGGCAGAACTTCAGGGAGACTGGCAAAAGGGACTGTATTATTACTCAAAGGCTGAATCCCTTGACCCTGAATCAGTCTTTTTAAAGCTTCAGATAAGTAATCTCCTTATAAGGACTGGTAAGATTGAGGAGGCCGTACTTAAGGCAGAGGAAGCAATAAAGATTAATCCTGACTATGTGCCAGGGCTTTTGCTTCTTGGCCAGCTTTATAATGCCCAGAAGAGGTCAGAGGATGCCATAAAGGTACTCCTGAAGGTTATAGAAAAAGAACCTTCCAATAAAGAGGCATATATTTTCCTTGGAAGTATCTATGCCTCCATTGAAAGATTCGATGAGGCACTTAAGATCTTTGAAGATTTGAGCAAACAATTTCCTAATGAACCACTCGCCTATTTTTATTCAGGTGCCATTTACCTTGAAAGAAATGAGTCCGAAAAAGCAGAAAAGGCCTTTAAAGAGGCAATAGAGAAAAAGGATGATTTTGACGCCGCCTATTTTTACCTCGGATTGATCATGGAGATGCGAGAAAATCTAAAAGAGTCGGAGAGATATTACAAAAAGACCATTGAGCTCAATCCCCATAATCTTCAGGCAAGACAGAGGCTCAGCCAGCTTTATATAAAACAGAAATCCTATGGTAATGCCATTACAGAATTGAAAGAACTCCTTAAACTTTTACCCCAGGACCTTGATGCCCACATGAGGCTCGGGCTTCTTTACATGCAACAGGAAAATTATGAAAAGGCAATTGAGGAATTCAGACTTATACTGCAGAGAAGGCCTGATGCTATAGAGCCAAGATACTATCTTGCCCTCTCTCTTGGGGAAATTGGAAAGAATGATGAGGCAATGAAAGAATTACAGAATATTCTTGACCGTGACCCAAATAATGTAAATGCACTCCTTAACCTTGGACTTTTTCTCTCAAGACAGAAAAGATATAGCGAGGCAGTTGCTGTATATGAAAAACTGCTTACACTCATACCTGACAGACCTGACCCTTATCTATTGAGTGGATCATTGTATCTTCAGTTGAATGAGGCTCAGAAGGCAATCAATATCCTTGAGGAAGGAATCAGAAAATTCCCTGAACATCCTGATATGCATTTTAATCTTGCTGTTGCCTATGAAAAGTCAAAAAGATTTAATGACATGGAAAAGGAGCTTAGAAAAACCATAGAACTTGACCCTGAACATTATGAGGCAATGAATTATCTTGGCTATTCCTTTACAGAAAGGGGGATCAACCTTGATGAGGCCCTTAAACTAATACAGAGGGCCCTTGAACTAAAACCAGACAGTGGACACATAATTGATAGCCTTGCCTGGGTCTATTATAAGATGGGTAAATTCAATGATGCCTTAAGGGAAATGAAGAGGGCAATTGAGATACTCAAAGATGACCCCACCCTTTTTGACCACCTTGGTGATATCTATGATGCCCTTGGCATGAAGGACCTTGCAAGGGAGGCCTGGAAAAAGGCACTTGAGTTTATAGACAAAGAGCCATCCTTGAAAGAGGGAATTGAAAAAAAGTTAAAAACTCCCTGAGTATAAATGAAGCTCCTTGCGCCTGCCAAGATAAACTGGTTTCTCCATGTTGGTAAAAAAAGGCCTGATGGTTATCATGAGATCCTCAGCCTCATGCAATTTATTGACCTCTTTGATGAGATAGAGCTTGAGCCCCATGAGGAGATAATAATTGAGACTGACCTTGATATTTCGGTAAAAGAAAATATAGCCTACAAAGCAGCGATAAAACTCAGGCAGGAAAGTGGTTATAAAGATGGCGTGAAGATAAGAATAAAAAAAAATATTCCTCCTGGTGCAGGTCTTGGAGGTGGAAGCTCTGATGCTGCATTCACCCTTATTGGGCTCAATAAGCTCTGGGGCCTCGACCTTCCAACAAAGGAACTCATCCATATAGGTGCTTCAATAGGCTCTGATATACCCTTTTTCTTAAAGGGACCTTCTGCGATTGTGAAAGGAAGAGGAGATATTGTGGAAAAAATAGAGATAAAGGAGAGTTGTATACTTCTACTTATAAAACCAGAATTCGGTATCTCCTCAACCTGGGCCTATAATGAGCTTGACAGGATAAGAAAGGAAAAGAAAGCCAGTAGAAAGGACGAACAAAGACCTATAAGCCCTGAAGTCTTCACCTGCTCCTCACTAAAGACAGCGGCAGAACTATTTTCTCCTGATACACATTTTTTCCTCAGAAATGACCTTGAAGAGCCTGTCTTAAGGAGTTTCCCTTTATTAAGGGAGATTAAAAATCATCTCTACAGGAGTGGTGCCCTTTACTCTGCCATGACAGGAAGTGGTTCAGTCATATTTGGGGTATTCAGGTCAGAAGAGGAGGCACTCCAGATTCAGGATAAATTTAAAAAGCACTGGACAAAAATAGTAAAGACAATTTCCTCAGGCAAAACCTAAAACATGCCTTTAGATGTAGGGTATGCTTCAAGTTAGCAAATTATGGACCTCAGGCAATAAGGAACGAGGGAGCAGCACGTTGCTCTATGCTCTGGAATGCCTTCATCTTAAGATAAAGCTCTGATAGTTCCTTTTCTGGCTCGGAGTCCCAGACTATTCCACAGCCTGCATAATAGGACAATCTCTTACCATTACCAATGGCTGTCCTTATAAGGACAGAAAGGATGAAATCATGCTCCGGACTGAGAAGCCCGGCACAGCCACAGTAATAGCTCCTGGGATGGGGCTCAAGACTCTCTATTATCTCAACTGCCTTTCTCTTTGGGGCACCTGTAACAGAGGCGGGCGGAAAGGTTGCCCTGAGTATATCAACAATTTCTTTATCACTAATTGCCTCAACTGTTGAATGCATCTGAAAAAGGGTCTGGTATTCTGTAATCCTGAAAAGTTCTGTTACCCTCACAGTGCCATTCCTTGCAATTCTACCAAGGTCATTCCTCATCATATCTGTAATCATGAGATTTTCAGCCCTATCCTTTTCGCTGTTTATAAGGGCATGAGCTGTGGTGGCTGTGCCTTTTATGGGTTTACTCCTTATAAGGCTACCCTCTTTTTCAAGAAATAACTCCATTGAGCCTGAGATAATATAAAAATCACCTGCATTAAGATAAAATGAATAAGGTACAGGCTGGCTATAATGAAATCTATAAAATAAGGACTCAGGCGTGCCATCAAATTCAAAATCAAATCTATCTGTTAGGTTTACCTGATAGATCGTCCCCTCTGCTATGAGTTCCTTTATCTTTAGGACAGAGTTTTTATAATCATCATCATTAAGGGATGAACCCTTTAAAGAGAGTCTGCAGGGATAAGGCTCAGGGAATATCTCTTTAAAATCGTTCAGTTCAATAAGGACAACAGGAGGAAGACCTGATTTTTTTATGTTTAGATCAAGTAATTCTCCTGAGAGATCATAGGAGATTATAATAAAATAATTCTTATCCGAAAAAGAAGACCTTCCGAGGTCATCAAGGTTATCAAAAAATCTGAGATCATCTATATCTGCTCTGTAAAAAAGGCCTTTATCTCTCTTAAGCCAGGCGCCATTCAGGATTAAGTCTTTCATTCCATGTTTTCCTCATCAATGATTCTATTAAGCTCCTTGACTATATCATCTGGTATGGAAAGGTCATTATCCATAATCTTTGTAACAGGTACCGCACCGGATATACTGTTTGTAATAATCAGAGAGTCTGCATCCATTAATTCCTCAATCCCTATCCTCACCTCTTTTATATCAATCTTTTCCATCAACAGGCTCAATGTAGTCCCCATCAGGAGGCCACATTGAAGGTCCGGTGTCATAAAAAGGTCATCTTTTATTATTATAAGGTTTGAGGAAGAGCATTCTGTTATCTCATCTTTTTCATTTAAAATAATGGCATCATCAAATCCATCAATTACTGCCTTTCTTTTTACAAGGATATTGAAAAGATAATTCATGGTCTTGTGATATATCACCGGATCCCTTGAATTTCTCCTGAAAGGAGAGATGGTCAGTTTAACAGCCTTAAGCCTTTTATAGGGTTTTTTAATTACTACTGTCTTATAACTCTCTGGCAGGGAATCATATCTTGTATCACCTGAAGCAATAAGGCAGAACTTTACATAGAGATCTTTTTTTCCTCCTGTTTCCTTTTCAATAAGCTGAACAAATTCTTCAAAATCAGGACATGGTATCTTAAAAAAGTTAGCAGAACTCTTAAGCCTCTTATAATGCCTGAGTAATTTCTTTGTCCTTCCCCTCCAGAGAATTGTCTCAAAAAGTCCCTCACCATAAAGGAGTGTCCTGCTAAGGCATCCCGAAAAATCTTCAGTTTTTTCTGGGCCCCCGATTATGTCCTGAGATTTGCTCATGTGGACATAAGGTCGAGTAAAACAAGCCTGAGGGCCTTAAGAGGATCTTCCTCACGCATTATAGCCCTGCCAAGGACAATGTAGTCTGCTCCTGTCCTGAAGGCCTCCCTCGGCGTAACTGTCCTTTTCTGGTCATCAGGAGGATTCCAGGAGAGTCTTATACCTGGCACAACAACAAGAAAATCCTTTCCACAGGAATTCTTTATCATCTCTATTTCCTGACCAGAGGCAACAACACCGTCAAGCCCTGCATTGAAGGCAAGCCTTGAAAGGTGTTTCACCTGTGTCCTTACACTATGAGGTATGCATAGCTCATTTTTGAGTGCCTCGGAGGTAAGGCTTGTAAGTACTGTAACCCCTATTAATTTAGGTCTGGGAAGATTCTCCTTGAGACAGGTCTCCACAACTGCATCCCTTGTCTGTTTCATCATATCAAGACCACCTGAGGTATGCATATTCAACATAAATACGCCGAGTCTGGTAGCAACCTTTGCGGTTCTGCTAACTGTATTTGGTATATCATGAAGTTTAAGGTCAAGAAAGACCTTCTTGCCCTTTTGTGTTATCCTGCGGATAATCTCCGGGCCTCCTGCCGTAAAGAGTTCAAGACCGACTTTAAATATATGGAGCTCCTCAGAAAACCTGTCCACAAGCTGAAGGGCATACTCAGGATCATGGGTATCAAGGGAAAGTATTATGCGTTCTCTTACAGGCATATCAGACCTTTGGAAGTGTTATACCTTTCTGTGACTGATATTTTCCAGCCTTATCAGCATAGGACACCTCGCAGGGCTCTATACCCCTTAAAAATATAAGCTGGGCAATACCTTCATTTGCATAGATTCTTGCTGGAAGGGGTGTTGTATTAGATATCTCAATAGTGACATGGCCTTCCCATTCTGGCTCAAGAGGCGTTACATTCACTATCAGGCCACACCTCGCATAGGTGGATTTTCCAAGACATATGACAATAACATCCCTTGGTATCCTGAAATACTCCACAGAATAACCGAGGACAAAGGAGTTCGGTGGTATGATGCAGAGATCACCCCTGAATTCAACAAAACTCTTCGGATCAAAATTCTTTGGATCAACTACCGTGGCATTTATATTTGTAAAGATCTTGAACTCATCTGCAATCCTCATGTCATAACCATAGGAACTTACCCCATAAGAGATAACACCTTCTCTTACCTGCTCAGGACTGAAAGGCTCTATCATGCCTTTTACTGCCATCTCCTTTATCCAGCGGTCATTCATTACCATAAGATTCCTCCCTTTGTTTGGACACCCAAATAGATATTAAATCGCTCATCCTGCCTAATTATAGAGCAGCAGGGAATTTTAGTGCGACGGTGCGACCGTATTTATGGAAGTTTAAACGTTCCTTGTAGTCTGTCGCACTGTAGCACAGTCGCTTGAGCTGCCGCTCATACGGCCCTACAGCCCCCGACATATTGTAAGGTTAAATAACCCTTTGACTTCCGGGGTTCACGGCTGTAAAATTATCTAACAGGCACTTCAAGGCCTTAAGGCATACTCTCTATCCAATGCCATGTTTCTATTGGCAATTTACAGTTTCCAATACCAGTCATGAGACTCACCTATAGCTTGGTCTTTAAAAGTTTGTATTCTATGCTGTCTACCAGTGCCTGCCAGGATGCCTCAATTATATTTTCAGAGACCCCAACTGTTCCCCATCTTTCATGTTCATCACCTGATTCAACAAGGACCCTCACCTTTGCAGCAGTCCCCTTCCCGGGCTGTAATACCCTTACCTTGTAGTCATGAAGTTTAACACCCTTTAAAGCTGGATAAAATCTCTCAAGTGCCTTTCTCAAGGCATTGTCAAGGGCATTGACAGGACCATCACCAGTGGCTGCTGTATGCTCCACATGACCAGCAACCTTTACCATTATGGTTGCCTCGCTGAAAGGTTCAACACCATCCTTTCTCTTCTCTACTGTAACCCTGAATCCTATAAGATCAAAAAACTTTCTATAAAGACCAAGGTGCTTTTTCATCAGAAGTTCAAAGGATGCCTCTGCGGCCTCAAACTGAAATCCCTGGTTTTCCAGCTCCTTAAGCGTTGAAACAAGGTCTTTAAGCTCCGGTGAGCCCGGGTCAATTTTTATCCCAAATTCCTGTGCCTTCCTTAGAATATTGCTTTTACCAGCCAGGTCACTGAGAAGAACCCTCTGAGAATTTCCAACAAGCTCAGGTCTTATGTGTTCATAGGTCTCAGGATTTTTTAATATAGCACTTACATGAACACCTGCCTTATGGGCAAAGGCACTATCACCCACAAAGGGCTGACGTTTAAAGTGTCTGAGGTTGGCTATCTCATTAACGAATCTTGATACATCCCTGAGCTTTTTAAGATTCTCATCAGAGATGCATCTGTAACCAAGCTTTAACTGAAGATTCGGTATAACAGAGCAGAGATTGGCATTCCCGCATCTCTCCCCAAGACCATTTATCGTGCCCTGAACCTGTATTGCTCCTTCTTGAACAGCAACAATAGAATTGGCAACAGCACAATCCGAGTCATTATGGGCATGTATTCCAAGGGGTGTCTTTATGGCCTTTTTAACAGCCCGCACGATCTCCGCAATCTCTGCAGGCAGACTGCCTCCGTTTGTATCGCAGAGGATAATCCTGTCTGCTCCTGCCTTCTCTGCCTCTCTTATGCATTTCAGGGCATATTCAGGATTGTTTTTATAACCATCAAAAAAAATGCTCTGCATCGAAAAAAACAAGAAGCATCTTCTTTTTGAGATAATAAATGGAATCATAAATCAGCCTGAGATTTTCATCAAGGCTGCATTTAAGGGCCTCTTTTACATGGAAGTCCCAGGTCTTACCAAATATGGTAACTATCTCTGTAGATGCCTCAAGCAGTTCCTTTAAAAGTGGATCCTCAGATGGTTTATGTCTTGGTCTGCAGGTACTTCCAAATGCAACCAGCCTGGCATTCTTTAATTTAAGTTTTTGAGCCCTTTTGAAAAATTCTGTCTCCTTTGGATTTGAACCAGGCCATCCACCTTCAATAAAATGAATCCCGAACTCATCCAGCCTTTCTGTAATCCTGAGCTTATCCTCCACAGAAAAGGCTATGTCCTCTGCCTGTGAACCATCCCTCAGGGTGGTATCGTATATCTCAATTTTTTTCATGTATAATTACCTTCTCTTAATCACTTTTCAAAACAAAATATGCAATTGCAATATCCTGGCTCCTTCATGCCTTGGCAAGTTCAAAGGCATCATGCAATACCCTTACAGCAAGCTCGGTATATTTTGCCTCTATAAGACATGAGACCTTAATCTCAGAGGTGCTTATTGCCATAATATTTATACCATGAGCAGCAAGGGTCTCAAACATCTTTGCTGCAACACCTGAATGTGTCCTCATGCCGACTCCCACAATAGAAACCTTTGCAATATCCTCTCTCAGGTCAACACCTGAAGCCCCGAGTTCCTTTGCAATGGCTTCTGTTATTGACAATGCCTTTTTTGAATCAGTCTTAGGAACTGTAAAGGATATATCAGTTGCCCTTCCATCACTTGAGACATTCTGAACAATCATATCAACCACAATGTTGGCATCTGCTATAGCCTTGAAGAGTCTTGCTGCAATACCTGGCCTGTCAGGTACCGCCTTGATAGTTATCTTTGATTGATTCTTATCATAGGCAACTCCTGATACAACGACCTTCTCCATCTCTTTATCCTCCTTTGTTACTAATGTTCCAGGGTTATCATTAAAACTTGATCTCACTGTAACAGGCACATTATACTTCATGGCAAACTCTACAGACCTTGTCTGAAGCACCTTTGCTCCAAGGCTTGCAAGTTCAAGCATCTCTTCATAGGATATTTTATCAAGTTTTCTTGCCTCTGGTACTATGTTCGGATCAGTTGTATAAACACCATCAACATCAGTGTATATCTCACAGAGGTCTGCATCGAGGGCAGCAGCAATAGCCACTGCTGTAAGGTCTGAGCCTCCCCTTCCAAGGGTGGTAACCTCATCAGACTCTGTTATACCCTGAAATCCCGCTACAACCACAATATAGCCTTCCTCAAGGGCCTTCTTTGCCCTGTCTGCCTCTATTCTCTCAATCCTCGCCTTAGTATGAACAGGCTCTGTTATTATACCCATCTGCCTTCCTGTAAGTGCTATTGCCTTTTTCCCCAGAGCCTGAATAGCCATTGCTGTAAGGGCAGTGGTAACCCTCTCACCCGATGAAAGAAGAAGGTCCATTTCCCTCTCACCGGGATTAGGAGATACCTCATGGGCAAGCCTTATAAGTTTATCCGTCTCACCTGCCATGGCAGAAACCACCACAACAACCCTGTTACCCTCATCTGCTGTCCTCACCACCCGGCTGGCAACAGCCTTTATCCTTTCAGTATTGGCAACAGAGGTTCCGCCATACTTCTGAACAATAAGCATCTCTATCCATCCTCCTGAAATAATTTGAATTTAAGCCTTAAGTCCAAGCAATGATTATCCTGTAATTAATAGCTATTTATAATTTTAATATTTTACTCTAAAGGGGGAATAAATTAAAACTGATAGGTAAAGAACCGTAATTCAGTTATCCCTAATCTGTGATGTGTAATCACTAATACAGGGATTCTTAAACAGTGGTACCGTGGGTACACCTGGAGATTAAGAGCCTGCCCTCAAATTTTTTGCCAGCCTTTTTCTCGACTATATTAATATAATGCCATAATAGTAGCAGCAGAGTTCATTATCAAGGTCATTGATAAAGGTTCTCTCTATTCCATCTTCAAAGGCAATTCTCACAAAGCAAAAGCCTCCTTCTAGAATAGAATGTCTTTCCTCAATGACCTCACCGACACCCCATTCATGATTCTTTCTGTGCAATACCCTGTCACCAACCTTGAGATATAGTCTCAAATATCCTCCTTTTTTAAGGATACCATACCACAAAGTCTGTTTACCATATCCTTGAAACACTTACTGTCTTAAGAGGTGAGAGCCTATGTTGACTTTTTCCTTGCTTTAGCCTAAAATTAATAAAAACTAAGGAGAATATATGGCAACGAAGGTATTACTTGCTGATGACAGTATAACAATTCAGAAGGTAGTTGAACTGATTCTTACTGAGCAGGGTTTTGAGGTAAAAACAGTGAATAATGGCCAGGAAGCTATCACAACCATGCTCTCCTATACTCCTGACATAGTACTTGCCGATGCAGAAATGCCCCTTCTGAATGGCTATCAGTTATGTGAAAGGATTAAAAACAACGCAAGGACGAAGCACATACCTGTAATACTCCTCGCAGGGGCCTTTGAGCCAATTGATACAGAACTGGCAAAAAATGTAAAGTCAGATGGGATCCTCACAAAACCTTTTGAGGCACAGGAATTACTCAATAAGATAAATTCATTTCTAAGTAAAGAGAAAAGACAGGAAGAAATTATAGAAGAACCTATAGAGATATTACCTTCTGAATCTGCCATCTCAGAACCCGCTGAAGAGGCTGTTATGGTTGAAGAAGAGATGTGGGAAATTGAGGAGCCTGCTGAGGAGTTGGTCGTAGAAAAAACTGAGGAGACAATAGCTCCTGTTGAAGAACCAAAAGAGGCAATCACGCAATTTGAGGAAAAACCTGTCACAGAGGAAAAGGCTGTACCAGAACCTGTTACCTTCACCACCAAAATTCCACCCATATCTGAAATTTCTAAGGAATCCCTTGAAAAGGCTGTTGCTGATACAGTGAGGCAGGTATTATCAAGTTCTGATATTAATGCAGTAATCAGGGCAGCTGTAAAAGACTCTGTTGAAAAGATGCTTGCTGAGAGGCTTCCAGCCCTTGTAGAGGACCTTACAAAGGAACTACTTAAAGGTTCCCTTTCAGGGATATCAAAGGAGATAGAAAAGGTGCTATGGGAGACCCTGCCTGACCTTGCTGAGATGCTGATTACAAAAGAGATAGAGAGAATAAAGGTCTCCTTATCCTGAAAAAATCTCTCCTGAGTATGAAAGATACCAGATCCTTTGAACCAAAAAATTGTGAAGAAAGGCTTTATAATTTCTGGATAAGTCATAACCTCTTCAGGCCCTCTGAGGAGGCAGAGGAGCCCTATTGTATTGTTATCCCGCCTCCAAATATTACAGGCTCCCTTCATATGGGTCATGCCCTTAATGCAACACTTCAGGATATTCTTATAAGATGGAAGAGGATGCTGGGATTCAAAACCCTCTGGCTACCTGGCACAGACCATGCTGGAATCGCAACCCAAAATGTGGTTGAAAGGATTCTTCAAAAAGAAAATCTTACAAGAGAGCTTATTGGCAGGGAGGCCTTTGTAAAAAGGATATGGCAATGGAAAGAGATATCAGGAGGCCAGATAATCAATCAGCTAAAAAGGCTTGGTGCATCCTGTGACTGGTCAAGGCAAAGGTTCACCATGGATGAAGGCCTCTCAAGGGCAGTTAGAGAGGTATTTGTAAGGCTCTTTAATGAAGGACTCATATACAGGGACTACAGGCTTATCAACTGGTGCCCCAGGTGTCATACAGCCCTTTCAGATCTTGAGGTGGAGTATGAGGAGGTTGAAGGAAGACTTTATTATATAAGGTATCCCTTCCTTGATGGAAAGGGATATATTACTGTTGCAACAACAAGACCTGAGACCATGCTTGGTGATACCGCAGTTGCTGTGAATCCAGATGACAAAAGATATTCGTCTCTTATAGGGAAAGAACTAATTCTCCCATTAACAGGCAGAAAAATAAAGATCATAGGTGATAGTGCTGTTGAAATGGAATTTGGCACGGGTGCTGTGAAGGTCACCCCTGCTCATGACTTCACAGATGAGGAGATAGCAAAAAGACATAGTTTACCTTCTATAATAGTTATTGACAGGGATGCCAAGCTCACAGCTGAGGCTGGCAAAAAATATGAAGGACTTGATAGATATGTGGCAAGAAGGCAGGTAATAAATGACCTCAAGGCAGAAGGCCTGCTTGAAAAAGAAGAACGCTATATCCATTCCATAGGTCACTGCTACAGATGTAAGACAGCCATTGAGCCCCTTCCAACCCTTCAATGGTATGTGAGGATTGAACCCCTTGCAAAACCTGCTATAGAAGCTGTCAGGAATGGCAGAATCAGGATAATCCCTGATGCCTGGCTTAACAGTTATTATTCATGGATGGAAAATATAAAGGACTGGTGCATCTCAAGGCAGATATGGTGGGGACACAGGATCCCGGTCTGGTACTGTCCTGAATGTAAAGATGAAAGAGGAAGAAAACAGGGTGAAAGGATAATGATAAAGTTATCAAGACCCCTATCCCGGAAGGGTATTGTAAAAGAAAAGGCAACCTATGCTGAACTCAAAGACTGGGGTCTTTCTCATAATGAGATAATATCCCTTATAGATACCCTTGAAATGGACAGGGATATAAAGGCCATTGTATCATCGACTGATATCAAAACTTGCCCAGAATGTGGTTCTGAAGTTTTACAGGATACAGATGTGCTTGACACATGGTTTTCTTCTGCCCTGTGGCCCTTCTCTACCCTTGGATGGCCTGAGCATACAGATGACCTCAAAACTTTTTATCCCACAAGCGTCCTTGTAACAGCCTTTGACATACTCTTCTTCTGGGTGGCAAGGATGATAATGATGGGGCTTAAATTCATGAATGATGTGCCATTCAGGGATGTCTATATCCATGCAATAGTGAGGGATGAAAAAGGACAGAAGATGTCCAAATCAAAGGGCAATGTGATTGATCCGCTTGTGATGATGGATAAATATGGCACGGATGCCTTCAGATTTACCCTTGCAGCCTTTGCTGCCCAGGGCAGGGATATAAGATTTTCAGAGGAAAGACTTGAGGGATACAGGGCATTTGTTAACAAACTCTGGAATGCCTCAAGATTCATTCTTCTCAATACAGAAGGGCTTAAAGAACTACCTGAAGATGACCATATAAATAAAAAGAGGAAGTCCTTAAATCTTCCTTCCCGGTGGATACTTCACAGACTGGCACTTACAGCTGAGGAGATAAACAAAGCCCTTCATCAGTACAGGTTTAATGATGCAGCAGGCTCAATATATCAATTCATATGGCATGAATTCTGTGACTGGTACATAGAATTCTCCAAGATTTATCTTTATCAAACCTCTGATGAATCTGAAAAAAAGTCTACTCAAGAAGTGCTTCTTTATGTCCTTGAAAAACCCTTAGACTTCTTCATCCCTTTATGCCTTTTGTAACTGAGGAGATATGGCAGCATATACCCCACAGTGGAGTGAGCATCATGATAGCACCTTATCCCGTGAAGATGGACAAAGATGAAGAGGCAGAGCAGGAGATATCCTGCCTCCTCAATACTATCATGAGCATAAGGACAATAAGGGGTGAACTCAATATCCAGCCATCAAAAGAGCTTGATCTTCTTGTAAGGACCTCCTCAAGGAAGACCACGGATATATTAAGGGAACATGAGCTACATATAAAGAAATTGT
>JBKBPW010000038.1:0-14864 GCA_046292975.1 Thermodesulfovibrionales bacterium
ATTGGGATAGCGGGCAAGGTAGTAGGGCATGCAAGGAGGCTGTGTTTGAAGGTATATGCAGAGGTAGAGAAGTTTATCCTTTTGAGGAAGATAAGGCTTAGGTGTGTGGAATTAGCAACATAAGTGGATATAAAGGACAAGACAAAAGGATTAGGAAAATTCTTAAGGGGTTACTATTGCCTGAGAAGGTTGGAAAGGGGTGAAAAAAGGGATTTAAGGGATTAATTTAGATTAGCAAAGAAGGCAACAGTTGAGAAAATTGAATTATTAGCCTTTTAAAATTCTTAAAAGACATTAAGAAGGCGAATAAAAGAGGTTTAACCTCTTGGGTGAGTCTTCTATCGGCAAATTACAGTGCTTTCTTGTATTGCGATATCTCAGAAGTTTTTCTTTACCTCTTTTTATAATCTCACGAACCTGCTTCTCTTCTATGCCGAGCTGTGATGCTATCTCCTCAGGGGTTTTCACCATAAAAAGCACCTTTTTGACGGGATTATGATGCATTGAACCCCTGTCATGGAAAAGATGCGTTGTGAGCACCCTCAGTTCCTCTTCATCCAGTACAGTCTTAAGCTCATCATGGGTCCATGTAAAAGCCCCACCTTCATCATCAGGGCTGACATCAGCATCCTGAGATGCATAGAATCCTCCGTCCGGGTCAGAAAGGGTTATCCTGACAAAGTTTATTATTCCCTCTGCCACTTCTTTAAAATAAGAGAAACCAGTAAGCCTGTAGGCATCAATATAATTTCTCAATAGCCATGCATTATCATCAGCCATCTTTTCAAAATGGGGGATTATCCAGGCCTCATCAGTAGAATATCTGTGAAAACCTCCAGCGAGCTGGTCATGGATTCCGCCTTTAGCCATGGCAGTAAGTGTAATGTTTAAAATTTTATCTGAAAAGGTCTCTCTTCCTTCAAAAAACAACCTGTTTATGACAAATTCTATTACACCTGGCATGGGAAATTTTGGAGCCCTTCCGAACCCCCCGTACTGAAGGTCAAAGCTTGAGATCACGGATGATTTTGCTATCTCAATAAGAACTAATCCGATATCTCCCTTAACATTTTTAC
The DNA here is from genome assembly GCA_046292975.1 of Thermodesulfovibrionales bacterium. GTDB lineage: Bacteria > Nitrospirota > Thermodesulfovibrionia > Thermodesulfovibrionales > CALJEL01 > CALJEL01. The sequence goes on from JBKBPW010000038.1 coordinate 1,077, forward strand.
TTTTAGATAAAAGATTCAGTAGCCTTGCTGATTGTTCAAGGAGTTGCTCTTTATTTTTTCTATAAAAGTCAATCACAGTTCTAAGGACCTTTTTAAATCCGGGCCTTCCCTGGGCATCATCAGGTGGGAAATAGGTTCCACCAAAGAAGGGTCTTCCATCAGGAGTAAGAAATACACTCAAAGGCCATCCACCTGTACCTGTGATTGCCTGAACAGCCATCTGCATTCTTCTGTCAATGTCAGGCCTTTCATCCCTGTCAATCTTTATGCAGATAAAGTTGTTATTAAGAATTTCTATTACCTCTCTGTCATTGAATGTTTCCTCTGCCATCACATGGCACCAGTGGCACCAGATAGCCCCTGAGTTTAAAAAAACAGGCTTATCTTCTCTCCGAGCCCTTTCAAAGGCCTCCTCTGACCAGGGATACCAGTTTATTAATTGATGGGCAGCATGCCTGAGATAGGCTGATTTTTCATTAATAAGCCGATTCATATAACCTTAAAAACTAACTGATTTACTCTTCTTTTATTATACCAGTTGAATGACCAAGCAGTGAAATCTTGCCAGTTCATTAAAATATACTGTAATATTAGTTATGAAAAAGATTCTCATTGTGGATGATGAAAAAGACCTTGTGGAGCTTGTCTCCTATAATCTCAGAAAAGAGGGATTTTCGACAGAGGCCTCTTATGATGGAGCTGATGCGCTGTTAAAACTCAGAAAGGACAGCTTTGACCTCATTGTCCTTGACCTCATGCTTCCAGGGATAGATGGCCTTGAGATATTGAGGCTCATCAGGGCAGATTCAAGGCTTTCTCATCTTCCTGTGCTTTTACTTACTGCAAAGACAGAAGAGATAGATAGGGTTATAGGCCTTGAGATGGGTGCAGATGATTATGTGACAAAGCCCTTTAGCCCGAGAGAGCTTATAGCAAGGGTAAAGGCATTACTGAGGAGGATTTCGAGAAAGACTGAAGGGCCTGCTGGCGTACTTCGTTTTGGAGACCTCGAGATAGACAGGGAAAGATATGCCGTTCAATTAAAGGGTAAAGAGATCAAACTGAGCACTACAGAGTTCAGGCTTCTTATGTATCTTGCGGAAAGAAAGGAGAAGGTCTTTACACGAGAACAGCTCCTTGATGCTGTATGGGGTGATGAGGTCTATGTTGAGCCAAGGACAGTGGATGTCCATATAAGGAGGCTGAGGCAACAGATAGAGGATGACCCCTCAAGACCAAGGTATATAAAGACCCGCCGCGGAGCAGGATATTATTTCGAGGCGCTGGAAGAAAACGAGTAAAATACTATGGCCTTGCTATTTATAGCATCGTCTTTTTTTATATTTGTGGTTATTTCCTGGTTATGGCTTTATCGATCAAGGAGACTGGGAAGAGATATAAGGAAGATTATAGAGTTTTGCGATGATGTGGCATCAGCATCAGGAGATCTTAACAAAAAGCTCCTTGTAGATGAAGGGAGTAAGCTGAGCCAGCTGGCAGATCATATCATTCACATGGTCGAGGAGTTAAAGAATAAGCTTATAGAGGCTGACAGGAAAAAGGAAACCATAGAATTAGTCCTGAAGAATATGAAAGAAGGACTTTTGATTATTGATGAAAAGGATAAGGTCCTGCTTGCAAATAACGCCCTTTTAAGTATCTTTGGGATTGAAACTCCTTACAGTGGCATGACAGCAGCCGAGATTTTAAGAAATGCAGAGATACTCTCAATGATAGAAGAGTCAAGAGACAGAAATGAGACGGTCTCAAAGGGAATATCCCTGAGGAATGATGTATTTCTGTCAGTTATTGCCTCTCCAATAAAATTTTTAGGTCAAGGTAACGGTATAATATTGACCTTTCATGACATAACCAGGCTTAAAAGACTTGAACAGATAAGAAGGGATTTTGTGGCAAATGTTGCCCATGAGATAAAGACCCCTATTACAGCCATTAAGGGTTTTGCTGAGACACTGATTGATGGTGCCATTGATGATAGAGAAAACGCAATAAGATTTCTTGAGATAATCAAGAGGCATAGCGAGAGGCTTAATTCCCTTGTAAGCGACCTCCTGACCCTTTCAGCCATAGAACAGGGTGAAATAAAATTGAAAATAGAGGATATTAATCTTTCAGAACTTATTGATTCACTTTTTTCACTAATACAGGAAAAGGCAAGGGCAAAAGGACTTTACATAAAAAAGATTATCCCTGATAGAATCCCTCTTCTTAAGGCTGACAGGGATAGACTTTTTCAGATACTCCTTAATCTAATTGACAATGCTATAAAATTTACTGACCTTGGCGGTGTGACCATAGGTGCTGAGAAAGCGAATCAAGGGATAATTCTATTCGTTGAAGACACTGGATGTGGCATAGAAAGGAAACACCTTCCAAGGCTCGGTGAGAGGTTTTACAGGGTTGACAGGGCAAGGTCAAGGGAGCTTGGTGGCACAGGTCTTGGTCTTGCAATAGTAAAACACCTTGTGAAGGCCCATGGCTGGACAATGGAGATAGATAGTACGCCTGGCAAAGGGACAAGGGTAAAGATAATTATGGCTGACAGAGGTGACTATAGGCCTCATCTGGTTTGTGCTCCGCCTCAGCAGTACTGATTGTCTGGAGAGGGAACAGACACATAATCGGCAAGGATTGCATAATACTGTGATTTGCCAATACAAAAAGGGCAGGCTGCCTCAATGCCTTTACAATGCGACAAGAAATCAGGCTTAAGGCTTAAGGCTTTAGGCGATAGGCTTAAGGATTTTAGGCTTAAGGCTTAAGGCGTTAGGCTTCAGCCTTAAGCCTAATCTCTTCAGCCTTCAGCCTATAGCCTATAGTCTACTTTCGGCATCCTGCCCTTTTTATTTAAGGTTTGTTGTAAATCTTCTATCGGCAATTTACAGTAATAAGACAATGAAAATAGCTATACTTGGTGATATTCACGGGAATATTGAGGCGCTGAAGGCGGCCTATGATGCAGCCACTGCTCAAAATGTGGAAAGGATATACCACTTAGGAGACTTAGGAGGCTATGCACCTTTTGTTAATGAGGTAGTGGACTTTCTTATTGAACATGCAATAGAGGGTGTTCAGGGTAATTATGACGATACTGTGGCCAATGACAAAGAACACTGTGGATGCAAATACGAAGACCCTCTGCAGGCAGAGATGGCTCATTTGTCCTTTGAATGGACAAAAAAGCACGCCTCAGAAAAGAGCAAGGAATACATGAGAAGCCTTCCCTTTGAGATAGCCTTCAGTGTCAATAACAGAAAGGTGAAGCTCTTCCATGCTACTCCCTTAAAGAATAATCTCTACTGGTATGAGGACAGGGATGAAGATTTTTTTCTTAAGATGGCAAGGAAGGCCGATGCAGACATAATGATCTATGGTCATACCCATATACCTTACAGAAAAGATATTGGGGACAAGATATTCATTAATGCAGGTAGTGTCGGTAAACCAAAAGATGGAGATACAAGGGCATGTCTTTGTATTGTTGATATAAAACCTGATAATGTGAATACAGGATTTCTGAGAATACCCTATGATGTAGAAAAAGTAGCCACCGCCATTATAGAGAGTGGTCTTCCTCCCTATTTTGCAGATAAACTGCGGGCTGGGAAATAACAGGGCAAGTCTCAAAAAGCGAATTTTGTTTTGGTATAATGGAATAAAGGAGGAACCAAAATGGGAGTAGGTATTGCTTTTCTTAGGCCTAAGGCTGATGGATCTTGGGAAGGGGATTACACCTCGGCGGGTCGCGGGACTTTCAGTGGATTTCAGGATCTGCTCCTTTCCTTGCCAGGGTGTTTTTTATTACCGGCCTTCCGCGAGGAGGAATATGACATTGAAACAGCAGAGGGTGGTCCTCCCTATCCGGCAAGGGTTTCACCAGAATTGGCAAAGGATCTGATGGAATGGATTGAGGATGATGCCCGGCGTTTGCTGGAGGAACTGCGTCATGTTCCGCAGGAAGAGGTGGATGAGTTTGTTTGGGACCTGAAATCCCTAATAGAGCAGCGACTGGCTGAGGGATATGCAATTATGGTGTCTTACTAAAAAAGAAAAAAGGAAGGAATAGGAGAAAAGAAGGCGTGAGGATATGGTAAAATTGCTTAATGAGACAAGGTTATGGCGAAAGTGAGGCATTTTATCGTGTTGGACAGGCTGTTTCTGAGACCTTATCCAATGAAAGCAAGGAGAAAAAACTCCTTGATGGCTTCCTTGCAGGAAGGGAAAGGGTGAGGGAAGAGGTAAGGAGAGTTTTCAAACAGGGAAGGTTAATCTAATGACTAAACCTTTAAAAAAGGCAGTTAAATCAATTGTCAGAGTAGCCAATCCTAATAAGATAATCCTTTTTGGCTCTCATGCAGCAGGTAAACCAAAAGCTGCAAGCGACTACGACCTTCTTGTAATAAAAAAGAATCTTAAAAATCCTCGTAAACTGGTTCATGAAATTTATCTCAGCTTTAAAAACATTGGTGCACCTGTTGATGTATTAGCAATAGATATGGATAGTTTCGAAAAACTAAAAGATGACCCCTATCTGATATATTATGAAGCATATAAAAAAGGGAAAGTGATATATGAAAAATCTACAAAGAGCAAGAGAGTGGTTAAGACGGGCTAAGAGTAACCTCGCCCGTGCAAAGACTGGAAGGATTTCAGAGGACATACTTTATGAAGATCTTTGCTTTGACGCACAGCAAGCAGTTGAAAAGGCTTTAAAGGCAATTTGTGTTATGTATGAAATAAAATTTAGCAAGGTGCATGATATATCTTATCTGATGGAATTGCTGGAGAAGAAAAATATAAAGATACCTAAAAGATTACAGAAGGCAAAAATTCTGACTGATTATGCTGTTGAAACAAGATACCCCGGAGATTATACTCCTGTTGATGAAGATATGTATGAGGAGGCATTAAAACTCGCAGAAAAAATTGTCTTATGGGCTGAGAAAAGACTGGAGCAAGAATGATGAAACCCTTTCACACCATCGCTATACCCCATAGAGACATCCTTGAAGGAAGGCTCACGATGGATGTCTTTGCAGCAGACCTCTATGAGGTCAGCCAGGGTAGAGGTCCTGAGGAATACAAAGATGCCGAGACATTCTTCAAAAAGACCTATCTTACAGATGGTCTTAAGAACCTTCTTGATGTAGTTGAAAAAAGGCTTAGCGGAAGGGGTGGAGACCCTGTCATACAGATACAGACACCCTTTGGAGGTGGAAAGACCCATGCCCTTATTGCTATGTACCATAGGGCTAAAGATTGGAAGGCAAGGCCTGTTGTATTGTCAGGCACTGCCTTAAGCACAAAAGAGACATTATGGGGTGTGATAGAAAAGGAACTAAACGGAAAAATAGAGAGACTCACAGGCAATGTAGCCCCTGGCAAGGAAGAGATAAGAAAAATTCTTTCAGAAAAACAGCCCGTCCTTATATTGATGGACGAAGTCCTTGAATATGTCACAAAGGCAGCAGGTGTTAAGGTGCAGATGAGCACTTTAGCAGCCCAGACCATTGCCTTTATGCAAGAGCTAACAGAGACCCTGGGAGTCCTTGAAAGGGCATGTCTTGTTGTACCCCTACCATCAAGCCTCCTTGAGAATTATGACGAATCAGCAGAAAGGCTTTATCACCAACTGCAGAAGGTGGCAGGCAGGGTTGAGAAGATTTATACCCCTGTTGAGGAGAGAGATTGCAAAGGTTGTAAGAAGAAGGCTTTTCAGTTATATAGAGGAATCAGAGGCAAAGAAGGTCATCTCAGAGTTTATAGAGTATGCAGAAAAAGAAGGAATACTTCCACTGGGTATGCAACCCAGTGAATACAGAGACAGGTTTTTGGATTCCTATCCCTTTATGCCCGAGGTGCTTGATGTCTTATATCACAGATGGGGAAGCTTTCCTAACTTCCAGAGGACAAGGGGGGTCCTCAGGATATTATCACTTGTAATTGACTCTTTAAAGAGCAAAGCAATACCCTATATAAGCCTTGCTGATTTTGTTCTCTCTAATCAGGAAATAAGACAGGAGCTCTTAAAGTATGTCGGAACTGAGTTTAACAGTGTAATAGCGCAGGATATAACGGATGCTGACGCAGGTGCCAAGAAGGTTGACAATGGCCTTGGGAGTGCCTATATTGGATTACATTTAGGAAGTAGAACAGCTACAACTATCTTTCTTTATTCTTTCTCAGGTGGCCCTCAAAAGGGAGCAACCCTTGGAGAGATTAAAAGATCTGCAACAACAACTGAGAATCCGGCAAGCCTTGTTGCAGAGGCAGTTGAACAATTAAAAGGAAAGTTATTTTATCTCCAGGGCATTGGTGACAAATACTTCTTTTCTAACCAGCCAAATATCAATAGGATACTCCTCACAAAAATGGAGAACATTAGTAGCAAGGAAGTCAATAACCTTGAATTTAAGCTTTTGAGAGAAAATATAAAAGGCGATAGATTCAAGGTCTTTATATGGGAAGACAATCCTGGGAATATACCTGATTCTGAGGAATTTAAGCTCGTGGTCTTACAAAGAGGGGAAACTGAATTAATAGACAGTATCTTAAAGAATAAGGGAGCAACCCCCCGAGTTAACAGAAATACTATCTTCTTTCTTTACCCTATGGAATCAGAAAGGACAGGTTTTGTGAACAGTCTCAAAAAGAAGATTGCCTATGACTATATTGAGGATGATAAGAGCCTACCTTTGTCTGAAGAGCAGAGAAAAGAGATAAAAAAGGAATTGAAGAAGTTAGATGACGATATCAAAGAATCTATCCGAAGATTGTATAGAAAGGTTGCAATTCCTGATAAGGGAGGAGTAAAGGATTTTGATTTAGGGGTTCCGACCTATGGAGAGAAAAAAGCCATTGATTATGAGGTTTATGATAGGCTCTGTACAGAAAAAGAGATATTAGAGAAGATCGTGCCGTTGGTTATTAAAGAAAAATACCTATCTGGCAAAGACTATTTGAGTACCGAACAGCTTTATCAGTCCTTTTTAAGGACCCCTGGAGAAGCAAGGCCTGCAAATAAATCGGTTTTGGAACAGGGGTTAATAGAGGGTGTCCAGAGAGGAATATTCGGGATTGGCGAACTTGAAGATGGAAAACCCTTCTGCCGCTATTTTAAAGAATCACCCTCTATAGCCTTTTCTGATAATGAGGTGATTATTAGCGAACAGATCTGCCTTGAGCAAAAGAAAAAAGAGGATCAGTTAGAAGAAAAAAGTGCCGACTCTACACAACCTGCCGAACAAGGCTTTCTTATCAGTGAAAAAATTGAGAAAAGATTAAAAGACGCTTCTACTGAGGGATACAGAGAAAACTTACTTTTCAGATTCATAATTCCAAGAGGCAAAGTATCAAATATTATGGGTGTATTGAATTACCTGCAGACCAAATTCAAAACTCTTGAAATAGAACTTATAGCTACGGATGGCAAAATTTCCAATCAAGAGCTTGAAGATAAGGTCAAAGATGCATTCAGACAGATTGGAATAGAGATTGAGATAGAATAATAGCTGCTCAAAAGCAAAACCCTTAACTCCTTATTATAGTGCGACCGTGCCCCGACCCACTGCATTTACTACAGGAAATGGGAAATAGGAAATGGGAGATAGGGGATAGGAGATGGGGATTTTCCCTATTTCCTATTCCCTATCTCCTATTTCCTGTAGTTAAATCGCCTTCAGCCTAAAGCCTAAGGGTGAGTCTTTGTAATAAAAATTTAACATCTCCTTAATATGAAATTAATTGTTTTTTTGTATAGTATTTACAGCTTTTAAAGAATTCAATATGCCCCTTTATCACTCAGGGATAGAAAGGAGGTGACAATATTTTAAAGAATGTTCAAAATTCAAGGTTTAATGTTGTAAGGAAACGATAAGTTGTGTAAGTATAATTTCAAAAAAAAGGAGGATTGAGGATGTTTAAAAAGATTATTTCAGGGATGGTTATTCTAATCTCTATAGCTGGAGCATATCCAGTAACGGCAGCTGAGAAGATAATAAAGATTGATGGCTCAAGTACGGTTTATCCAATCACAGAGGCAGTGGGAGAGGAGTTTCAAAAGGTTAAAAAGGGTAAGGTTAAAGTTACCGTTGGTATCTCAGGAACTGGTGGAGGTTTTAAAAAATTCTGTAGGGGTGAGACAGACATATCCAATGCCTCAAGGCCTGTAATGAAGACAGAGATGGAGACCTGTAAGAAGAACGGTATTGAATATATAGAGCTCCCTGTTGCCTATGACGGTCTTGCTGTGATGGTAAATCCGAAAAATACATGGGTGGATAAATTGACAGTTGATGAGCTCAAAAAGATCTGGGAACCCCCTGCCCAGGGAAAGGTTACAAAATGGAACCAGATAAGACAGGGGTGGCCTGATGCACCACTTAAACTCTTTGGGCCTGGAGTTGACTCAGGGACATTTGATTATTTTACTGAGGCAATAGTTGGAAAGCCAAAGGCATCAAGGGGAGATTATACATCCAGTGAAGATGATAATGTCCTTGTGCAAGGAATCGCTGGTGATAAATACAGCCTCGGATATTTTGGTCTTGCCTATTATGAGGAAAACAGGGATAAACTGAGGCTCGTTCCCATTGTAAATCCAAAGACAGGGAAGGCTGTGCTTCCATCAACAGAGACTGTAATGGATGGTTCCTATCAGCCCCTTTCAAGACCTATATTTATATATGTAAATCTTAAGTCCCTTGAAAGACCAGAGGTGAAGGAGTTTGTAGAGTTCTATCTCAAGAATGCACCCCAGCTTGTAAAAGAGGTAAAATATATCCCGCTTCCGGCAAAGGCTTATGACCTTGCCATGGAGAGGCTTACAAAGAAAAAGACTGGTTCTATGTTTGGTGGTGAGCCAGAGATCGGAGTGAAGATAGAAGACCTTCTTAAGAGAGAAGAGAAGAAATAGGCCTGACAATACTCTATGGGTGCACGATCCGCCACTGCACGGTGGCGGATTTTTTGTTACAAATTCTTAACATTTCTGTAACATTTTTTAAACTATCCTGAAGTATAATTTCTTTATGCTGGCTTTTAGAGAGAAGATAGATTTCCTGAAGGAAAAGGTGATTGAGGCCTTTCTTTTCTTCTCTGCTGTCTCTTCCATATTCATTACCCTCGGGATTGTATTTATACTTTTTTACGAGTCTTCAGGGTTTTTTAAGAGGGTCTCCCTCCTTGAGTTTTTAACTGGTACCCAGTGGACACCACTTTTTTCTGAGCCGAGATTCGGCGTCCTTCCACTTGTGGCTGGCACATTCCTGACAACAACAATAGCACTCATGGTTGCCCTTCCAGTTGGTCTTATTACAGCCATTTATCTCAGTGAGTATGCACCTTCAAGATTAAGAGAGATACTTAAGCCTTTGCTTGAACTCCTTGCAGCTGTGCCAACAGTTGTCTACGGATATTTTGCCCTGCTATTTTTAACTCCCTTTTTACAAAAATTCATCCCCAGCCTTTCAGGCTTTAATGCCCTAAGCCCTGGTATCATTATGGGGATAATGATCGTCCCCTATGTAAGCTCTGTGAGTGAGGATGCCATGAGTGCAGTGCCAATGTATATAAAAGAAGGCTCCTATGCAATGGGTGCAACGAGGCTCCAGACCTCTCTCAGGGTTGTGATACCAGCAGCCTTTTCTGGTATTGCAGCAGCCTTTATAATTGGCATTTCAAGGGCGATAGGTGAGACCATGGTGGTTGCCATAGCAGCAGGTATGATGCCAAACTGGACAATTAATCCCCTTGAGCCTGTCCAGACCTTTACATCCTATATTGTTCAGGTCAGCCTCGGTGATGTGCCTCATGGCACCCTTGAATATAGCACCATATTTGCTGTTGGGGTGGTGCTGTTTTTTATAACACTTGGGGCCAATATATTGAGCTTCCTTTTAAGAATGAAATTCAGGGAGAGATACTAATGGAATACAGGATAAAAGTCTCAAAATACCTTGATGCAGCCTTTGCAATAACAGGCCTGGTGTTCTGTTTTATAGGGCTTGGAATAATCACTGTTCTTTTTGTTGACCTTTTTATTGATGGTGCACCGAGGCTTACATTGAAATTCTTTACCTCCTTTCCATCAAGATTTCCTGAAGAGGCAGGGATTCTCAGTGCCTGGGTTGGAAGCCTTTTGATAATATTCATTACTGCCCTTGCTGCAATACCCATTGGTATTGGTGCCGGGATATATCTGGAGGAATATGCAAAGAAGAACTGGTTTGCCAATTTCATCGAGATAAATATAGCAAACCTTGCAGGTGTCCCATCAATTATCTATGGTCTCCTTGCACTTGGTATCTTTGTCTATATCCTTGGGGCTGGAGAGAGCATCCTCACAGGTGGTTTGACCCTGGCGCTTTTGATTCTCCCCATTGTTATAATGGCAACAAGGGAGGCTATAAGGGCAATACCTCAGTCAATAAGAGAGGCCTCTTATGCCTGTGGTGCTACAAAATGGCAGACCATAAGATGGCATGTCCTTCCCTATTCAATGGGTGGAATACTTACAGGTATAATTATAGGGCTTTCAAGGGCAATAGGCGAGACAGCACCACTTATAACAATTGGTGCCCTAACCTTTGTTGCCTTTCTTCCATCATCACCAATCAGCTCTGATTTTCCCTTTGTGTCTTTTAAATGGCTCTTTGATTCATTTACAGTATTGCCTGTCCAGATATTTAACTGGGTATCAAGACCCCAGAAGGGTTTTCATGTTAATGCAGCTGCCGCAAGTATTGTCCTGATGATTATAACACTGCTCATGAATGGCTTTGCTATTTATATAAGATATAGATTCAGGAGAATGATAAAATGGTAGATGAATTAAAGGCAGAGGCAAAGGGCTTAAATTTTTATTATGGAAAGAATCATGTTTTAAAGAATATTAACCTTCCTGTTGCAAGGAGAAAGATTACTGCCCTTATTGGTCCTTCTGGTTGTGGAAAGACCACCTTTCTCAGGTGCTTTAACAGGATGCATGACCTTTATCCTGGCAACAGGTACGTAGGGGAGATTGTCCTCTATCCTGACAATCTCAACATCTTATCACCACAGGTTGACCCTATAGAGGTTAGGATGCAGATAAGCATGGTATTTCAGAAACCAAATCCCTTTCCGAAATCAATCTACGAGAACGTTGTTTATGGATTGAGGATAAGGGGAATAAATAAAAAGAGCTATCTTGACGAGATTGTGGAGAAATCCCTTAGGGGTGCGGCACTCTGGGATGAGGTTAAGGACAGGCTTCATAAACCTGCCTATGACCTTTCAGGTGGTCAGCAGCAGAGACTCTGCATCGCGAGGGCACTTGCAACAAATCCAAGGATTCTGCTTTTTGATGAACCCACCTCTGCACTTGACCCGATTGCAACAGCAAAGATAGAGGAACTTATGGTAGAGTTAAAAAAGGAGGTGACCATCCTCATAGTTACTCACAATATGCAGCAGGCAGCAAGGGTATCGGACTATACAGCCTTCATGTACCTTGGAGAGATCATTGAATTCGGAAAGACCGATAAGATATTCACAAATCCCTCGGAGAAATTAACAGAGGAATACATAACAGGGAGGTTTGGATAAATGTCAGTATTTGATGATGAACTGAGGAATTTAAAAGAAAAGGTCCTGAGGATGGGGCTCCTTGTGGAGGCAGCTATAAGGGATTCAATAAAGAGCCTTGTTGAGAGGGATAGTGACCTTGCAAGGGAGGTTATTAAAAAGGATCACCAGATAAATGCCCTTGATGTTGAGATAGATGAGGAATGCATAAGACTCATAGCCCTCAGACAGCCAAAGGCAGGAGACTTAAGATTTATAACAACTGCCATGAAGATAACTACAGACCTTGAGAGGATGGGTGACCTTGCAGAGGACATCTGTGAGAGGGCCATTGAACTGAATGAGGAACCGCCCCTTAAACCCTATATAGATATACCAAGGATGGCAGAGATTGCTCAGGGTATGCTTATAGATGTCCTTGATGCCTTTGTAAGAAGGGAGCCACATATTGCCTATGATGTCATAAAGAGGGATGACGAGGTTGATAGACTCACTGTTCAGGTATTTAATGAACTACTCTTCTTCATGATTCAGGATCCTAAGACTGTATCAAGGGCTGTGAAAATCACCTATATTGCAAAATACCTTGAACGCATAGCAGACCATGCCACAAATATAGCTGAGATGGTTGTTTATATGGTTGAGGGAAAGATGATAAGGCACACAAAGGTGGAGTGATTGTTGGTGGAAGTAACAGTCACGGAAGGTTTATATTTATCTCATAGGTACCTATTCCTATCCTGCCAGCCAGGCCATTACTCCAGAGCATATCTGTAAGCTTAACCTTCTCTGTCTTTGGCACAACTACTGTTAATTTTATGCCTTGCTCTATGAGTCTCTTCCAGTCATTCAATTTCCCATCTAAGAGGGTGTCCTCTGTCTCAACCTCTATTATGGATATGACCATGCCGTGACTTGAGATTATAATGTCTGGATAGAGGTCTTTAAAGGTATGGTTCTTTTCTCCATAGAGGTTTATTTTTATATCCGGGAATCCCCTTGATAGTCGCTTTTTGAGTGAGTTTACTATTATGTCATGAATGAGTTTTGTCTCAGACATGTTAACACTTCTGTTTTCAATAATACCAGTAAGGTGGATACCTGTATCTCCACCAGGGGTCATACCACCAGTAATAATACCAGGGGTCATACCACCATGGCGGTGGTGTAGGGTATATCTTTTCTTCAGGCCAGAGATAGAGGTCTTTTATCTCAAAGACAGGGTATTCATATTCCATATCACCTATCCTGCCCTTTTCAATACCAGAAAATTCTCCAGCTATGGTGACTGTCCTTCCTGCCTTGTATATAACAGGGTCTATGAAGTCCTTTGTCTTTGCCAGAAACCTTTGCCCGTATTGTCCTTCTTTAAGGTAACCTTTTTGATCCACATCCATAAATATAGCCTCAATTACAGAACCAGCCTGCTCGTTTTTTACTCCAACAATAAGACCTCCAAGGACAAAGAGCCTTCCCTTTGAGGTCTCAGGGGATGCCTTTATCTCAGAAGGAGTGGCTACAGCTGCCTGTGTAATGACCTCTTTTTTAAGCACAGGTGGTGCACAGGAAAGAAGGATAAGGAGAAAACATATTGATATAAAAGGCTTCATATCTCTACCATTCAAAACTCTGTATAACTATTATACCTCTTTTTGAGGCTTCCTTTAAAAACCCCTTTGTTGCATAATGGGTTATAAGCAGGCGTACAATCTCTACATCACCGAATTCCTTTTTCACTGCCCTGACCTTATCCTCAAGCTCTTCCAGTATCTCATCTATGCCCTGATCCCTTCTTTCATCAAGCCTTAATTTTGATTCTCCCACTATATAGATTTCCTTACCGTTTTTTCTACCTTTAGCAAATATATTGATTTCCTTTCCCAGTATCTCTTCCCTGATGAATCTTTCTATTATCTCAATATCGTATCTTTCCTTTAAAAATTTAGGAAGCATCCTGAAGGCCTCATTCTCAAAGGCATAACTCATGGTCCTGCTCAATCCACCTACATCCCTTCTCACCTCATTGAGACCTCTGACAAGTTTTTCTATCTCTGATTCAGTTCTCTTTTGAGCCTCAGCGAGTTCAGCCACTTTCTCTTCAGTTTTTTTCTGTGCCTGAGCTAATTCTTCAAGCCTCTCTTCAGTTTTTTTCTGTGCCTGAGCTAACTCTTCAACTCTCTGTTCAGTTTTTTTCTGTGCCTG
>JBKBPW010000039.1:0-14748 GCA_046292975.1 Thermodesulfovibrionales bacterium
TATAAGGATAAAGGCAGGTGTTCCTGTTTATGGTGGTTATACCCTTACAAGACAGGAAGGAGAGGGTGTTATCTTTGTAAAAGGTGCCCTTCCTGATGAAGTTGTTGATATCAAGATAGAGGAAAAGAAAAAGGATTACTCTATTGCAAGGGTTTTAGAAATAATTGAGCCCTCTCAGTGGCGGATAAAGCCTGTCTGTGAGGTTTATGGTCTTTGTGGAGGCTGTCAGTTACAGCATGCTGATTATGATTATCAGCTTAATATTAAGGCAGAGGTCCTGAAGGACATCCTCAAGAGGATATCCAGGCTTGAGTTAGAGATAATACCAGTCAGATCACTAAGACCTTACAACTATAGATACAGGGCACAGTTTAAGATTGACAGATCAGGCATCGGCTTTTATAAAGAGGCAAGCAGGGAATTAATACCCCTTCAATCCTGTCCACTTATGATTGACAGGATTAATTCTTTACTGCCTCTTTTACAGAGACTTTCTAATTACAGGTTTTTAAAAGAGGTTCATATATCAAGCAATGGAAAAGAGGCCCTTGTTTATCTGAAGGGAATTAATTACAATGATGATATAGTACAACTCCTTTCTCAGGAGATTTCAGATATCACCTTTGAAAATAAATTTTTTGGGTCTGAATATATTTCCCTTAACCTTGACGGCCTTTCCTATACTGTATCTTCAAGAAGTTTCTTTCAAATAAACTGGGAGCTTAATAAGGTCCTGATTAAGAGAATTTCTGAATTAATATATGATAGCAATGTTAGAGTTCTGGATCTTTATGCTGGTGCAGGAAATTTTTCTATTCCACTTTCAAGAAAGGTTAAGGAGATAACAGCTGTTGAGGAAAATATCTTTGCCTTTAATGACCTTAAAAGAAATATTGAGTTAAATGAGATTAAAAATTGTAAAATCATAAACTCCTCCATAGAAAGATTTAAACCCTCAGGTCATTATAATATCATTATCATTGATCCACCCAGGCCAGGCATGACAGACAGGGCATTGAAGAGGGTAATTGAGGCAGGACCTGAATGGATCTATTATGTATCATGCAATCCAGCAACACTTGCAAGAGATATAAGAAAATTATCTGATAGATATGAGACCCAGGGTATAGAGATGTTTGACTTCTTTCCCAATACCTATCATATTGAGACCCTGACGATAATGAAAAAAAGAGGTTGAACTTGCAGGAGATAGCCCTGTGCCAGAATGAGATAACCAGGATAGCCCACAAGGAACTGTTTAATCTTCCTGATAATTCCTATATTGTAGACACTGATATTATAAAAGAAATCCTTAAAATCAGCACCTTAGAAGCGCTGAGGGTTCATCTATGTCTTAACTGGTCAGGCCTATTCAATGTGATTTTATGGAGTGATGACCTTTCCAGTTATCTGATTAAAAATATCCTTATTAAGGCAGGACTTGAAGAGAAGGAATTAAAAGATATGACTTACACAGAGCCCCTTACTTTTTTTTACTGGCTTTATTATGGTAAAAGATTTAAGATACTGAGGAAACTCTGCCATATGGCAAGGGACATGGCTCAGGATAAGGTGAGGGTAGTCCGTTTTGAATGTCATCTTATAGCAGAGGAGATACCAAAGATAGTGGCAAGCACATTATGAAGCCTCAAATGTTAGGACTTCCTGTAAGGAAGTCAAAAGACATAACAGCAATACTTAAAAAAGATCCTATTACAAATCTTGTCAGAAAGGAATTTCCCTCTGCCTTTCTTGTTGGTGGGTATATAAGAGATCTTCTTCTTGGTAAGAGCTCAAATGACAGGGATTATGTTGTTACAGGAAAACCTGATTATGAGAAGATTAAAAAAATCTCAAAAAGTCTTGGGGGAAGCTTTTTTACTTTAAAAAATCTTGCAAGGTTTGTCCTTAAGGATCAGGAGATAGATATTACCTTTACAGATGAAACAATAGAAAGAGACCTCTGCAAGAGAGACTTCACAATTAACAGCATTGCCTGGTCTCCTCAAGATCAAATAATAGACTTACATGGAGGATTAAGGGATATAAAAAGGAGGGTTATCAGGATTATTTCAAGTGATAATATTCGTTCTGACCCTCTCAGGATCCTCAGGGCCTACAGACTTGCTGCTGAAAATAGGTGTTCCATAGACCCATTGACCAGAAGAGTGCTTTCAGGGCTGAGAGTCCTGCTAAAGACCTCTGCAAAAGAAAGAGTTACCTCAGAATTAATAAAGCTTTTAAATTTAGAACAACCCGATAGGCACTTAAAGGTGGCTATTGATGATAAAATTTTGCAGGTAATTCTGGATATTAAAGAAGCTGATATTATAAATAACTTTAAAAAATTTAAAAAACTTTCTGTTTTTTATAAAAAAAATAAAGCTTATATGCCTGAGATTACCTTCTCACAGCGGATTAATGAACTGGGCTTTCTGAGACTTGTATGCCTGAGCTATAAAAAAAAGAAATGGCTCATAAAACTCAGCAAAAAAAATGAGAGACTCCTTGAAGCCTTTCATAAGGTATTGAGTGTGTGGAGACCTGAATTTTTTCAGGACAAAAAGAAGCTCTTTGAGGTATTTTATGATATCAAGGATTTCCCGGAAGGTCTTGGTTTTTTACTTTCAAACAGGAGATTGCTTAAGGAGGCCAAAAGATTTAAAGAGACTTTAAAAAATCCACTTATTACAGGGCTTGATATTGTAAAAGGCAGTGATATAAAATCCAGACACATCGGGATTCTTTTAAAAAAGCTATTGGCACTTCAATTTTCCGGTAAGGTCAGGACAAAGGAGGATGCACTCAGGGAGATTCACAAACTTAAAGGGGCATTAAAATGAAAGAGCCTTCATTAAAAAACATATTCCTTGTCTTTCTTAAGATAGGTTCCTTTGCCTTTGGTGGTGTCTATTCAATGCTTGCCTTTTTTGAAAGAGAACTTGTTCATAAAAATAAATGGCTTAATGAAGAGGAATTCAGTGAGGCAGTTGCCATAGGTCAGCTTACACCAGGGGCTCCAATAATAAATACAGGTATTTTTATAGGTTACCGCCTGAGGAGATTAAAGGGTGCATTGATAACCATTATAGGACAGGTCCTTCCATCACTAATAATAGTGATTATCCTTGGTTATATTTATATAAAATATCGCGAGATAGGCTCTGTAAAGGCCTTTTTAAAAGGAATAGGTGCAGCTGTTGTTGGTCTTCTGCTGAGTGTCATATATAAACTTGGCAAAAAGATTCTGAATAGCTCCTCAGCTATTGCCATCGGACTTGCGGTATTTATTCTTGCAATTTTAAAGATAAACCCCATTATGCTCTTAGTCCTCAGTGGATTGACTGGATTAATTCTTTACAGGAGAAGAAATGTTTAAATTTTTCTTTATACTCTTTTATATAAATCTCTTTACCATTGGTGGCGGCTATGTAATGATACCACTACTTGAAAAGGAACTGGTTGAGAAACTTCACTGGGTCACCCACCAGGAATTCATAGAGGCGATTGCAGTGGGTCAGGTCACACCAGGACCCCTTACAATCATGAATGCCTTTATTGGCTACAAGATCTTCGGAATTGCAGGTGCTATCGGTGCTACCATAAGCTCATATCTACCATCCCTTATTGTGGTTACATTGATAAGCTACTATTATCAGGGATTCAGGGAATCTCCTTTTGTGGATGCAGGCTTTAAGGGTATTAAACCTGCTGTGGTTGGTCTTTTAATGGCAACAGCAATATCCCTTGGGAAGGTCTCCATTACAGATCCTTATACAGGTTTTATAGCTCTTCTTTCCTTTGCTTTTATTACCTTCACAAAGATTGATCCAACCTTTATAATCGTTGGTGCAGGAATAGCAGGTATTCTTATTTACTGAATTTGCCTTCTCAAGCCTCTAAATGTTAAAATTTAACCTAAAAAGGAGTTTGAGAGGATGCAAAAAAAGATAATAGAGTATGGTTTAACCTTTGATGATGTTTTATTACTCCCTGCCCGTTCTGATGTCCTGCCAAAGGATGTAGACCTTACAACATACCTGAGCAGGCATATTAAGCTCAATATACCTCTTGTAAGTGCTGCTATGGACACAGTAACAGAGGCAAATCTTGCTATTGCTATTGCAAGGGAAGGTGGAATCGGAATAATTCACAGGGCAATGTCTATTGAAAGGCAGGTAAAGGAGGTTGATAAGGTCAAGAAATCAGAAAGTGGTACGATAATTGACCCTGTTACAGTGGACCCTGATGCAACACTTGCTGAGGTTGAAAAACTTATGTCCACATACAAGATATCGGGTATCCCTGTTACAAAGAATGGAAAACTCATAGGTATTATAACTAACAGGGATATGAGATTTGAGACAAATATGAAGAAAAAGGTTTATGAGGTCATGACAAAGGAGAGACTGATAACAGCGCCTGTTGGCACAACCCTTGATGAGGCAAAGGAAATACTCCATAAATACAAGATTGAAAAACTCCCGATAGTTGATAAGGATTTTAACCTTAAAGGTCTTATAACAATTAAGGATATTGAAAAGAGAAAGAAATACCCAAATGCCTGCAAGGACAGGCTTGGCAGGCTTATGGTAGGTGGCTCCGTGGGAGTTGGAGAAGAGGCTATTCACAGGGCAGAGCTTCTTGCAAAGGCAGGCGCTGATGTAATAGTGATTGATACAGCCCATGGCCATTCAAAGGCAGTTATTGATACGCTTAAAAGTTTGAAAAAGAAACTTCATATAGATATTATTGCAGGCAATGTGGCTACTGAAGAAGGTGCCCTTGACCTTATAAAGGCAGGTGCTGATGCCATAAAGGTTGGTATAGGTCCCGGGTCTATATGTACAACAAGGGTGGTTGCTGGTGCAGGTGTCCCCCAGATAACTGCTATTATGAAGTGTTATAATGTAGCCAAGAGATATAAGATACCTATTATTGCAGATGGTGGAATAAAATACTCAGGTGATATAACAAAGGCACTTGCTGCTGGCGCAACAAGTGTTATGATAGGTAGCCTCTTTGCAGGTACTGATGAGGCCCCTGGTGAGATAGTGCTTTATGAGGGAAGAAGTTATAAGGAATACAGGGGTATGGGTTCACTGGGTGCAATGATGCAGGGAACAAGAGACAGATACGGTCAGCAGGATGTAGAGCCCAAAAAACTTGTTCCAGAAGGTGTTGAAGGAAGGGTTCCTTATAAAGGACCTTTAGCTAATACAGTTCATCAATTAATAGGCGGATTAAAATCAGGAATGGGATATTGCGGTGCAAGGAATCTTGAGGAGTTAAGGAAAAAGGCCAGGTTTGTACAGATAACTCAGGCAGGTCTGAGGGAAAGTCATGTCCATGATGTTATCCTTGTAAAAGAGGCTCCTAATTACAGGCGTGAATGGTAGAGATACAGTCACAGAGGATTCTTATCCTTGATTTTGGGTCTCAATACACCCAGCTCATAGCAAGGCGTATAAGGGAGAGTAAGGTCTATTCAGAGATATTTCCCTTTAATGTCTCCATAGAAAAGATACGTGCCTTCCATCCAGAGGGCATCATACTTTCAGGTGGACCAAGCAGCGTTTATGATCCAGGGGCTCCTTTACCTGATAGAAGAATCTTTGAGCTTGGAATACCTATCCTCGGGATTTGTTATGGAATGCAGGCCATAGCCCATATGCTCGGTGGAAAGGTAGCAAGGGCTCAGAGACGTGAATATGGGAGGGCAGAACTTATAATAGATGATAATAAAGGTCTTTTCAAAGATATACCTCCAAAAACAAAGGTATGGATGAGCCATGCCGACAGGATTGAGGAGATGCCTCCAGGATTTCATGTTATCGGACATACAGAGAATTCTTCAATAGCTGCCATGGCAGATGACTCAAGAAGGCTATATGCCCTGCAATTCCATCCAGAAGTGGTTCACACAGAATCCGGGCTCAAGATCCTCCAGAATTTTGTTTATGAGATATGTCACTGTAGACCTTCCTGGGAGATGAGGTCATTTATTGAATGGGCTATAAAGGGCATCAGGGAAGAGGTGAATGGTAAAAAGGTTATATGTGCCTTAAGCGGCGGGGTTGATTCCTCTGTAACTGCCCTTCTTGTACACAGGGCTATAGGTGATAATCTTACCTGTATATTCGTTGATAATGGTCTTTTAAGAAAGGCAGAGGCAGATAAGGTCAGGAAGACTTTTGAAGAAAACTTTCATATCCCTCTTAAATATGTTGATGCCTCAAAGAGATTTCTTAAGAAACTTAAGGGTGTTATCGACCCTGAAAAAAAGAGAAAGATAATAGGGAATGAATTTATAAAGGTCTTTGAAGAAGAAGCAAAAAAGATTAAGGATGTGGAGTTCCTCGCGCAGGGTACCCTTTATCCCGATGTTATTGAGAGTGTCTCTTTTAAGGGACCTTCAGCTGTGATAAAGACTCATCATAATGTTGGAGGGCTTCCTGAGGTTATGAAACTCAAGCTTATTGAACCCTTAAGAGAGTTATTTAAGGATGAGGTAAGGCTCCTCGGTCAAGAGCTTGGCCTTCCAGAAGAGATCTGCTGGAGGCATCCCTTTCCAGGACCGGGCCTTGCGATAAGATGCATTGGTGAGGTCACAGAGGATAAATTGAGGATCCTCAGAGAGGCTGATTCCATTGTCCTTGAGGAGATAAAGAGGGCAGGGCTTTACAGGGAACTCTGGCAGGCCTTTGCCGTGCTTTTGCCTGTCAAAAGCGTTGGAGTTATGGGTGATGAGAGGACCTATGAGAATGTTATTGCAGTAAGGGCTGTAACGAGCCTTGATGGAATGACAGCAGACTGGGCAAGGCTTCCCTATGACCTTATTGAAATGATTTCATTGAGGATAATAAATGAGGTTAGTGGTGTGAACAGGGTTGTCTATGATATAAGTTCTAAACCCCCAAGCACAATTGAATGGGAATAGAAGAGGTGACTTTTAAATTCCTGTTAGTCAGATAAAATGGACATACAAAAATACTTAGAAGAAAAAAGAGAGCTTGTAGATTCCTACCTTGAGAGATATTTTTATCCAAAGATAATGCCTGAGATTCTTCACTCAGCCATGACATATAGCCTATTTGCCGGTGGAAAAAGGATCAGGCCTGTTTTTTCCCTCATGTCTTATGAATGCCTTGGGGAGAATCCTTTAAGGATACTTCCCCAGGCAAGCAGCCTTGAATTGATTCATACCTATTCCCTTATCCATGATGACCTCCCCGCAATGGACAATGATGACATGAGAAGGGGAAAGCCTACTAATCACAGAGTCTATGGAGAGGCAATGGCAATCCTTGCTGGGGATGGACTTCTTACAGAGGCATTTAATATGCTCACAACCAATGAGGGAGGGCTTTCAGATAGGGCACTTCTCAGGGCTGTGAAAGACATAGCCCAGAAGGCAGGACTGTATGGTATGGTTGCAGGTCAGGCACAGGATATACTTT
Source organism: Thermodesulfovibrionales bacterium (assembly GCA_046292975.1). Taxonomy (GTDB): domain Bacteria; phylum Nitrospirota; class Thermodesulfovibrionia; order Thermodesulfovibrionales; family CALJEL01; genus CALJEL01. The sequence continues at coordinate 7,461 of JBKBPW010000039.1, forward strand.
CTGAAAACTCTGAGCCTGATAAGGATACCCTTGAATTTATTCACAGTCATAAGACTGCTGCTCTTATAACAGCCTCTCTAAGGCTTGGTCCCATACTTGCTGAAAGTGATGACAATGTCCTATCATTATTTACAGGATATGGAAATAATATCGGCATGATCTTTCAGATAATAGATGATATCCTTGACCTTACAGGTGATCCCTCTAAGACAGGGAAGCCCACTGGTTCTGATGAGAAGAAAAAGAAGCTGACATATCCAAGACTCTATGGGCTTGACAGATCAAGGCAGAAGGCAAGGGAGCTTGTGGAAGAGGCAATTGAATTAATATCAGGTCTTGGAAAGGGAGCTGAACCCCTTAAGGAGGTCGCCCTTTATTTATTAAAAAGGAGCTCATAATGCTTGAATCCATAAAAGGACCAGAAGACATAAAGAGACTGAGTATTGAGGAACTAAAGGATTTAGCCTCTGAGATAAGACAGGTTATAATTGAGACTGTCTCAAAAAACGGAGGTCATCTTGCCTCTAACCTTGGTGTTGTTGAAATTGCTATAGCCATTCACTATGTCTTTAATTCTCCTCATGACAGGATAATATGGGATGTGGGTCACCAGTCCTATCCTCATAAACTTCTCACAGGTAGATATAGTGTATTTCATACATTAAGAAAATCAGGAGGCATCTCTGGATTTCCAAGGATAGAGGAAAGTCCTCATGACGCCTTTGGAACAGGCCATAGTTCTACATCCATATCAGCAGCCCTTGGAATGGCTGAGGCAAGGGATATCAAAGGAGAGCAAAAGAGGGTGATAGCAGTTATTGGAGATGGAGCCCTTACAGCAGGCATGGCCTTTGAGGCACTGAATCACGCAGGTCAGAGGAAAAAGGACCTCATAGTAATACTGAATGACAACGAGATGTCCATATCAAAGAATGTGGGAGCCCTCGCAGAATACCTGAACAGGATTTTAACAGGGAATCTTTATAGAAAATTCAAGGATGAGACAAAACAGATACTTAAGAACATCCCCAGAAAATTCAGTGAACCTGTGTCAAGACTTGCAGAAAAGGCAGAGGAGACATTGAAAGGGATATTCTTACCTCCTGGCCTCCTTTTTGAGGAGCTTGGTTTTGAATATCTCGGTCCCATTGATGGTCATAATATAGAGCTTCTCATTTCAACCCTTAAAAAATTAAGGGATATAAAAGGACCTGTGCTTCTGCATGTAATAACCAAGAAGGGCAAAGGATATAAATATTCAGAGGAGGATCCCTGTGTCTTCCATGGTGTAGGGCCTTTCAGTCTTGAGACCGGCAGTCCTGTAAAGTCAACCCAGCAGACCTATAGTGAGCTTTTTGGTCAATACCTCACAGAACTTGCCCCAAAGGATAAAAGGATTATAGCTATTACAGCTGCAATGAAGGACGGCACAGGTCTTAATTGTTTTTATGAAAGGTTTCCTGAAAGACTTTATGATGTGGGTATTGCTGAACAGCATGCTGTAACCTTTGCCGCAGGGCTTGCAAGAGAGGGTTTGAGACCTTATGTGGCAATATATTCTACTTTTCTTCAAAGGGCCTTTGACCAGATTATACACGATGTCTGTATCCAGAGGCTCCCTGTTACATTCTGTGTTGACAGGGCAGGTATAGTTGGCGAAGATGGGGCCACCCATCAGGGTCAATTTGATTTTTCCTATTTAAGGCTCATACCGGATATGATTATAATGGCTCCCAAAGATGGCATTGAATTAAAGGAGATGCTTGAACTTTCCCTGAGGATCAATGGTCCTTCAGCCATAAGATACCCCAGGGGGAAGGCTATTATCATAGAAGGTCAGAGGAATCCCTTTGATATTGGACAGGCAGAGGTACTGATGAGCGGAGATGATCTCCTCATTCTTGCTATTGGTAATATGGTGGCTCCTGCAATAGAGGCTGCAGAGGAATTAAAAAAGATGGATATTGATGCGACAGTAGTGAATGCAAGATTTGTAAAACCCCTTGATGAATCCCTTATCTATTCTCTGGCTGGCAGGATAAAAAGGATAATTACTGTTGAAGATAATGCCCTGATCGGAGGTTTTGGAAGTGCAGTAATGGAGTTTTTCCAGAGGGTGGGTCTACGGGATATCCATATAAGGTCTTTGGGCATACCTGATCAGTTTGTGGAACACGGGACTCAGCAGGAGCTGAGACAGAGATATGGTCTGGATAAGGCAGGGATAATAAATTCAGCGCTTCTATTAATGGAAAGGGCTACAGTTACACTGTGAGTCAAGAGAAGACTGGACAGAGCATTCTGTTACTACCACCTATCTTGCGGAAGATGCTGAGATCTTGTCCTGAAGATGAAAAAAGAGAGGCTTGACAGGGTGCTTGTTGAGAGGGGTCTTGTGAGCACCCGAGAGAGGGCAAGATACCTCATAATGGAGGGTAAGGTTTTTATTGATGGTCATGCCTGCACAAAACCAGGGACATTGATAGATCCTCAGAGAGATATACAACTAAAGGGTGAAGAGCTTCCTTATGTGAGCAGGGGAGGTCTTAAACTTGAAGCAGCCCTTTTACATTTCAGGATTGATGTAACAGATAAGGTTGCTATGGATGTGGGCTGTTCTACAGGTGGTTTTACTGATTGTCTTCTGAAGCATGGAGCCAGAAAGGTCTATTGTATAGATGTTGGATATGGACAGCTTGCCTGGAGCTTGAGGAAGGATTCAAGGATTATACTTTTTGAAAGAACAAATATCAGATACCTTGAGCGGGATGCCATACCTGAGGCTATAGATATAGCTACAGTAGATGTATCCTTTATATCCCTTACAAAGGTCCTTCCACGGGTAATAGAATTTCTGAAACCTGCGGGAGAGGCATTGTGCCTTGTGAAACCACAATTTGAGGTTGGTAGAAAGGATGTAGGAAAGGGCGGTATAGTAAGGGATGAGGCAAAGAGACTTATGGCAGTTGAGATGGTAGCAAATGAAGCAAAGGGTATGGGGTTTTCTGTTATAGGCAGTTTCAGATCACCCCTTGAAGGACAGAAGGGAAATGTGGAATACTTTTTATACCTGAAAAAGGAGTGATGGAAGAACAGCGAGCTATAGGATTGGACCTCTCAATGACATCAGCTGATGTCATTGAGATACTTATTGAGGATGCCTCAGACAGCAATATATTCAATGAAATCCTTCATGCAAATAAACAGAGACCTGAAATACTTAAACTTCTCTTTGAGCATCATAATACCCCGCAAGAAATAAAGACAGAAGTGGCTAGCCTCCTTAACATTCCTGTTTTACAGAAGGTATCACAGATAACACCGGCAAGGCCTGTTATTACAGAGGAAAAAGAGGAAAGAAAAAAGGAGAGCCTTTTAATGAAGATTCAGAGGCTTCCTGTCCCAAAAAGAAGGCTTCTTGCCATGAGAGGTGGACGGGAGATAAGGTCAATCCTTATTAAGGATACAAATAAGGATGTGGTATTGAGCGTAATAGAGAACCCAAAGATAACTGAATCAGAGATAGAGATGATAGCAAGACAGAGGTCTATTCCTGAAGAGGCACTGAGACTCATAGCAAATAACAGGGACTGGATGAAAAACTATTCCATAATTCAGGCACTGGTAACAAATCCCAAGACACCACCTGGTATAGCAGTTGGTTTTGTGTCAGCCCTTAAAACAAGGGATCTTGAACTTCTGGAAAAGAACAGGAATGTATCAGAGGTGGTCAGGGCTGCTGCAAAGAGGTTGCTTCAGATAAGAAAGCCAAGATGAATTTTTTTTATTGATTCAAGGGACAGATTAGTTTATAATACTTTGCTAATAAAACTATAAATTTCTTGATATAAAAATCAAGGAAAGGAGAGGTAAAGTTGACAGAGACAGAAGAGAGGACATTAACAAGAGAATTCCTACTACCCGGGCTTCCCATGCCCACAAAATTTTCACTTGTTGGAGCTGCCTCAGAGGGAAAAACAGAGCTTACAGCCTTTGACAGGTCCTTGCTCCTTGCAGGAGTGGGCAATGTAAATCTGCTTAAGGTGAGCAGCATCCTTCCCCCTGGAGCGGTATATCATGAGACAGTGGATATTCAGCCAGGGATTCTTCTTCCCATAGCTTATGGTGCCCTTATATCTTCTGAGGAGGGCAGACTCATATCAGCATCTGTAGCTGTTGGTATTTCAAAAAAGGATAGCTATGGAGTGATAATGGAGTTTTCAGGTTATTGCTCAAAAGAGGTGGCAGAGGAGAAGGTTGTTGATATGCTCAAGGAGGCCTTTGAGGTAAGAGGGCTTCCTTTAAATCAGATTTATGTAAAGGCTGTTGATCATATAGTAAAAAAGATAGGCTGTGCCTTTGCAGCAGTCCCCTTGTGGTATTAAGGTGAAAGATGCCAGAAACAGAATTGTGGTTAGTAGAAAAACAGACTCCTGACCTATCCCTTGGAATAAAGATAAAGGAAACGCTCTACAGAAAGACCTCACCATATCAGGAGATCCTTATGGTAGACTCCTATCAATTTGGCAGAGTGTTATTCCTTGATGGAACCTTTCAGACAACTGAAAAAGATGAATTCTTTTATCATGAGATGATAACGCATGTACCACTTTTGAGTCATCCCTCACCTGAGAGCATACTTGTTATAGGTGGTGGAGATGGTGGTACCCTAAGGGAAATACTTAAACACAGAATTATAAGAGAGGCGATCCTTGTAGAGATTGATAGAGATGTTGTTGAGGTTTCTAAAAAATTTCTTCCCTTCTACGGTTCCTTTGAGGGAGATTCAAGATTCAGGGTTGAGATAGCCGATGGTATAAAATATGTTCAGCAACAGGAAAACAGATTTGATATCATAATAATTGATTCAACTGATCCTGTTGGACCTGCAGAAGGTCTTTTTTCAGAATCCTTTTATAGGGATTGCTATAGGGCATTAAAAAAGGATGGGATACTTGTAACCCAGTCTGAATCACCCTTTCTGCACACCAACCTTATAAAAAAGGTAAAGACCTCTATAGAAAAGGTCTTTCCTGTATATAAACTCTATACCTCACCTGTTCCAACCTATCCATCAGGATACTGGAGTTTTATAGCAGGATCAAAAAAATATGATCCTTCCATCCCTCAGAGGACTCCAGAATTTGAAACCAGATATTATACCCCTGATATTCACAGGGCATCCTTTGTGCTACCAAAGTTTTTAAAAGATGCCGGTATTTGAAAAGACAAGATCCTTCATGGCAAGTTCTGAAGAGGGTCCTTTTACAATAATCGGAATACCCCTTGATCTAAGTACATCCTATAGACCTGGAACGAGATTTGCTCCCGTTGCCATAAGAGAGGCCTCCTATGGTCTGGAAGAATATGATCTTCTGGGCGGAGGTGATCTCCATAATATCAGATTCGCTGATAAAGGAGACCTCCTTCTTTCAGGATCAATTGAAAAGGCAGTTGAGGAAATAAAAGAGGCTATAAAATATCTTCTTGATTCAGGGAGCCTGCCTGTTATTATTGGAGGAGAACATCTTCTTACCTATCCCGTTGTGGATATCCTTTCACAAAAGTTTAAGGAAATTTATATTGTGACCCTCGATGCCCATGCTGATATGAGAGATGAATACAATGGCCTTAGATTATCCCATGCTACAGTAATGAGAAGGATAAGCGAGATAATCCCTCCTCAGAGGATCTTCCAGTTTGGCATAAGATCTGGTTCAAGAGAGGAGGCAGAATATTATAGGTCTTCCGGGATATATTATTCTCCTCAACCTCCTTCCGAGGAGTTCTTTAAAGGTCTTAAGGATAAGGATGTGTATATCTCCATTGATATAGATGTGCTTGATCCTGCCTATTCACCAGGTACAGGGACTCCTGAACCCTGTGGATGGAGACCCGAGCAAATTCTTTCATTTCTAAGGAGCTTGAAAGGAATAAGGCTTTCCGGTTTTGATATAGTAGAGGTCTCACCACCTTTTGATCCATCAGGGATAACATCCTTAATGGCAGCAAGGATAATAAGGGAGTGCCTCCTTTACTTGACATAGGCTTTCAGGAGTTGCTATATTAATTTTAGCACTCTCGCACCGAGAGTGCTAAAGGTGGTTGATATGCTTGACGAGAGGGCTAAAAAGATATTAATAGCTGTTGTGGAGAGTTATATTCAGCGGCTTGATCCTGTGGGGTCAAGACATATTGCAAAGAAGTACGGTTTTGACCTTTCTTCAGCAACCATAAGAAATGTCATGGCTGATCTTGAAGAACTCGGTTATCTTTTTCAACCTCATACCTCAGCAGGAAGGATCCCAACTGACAGGGGTTTCAGATTCTATGTAAACAATATCCTCATGAATGCACCGAAGGCAAACACCCTTTTCATAAAAGAACTCACAAGGAGACTTGAGGATATTAGAGATAGCATTGAACTGATGCTTGAAAGAACAACAAAGTCACTTGCCACCTTAACTCACTATGTTAGTATAGCCTCTCACCCCTTTGAAGGGAACACAGTGATAAAGAAGATAGAGATTAAAAAATTAAGTTCCTCACAGGTCCTTTTCAATTTTGAGACAGCTGAGGGAACTACTAAAAGAAGAATCCTTGATATAAGTACACCGCTTTCACAATCCGAACTGAATGAGGCGGCAAGATATATAAATTTAAGGTTTTCGGGTTATTCAATAAAGGAGATAAGGGAATTGATCTTTAACGAGATGGCAAAGGAAAAGACTATATGTGATGCCCTTATCTCAAAATCTATCAGGCTTTGCAGGGAGGCGCTCCTTACAGAAGATATGCTTTTTATACACGGTTTCTCTCAGGTTTTTGAACTTCCTGATTTCTTTAACATTGCAAAAATTAAAGAACTTGTAAGGGCAATTGAGGATAAACATCTTATCCTTAATCTCATTGATGAACTTATTTACAAAAGCGATGGGATGAAGGTTATAATAGGCAATGAAAACCAGATAAAGGAGATGCAGGATTTCAGTATCGTGGCATCAACTTATTATGAGAAGGATAGGCCAACAGGTGCTATATGTTTGATAGGTCCAAAAAGGATGGATTACGCAAAGGCTATCTCGATGGTAAGGTCTGTATCTGAGTTTATTACAGATGTCCTTTCAGGGAGGCACAGACATGGATAATGAAAAGGATTTAAAAGAAAAATCTGATGAAAATCTTTCTGAAATTCCTCAGAATATAGTTTATGAGGAAAAGCAAGAGATTACAAAAGAAGAAAGGCAAGAGCTTTCATTCAATGAAGAGGCATTCATCAACAATCTCA